>CAMBPQ010000012.1 GCA_945869735.1 Planctomicrobium piriforme
CTTGGGGCTTCCTGACGGGAGGCAAGCTGCACGGATGATCGAACCGATTCTTGATCGTGAGGAGCCGGCGGCGAGCATGTCACCGCCGGTGAACCAATCCGGCACCGTTTCGCCCGCGACCCCACGGGCGCACTGCATGGGCAACCCCACGCCCACAAAGTTCCCCGAAGGACCAAAGACTTTTCGAAGCGACGCTGCTCGCAATGCTCTCGCGGATGGCCCGACTGGGACGGCCGATCTGCCGCCCCGCTTACGCCGTGGGGTCTTTCAAAGGGCAGGTCCACCAAGTAGTCGCTGCAACTTTTCGGTCGAGTGACGCTCCGAAGATGGATGCGTCCTAGTCCCGGCTCCTGAGCTTCGACAGGAGCCGCAGGATCTCCATGTAGAGCCAGACGAGCGTGACCATCAGGGCGAAGGCGCCGTACCACTCCAGGTATTTTGGTGCCCCGCGCTCGGCCGCCTGCTCGATGAAGTCGAAATCCAGCACCAGATTTAGGGCCGCGATCACGACCACGACGAGACTGAAGCCGATGCCAATCGGGCCAGCGGCGTGGATGTAGGGAATCGGGAATCCGAAGAAACTCCCAATCATGGAGATCAAATACACGAGGCACACCCCGCCCGTCGCCGCCACGATGCCGAGCTTGAAGTTCTCTGTCGCCCGGATGAGCCCAGACTGGTAGGCGAGCAGGAGGCCGCCCAACGTGCCGAACGTGCCGCCGACGGCCTGAATGACGATTCCCGGGTATTGGGCTTCCAGCGATGCTGACACGCCACCCAGAAACAGCCCTTCAGCTAAGGCGTAGACAGGGGCCAGTGCAGGGGCCCAGGTGTGCTTAAAGCAGATCACAAGGCCCGTGATCGCTCCGACAAGGAGGCCACCGAAGACCCACGGCATCGCGGCAGTCGGGTCAGCTTCGACGGCCGAGAAAGTCTTCGACCATGTGAAGCAGGCAGCCCCCATCGCCAACAGAAGCAGGAACGTGGTCTTCTGGGCGGTTCCATTGATCGTCATCGTGCCGGCCGGTGATTGCTCGGCGGAGAGATCCCGGCCGTAGACGCCAAAGTTCTCGAACGTCTTGTCGTTCAGAGCGGGATTGCCGGTTCGCATCGAGGTCTCTCCTGGCGTGGTGGGAGCGGCGACAGGCTTTTAAGGTAGCACAACCGGAGGGGGCGACGGGAATGCTCTCCCGGCCCGCCTGATGTCGGTGCGCTACTCGACGCTGGCCATTCGCCGCAGCACTCCCCGAGCCAGCAGGTGCACGAGCAACCCCACGGGCCCAGACACAAACGTGAGCACGAGCGCCACCGTTCGGAGGAGCCAGGGCATCCCGAGCCTCACGCTATCCCTGGCGATCCAGGCCCCCACGACCATGTCGAAGACCAGGTAGTGGGCCCACGCGGCGGCGAAGACCCAGTCGTCGCGGAACACTTCCCGCAGGCCCCCGAGCGTCATGACGTCACCCGGCGGCGGGCCATTCGAGGCGAGTTTCCAGCCGATCACACCGGCATACGACAAGGCGAGGAGCCCGGGAACGACCACGGCACAGAGCACGCCTGACACGAGCCTCTTGGCCGGAAAGAGCACTAAGGCAACCCAGGCTACGAGGGCCAGCGTGTTGGTGACTTGGAAGAATGTCTCTGCCATGGGAGAGAGCCTACACTCTGGGCATGGACATCCAAGGTTCGCTCCCACAGTCCGGTCATGCCTGCGCCACGTGCCTGCACTGGCAGCCGGAGAAGGTCGGAGAAAAGACTCTTGGTTGGGGCCAGTGCCGGCGCATGCCGCCCGCGATGCCACCGATCCAGGACGACAAGCTGGTGCATGTCGGTCTCTGGCCCCACACACGCGACAGCGACTGGTGCGGGGAGTGGCAGGCCAGCTGTGTTGATTCAGCTTGAAATGGAATCACGTGAGGGCGTCTGATCCAGATTGCGTGGTGCTCGAACATGCTCGCGGAGCACGGCCGCGTACACGTCCTCGGCCAGCCCGCTCCACACGGGCCACCCCATGCGTTTGAGCAGCGCCGCGTGCGCCGCCTCGCCCATCCGCTGCCGGAGCGACGGGTCGTCGAGGAGACGGTCAAAGGCCCTCTCCCACTCACCGGTATCCGCCGCGAGGAAGCCGGTCGCGCCGTCGATCAGTGCGGCACGAAGAGGCGCCGTCGGCGACGCCACCGTGGGCACTGCAACGGTTGCCGCCGTCGTGCACCGGATCGGACTCTTCGCCTCGCAGAATGGATTGCCGACTTCGAGAGGAGCCAGGTTGATGTCGAACCGCGCCACCTCCTCAGGCAGCCGGTCAAACAGCACATGCGGCCGCAACTCGATGCGATCCGCATAGTCGCCGAGCGCCGGGAACGCACCGATATCGAGATGCCCGACGATGGTGAGCAGCGGCTCGGGCCGAGACATGAACAAGCGGGCGAGGGCCGGTGCGATCACCGCGAAATCTCGCTGGTGCGTCGGTGTGCCGCTCGCGAATCCAAGCCGCGGCCTGCCATCGACCGCTGAGGGCTTCGGGATGGAGCGGGCCACCGCCGCGGCTGCGAACATGGCGGGTGAATGGGCATTGGGCAGCACGGCGACCCGCGGGCAGTGCGGCTGAGCCGCTGCCGCGAGCGGAGGCGTTGTCAGCACAGCGGCGTCTGCTTCGCAGAGAGCCCGACGGTAGTCGGCCGCCACGGCGATCCACCGTCGCCGTTCGACGTCTGGAAGCGTGTCGAGGTAGCCAAACGCGCCTGCCTCCATCAAGTTGGGCTCGAAGATCAGGTCGTCGATGTCGTGAACAACGGGGATGCCCCGCAGCCGACACGCGGCGACGATGGCCCCCAGTGCGGGGATCCATGGGCAGCGAAAGACCGTCACAAGGTCGGTGGTTTCGAGCCTGGTGAGGGCAGCGGGTGAGTCGACGGGCAGCCACGCGGTTCGCCAGCCATGCTCGGCGAGCGCCTGCAGCGGGTGGAGCACACGATACACGTGGCCGATGCTATGTGGGCTTCCCGAGAGGAAGAGAATCGACCGACCCGTGCGCGGCAAGGCGGGATAGGCCGTTTCCATGCCGGCGAGAATCGCCGCGGCTCGGGTGTCGCCAGCGACGTGCGGTTCGCGGTCAGTTTGCGCCGAGGAATGCAGGAGGCTGAGCCTGTCGAGGTCGGCCCGTGCCGCATCGCATGCGGCAGTTGCCTGCTCGGGCCTGCCTTTCATTGCCTCGTGCAGCGACCTGAGCCGAGCGAGCCCGGGCGGTACCGTCCCGCCTTCGCGGCCCGTGTCGTCGCGGACCTGTCGCCGGAGCGTCGGATCGAGAAAGGCGTCGATGGTGGCAGTCGTGTCGGCCGGGAGCCGGGAGAGGCCCGCGATGCCGCGCAGTGGCTCGAGGGTCGTCCGCCAGTCCCGGAGCAGATCGGCGTAGTCGATCACGTGTCGCGTGAGTTCGCGACTATGCTGTTCCGCGTCGAGCACGTAGCGCAGCCAGAGCAGCAGCCCCCGTGCAGAGTCGGGGATCGCAGCGGGGCTGAACGCCGGGTCTGCCGCCCGGGCCGCGAGGGATCGGGCCACCTCGAGCGGATCGCGAAGCGCGAGCACGGCCCGCGTCTCGAAGCCCGCGGCGTCGAGCACCGTCTTCCAGAACGGGATCAGCCGGCAGATGCGGGGATCCTTGAGCACGATCGAGGGGGCCGCGGCGAACTCGTCCGCGAGCAGGGCGATCGCCTCCTCACGGTCGCCGGCTCGGCAGGGGTCGGCGAACCATTCCGGCGGGATCGCCGCATCGTTACTCCAATCAGTGCCCGCCGACTCGAGGAGACGGTTGTTGAGGCGGGCGATGCGCTGCGATTCCCAGTAGCCCTGGGGATTGTCCGCCGTGGGGGGCATCGGATCATGTGGCAGCGCGGCACCCATCAGACCAAGCACCCGCGTCAATGCGGACGTGCCGCTACGGTGCATGCCCAGCACGAGGAGGGCGTGGCGTGTCACGAGCCGTGTCCGACAGTGGCTGGCCGCTCCGCCAGCGCCCGCTCCGCCGACAGCGCGAGAAACGGCAGGCACTGGGGCGGCACCGTGCCGAGGTAGCACGCCCGCGTTGACGGCGCCGCGAACGCCTCGCCGCGGATGCGGACGTATTCGGCGTGGAAACGTTGGTACGGATGGCGGTCTTCGGGAACGTTGGTCGCCACGCCGCCGTGGTACTGGTGAAACGTGCCCTCGCCGATGAGCAGCGCGAGGTCGCTGGTGGCCTCGCAGGCCCGCCGGTAGAAGTCGTGCCCGACGAGGCCTCCGCCCGCCTCATGAAACCGCTCGTCGAACCCGCCGAGTCGGTCGTAGGTGCCGCGACGCACCGTCAGAAAGTTACTCTCGGCGATCGGCAGGAACCAGCCGCCTGAGTACGATCCCGCGAGGCACGACACAGTGAACAGCTCGTAGCCGTCGCCGCGCCAGTCGATCGACTCCAACAGCCGGTCCTCGACCGACTGGTCATAGCCCTCGAGCATCGAGTGGTTTTGGAGCTTGGGTCCAAGGTGCCACGCGAGCGTTGCGACCACGGGATCGACGAAGGCCTCGAGCGCCGCGAGCGTGAAGCGCACGATCCCGGGGCTGAGCATCCGTGCTCCGTCGATGCAGACAGCGATGGCGTCACCGGCCGAGTCGGCCGCCGCGGCGTTGATCGCGGCGGCCGGTGACGTCGGAACGGTGCCTAGGGTATGGGTGACGAGCCGGAAGTTGGGGCCGTGAGACCGGACCATCGCCGGATCGAGCGGTTTGGATGAACCGTGGTCGATCGCGATCACCTCGTAGGCGTTCGCCGCGACGCCGCGCTGGTAGCGGCAGGAGAGCGTGTGGAGCACGCGAGCCGCTTCGCGGCCCATGTTGTGGAAGTTGACGATGATCGACAATCGGGGGTGGTGCATGCTTCCTTCCTTCGGGGCGATGCCTGCCCGCGACTTCTGGCATGGTATCCGCGGTCAGCGGCCGCGAGCAATGCGGCCGCCGTCGACCACTCAAGGGGCGAGCGGCACGAGCATCCGGAAGGCCCGCTTGAGCCGGTCGAATAGCCCGTCCGACGTCGCGGTCTGCGCGTGATCCTCGATGCCAAGCGCGATCTCGCGGCGGGCGGCCACCTCAAAGTCGCAGAGCAGCGCGGCGAACGCCTCATCGTCGAGTTTCAACGACGCGATCAGGGCTACGGCCGCGAGGTGTGTCTGGGGGGAAGCCATGGTGCCGCCGTGGGCGACGATCTCCATGACACGCAGCGTGTACGACAACAGCACCGCCGGCGTGCCGGCGAACTTGGCGGCGGAAACGCCCTCCTCACCCGTGACGATGTCCGGAAAGGAGCGGTCGGTTCCGATCGCCAGCAGCCGCGCCGTCATCTCGGGCCGCGGCACCGTCTCGAGTTGCGGCAGCACGGCCCCGAGCCGCTGGAAGAACTGCTCTTCGCCCTGCTTTTGCGCCGCGAACATCCGGGCCCAGGCCCGCAGGTCGTGCTCGAAGCCGTGCAGGAAACCGGCCTGGTTGTGGAGCCGCTGCACCATCATCGAATAGGCCGCCGCTGGGAGCGACCGCTTCATGTAGATCAGCCGGCACTCGCTCCGCATGCCGTGGCGAATGCGACGGACGACCTGCGCCAGCGGCACAGAGACCCGCTTCGCCGAGAAGCCTTCGCTCGAAAGGAAGACGGTGTGGCAGCCTCGATCCTCCGCCGTTTGGCGGGTCTCCTGGAGCCAGTCCCAGAACTCGCTCGTCTTCCCGCGGGCGAGCAGACTCGTCAGGGCGGCGTGGCTGGTGAAATGCTCGGCGCCAGGCAGCGTTGGCGGATAGAGCACGCCATCCCTCAGAAGCCGGTCGCGATTCGCGTGCAGCGTTACCTGCACGCTGGTCGTGCCGGTCTTGTGCGGGCCGACGTGAAACACGAAACGCACGGACACAATTACTCTCCTCGGGCAAGGCTGCGACGGGGCTGCTCATGTGGCGCGGCGGTCCGCACCACCAGGTCCTTCGCAACGGTGTGATAGCATCTTACGAATCAGACGTGGCGGCAATGAAGACGCGGTTGACGACGCGAAGGGATTGGGTCGTGCGAGAAGACGACGCGACGGGGCCAATGGCCCTTCTAGGGAAGCATGACGACCCGGTCGTCGTCGGCGGCGTGGGGGGCAGCGGCACGCGGCTGATCGCCGCGCTGCTCCTTGAATGCGGATATTTCATCGGGGAAGACCTCAATGCGGCCCTCGACAACCGCTGGTACAGCCTGCTGTTCAACAGGCCAGGAATCCAGGAATGCCCCGACGACGAGGTCGACCGGCTGCTCGGCATCCTGGTGCAGCGGATGGTGGGCGACGTCCGGTTCGAGCGGGCGGACGTTGCACTGATCGAGGAGATAGCGAGGCACGATAACCCGCCGCACTCCGCCGAGTGGATGCAGGAGCGGGCTGCGACGCTGCTGGCCGAGCGGAGCGGCCCTCTGCCCGCAGGCCGCTGGGGCTGGAAGGAGCCCAACACGCATGTCGTGCTGCCGCGGCTCGCCCGTGCGCTGCCGCGGATGCGATACGTCTTCATGAGTCGAAACGGGCTCGACATGGCCTACAGCGTCAACAGCAACCAGGCAAGAAGGTGGGGGCAGTCCTACCTGGGCCGCCCGTTCGAGCCCACCCCCCGGTACATGCTCAGTTTCTGGTGCGCCTCGCATCGCCGCGTGCTCGCCGCGGCCGCCGTCATGCCGTCGCGATTCCTGTTTATCAAGCTTGAGGAGCTCTCCGGCGATCCCGCCGCTGGCATTCACACCCTCTTCGAGTTCCTGGGCATGCCTGGGCAGCCATCCGCCAGCCTGATCGGGCGCGCGGAAGCGCCCGAGTCGATCGGCCGCTTCCGCGCGCACGGTCTCGACCACTTCGATCCCGATGATGTCGCCTATGTCGAGTCGTTAGGATTTCCCGTCGCCTAGACCGCATCCAACGTATGTGGAACGCCGGCTCAGGGGCGGCAAAAGTCTCGTCGCTGGAGCGAGGATACGCCCGAGGCTCCTCGAGCATTCGCCGACCCCCTTGCCTACCTCCTCCAAGGTGAGATCTCGCCGCTGTAAAAAAACGGATGCGCTCGAGGCCTTCTACGGCCTCCGGCTCAGGAAGCGTAACCGCGTGAGCGACGCGTGGAGCTTCGCCCTCAGCCTGCGGACGCGGCGCGGCGGGCCTCGAAACGCAGCCGTTCCCGGTCGAGCCATCGATCCTGCGCCTCGCGCTGCGTCTGCTTTGCAGCCGCTGCCAGCGGCTGCATCCGGGCCAGCGCCTCGGCGACGGCCGGTGCATCGCACCACCCGTCGTGCACGAGTGCCCGAAGGAGCATGTCGGGCAGGACCTGGAACGGGGCGGCATGCAGGAGCGGTGAGAGGGCCGGTGGCCGGCACGTAGCCGCGAGTACGTCGCCATAGATCGCGCGGCCCTCGGCGAGGGTTCGGGCGAACAAGGGCAGGATGCCTATGGAGGCCGCGAAGTCGTCCCACTTGAAGGGGACGTCGACGTGCCCCGAATCGAAAAATGCGAAGGGCACGCCGTAGGCACAGGCGGCGATGGCGGCATGCAACGAGCCGCTGAGCACGAAGTCGGCGCCAGCGATCAGCCGGATGATCTCGCGGAGGTGCGGCAGCAACGGGGGGATGGCCGCCGAGACGACGTCATCGACGCCAGTCTGTGATTTGATGTCCGCGGGCAGCCGAGGCTCGTGGAAGTGGGTGACGCAGACCGTGCGCCCGTGGCCGACGGACGGCTTCTCCACGAGCAGCGGAAGGAGTAGACCGGGATCACCGATGACCGTGTCGGTGGGGAGAGCCAGCGCATCGCGGGTGAGCGGTCCGCGGACGCCAAAGAAGGTTGCTCGCGACCGGCCCTCCACCGACAACCCCTCGGGGCCGCGCAGGCCACATCCCCAGAACGCCACGCTGCCCCTGTCGAGGTCGACGTGGAGCTCGGCGAGTGTGCGGCGGATTCGCTGATCACGGATCACGCTGCCGACGAGGTAGTAGGCATCGGCGGGCCACGAGGGCAGGACGAAGAGCTCTTCCAGGAATAGTTCTGTCAGGTAGTCGCCGAAGTTCTGCGGGCCGGCCACATCTTCCTGCCGCCAGTACCGCACGGGATGGTAGGCGGCGCCGGCCGCGTCTGGTGGCTGCATCGTCACACGACCTCGTCGATAAAGGAACACAACTCCGCGCCGATCGGTCCCCATTCGTAGGCCGAGAGGTCACACCGGCCGCCGTCGTGACTCCGGAGAAGGGCGACGAACGACCCGAGCGTGGCCGGAGTGAGGTCGCCATCGTAGAGTCGCAACCAGTGGTCACCGACACGGTTTTGGATTTCCTGCAGACCGCCCAGTCTTGGTGCGAGGACGGGCCGATCGCGGGAGAGCGCGAGAAGCGCCGAGCCGCTGTTGAGAATGCACCGATACGGCAGGACGAGTGCGTGGCAGTCGTCGATCGCGGCTTCGAGTTCGGGTTCGGACAGAAAGCTGCTCCTGAGGTCGAGGCGGACGTCCGCCCGGCCGGCGGCCAGCGCCTCGACCTTCGCCGCATAGGCCTCGTCGTGACGGAAACCCGCGATCATCATTCGGAGGTCGGGCACGGCGATCTCTGCCGAGCAGGCGAGCAGGCTCTCGAGATTCTTGTAAGGACGTACGCGACCGACATAGCCCAGTCGGATCCCGGAATCACGCGACGGCCACGGGCGGACCGGCGTTACAAATAGATCGCGGTAGTGGCCGTGTCGCGTGACCAACTCCCACGCGACGGCCGGTCGATGGGCGGCGTCGATCGCGTCGCGGGAGTCATGCGACAGATGGATGATGCCGTCGAGGCAGGCGATGAAGTCGCGGGTGAGGGCATGGCGTTGCGGTGCCGAGTCATGCGGATGCACATTGTGGGCAACCCAGAGAAACCGCGTGCCCGCGGCGCGGGCCGATCGCCACGCGGCAAGCAGTTGCTCCGCCGCTTCTGCCGCAGCGTCCGACGCGGGTGCGAAGAACCGGTTGGGCCAGTGGAAGATCACGACGTCGGTGCCGGGTGGGAACTCCGGCTCGTAGCCATAGGCGACGGTGTCGAATCCGCCGGCACGCAGACACTCAGTGAACGCCCGCACGAAGGTGTTAGCGCGGACCTCAAGCGGGGCCAGCGCGATCCGGACGCCCGAGCGCTTGTCGCCTGTGATCATCGTCATGTGGCGCCGCCGACTCTGGCCGCCGGGTCGAGCACATGCTTCGTCCGCGGATGCCTTGGGCAAAGAGGCTCGCCGGGCCGGCGTTCCTTGAGTTGGGTCGCCGCCGGGAGGCAGATGTCCTCGGGCGTGAGCCGTGACCGCCAGCGATGCCAGCCCTTGGCGATCATCGCCGGATCGTATGTTCGCGTCTCGATAAACTTCTCGACGGCATGGGCCGCGCTCAAGAACATGTAGTGCTCAAGAGGGAGCGACTCCGGGTGCATGTGCAGGCCGGAGAAGCTGACCTCATGGCCGGCGCAGTCGACGAGATTCACGGGCGTGTCCTGCCGTTTCCAGGCATTGAGGCGATGGGGAAACCTGGGAAGAAACGGGTAGTACCACCGCATGGTGTCGCGAAACCGGGGGTGGTCGTGGTCGGGCGCTTCCTGCGTGGGCGTGAACGTGAACTCCAGGAAGTTCACGGCGTTGGCCCCCGCGGCATCGGCCTCGGCGAGTGCGGCGGCGAGGGTCTGGCCGGGCTTCGCCCCCGTGCGGATTTCGTCGGCATCGTGGTGGATGAACCAGTCGGCATCGAGCGTCGCGGCGAGTTCCTGCTTGCGGGTGAGCACCCGCTGCAGGCTGAAGTATTCCGTCCGCTTGAGCGACTCCATGCCGACGAGCCCATGGCCAAGATAGCGGCGGGCGATCTCGGCGGTGTCATCGGTCGAGCCGTTGTCGATCACGTAGGCCTCCACCCCCTGCGCGAAGAGGTGCTCGAGGCAGCCGGCGATGAAGCGGCGTTCATTGAAGACGGCGATGAGGGCGACGATTCGCATGCTCGTTCCAGCGCGAGACCGGCGACTGCCGGAAAGAAGCTGATTATGACAGAGCCGGCCGCGGCGCCGCACCGCCGCTTGGCGTCTCAGGGCAGTTGTCGGGTGGAAAGTCTGTGTCGAGCCGCACCCGCGCGGCCACGCCACTGCCGACCGGCGTCACGCCGAGCAGCACGAGGCCGCCCCGCTCCTCCAGCGTGCGGCCGTCGAAGGTGATGAATACGGACGCCGCGGCGTCCGACGACAGGACCACGTCGTGGAGGAGGTCGCCGGCTACGGAGAAGACGAGCCGCGCGGCCCCCGGCTCGGCCAGGCTCACGTTCACCACGAATCGGCCACCGGCGAACCGGCCGATCTCAAGGAGCAGCTCGGCCGCATTCGTCGGGCATGCGATCGGGCCACTGAGCGGCAGGATGGGAACCGTGAGCCCACGCGCCTCGAGGCTTTGGGTGGAGGGGACAGAGCGGCGCCACTCCAGGGGCAGCCGCGCCGGCGTTGCGAGCCGCACCCGCGCCGCCTCGTCGGGATCATCGATCACGGGAAACGCAGTTCGGCCGGTTCCGAGATAGTAGTCCTCGAACTTGGCGAACGGCTCCGATGCCGGGGGCCGCAGAAGCACCGCCGGCACGCCCAAGGCCTCTGCCAGGATGATGCCGTGCAGGGAACTGGAGACGACCAGTTCGGCCGCGAGCATCTCGCGAAGCATCACGTACAGATCGCAGTCGACGCTGCGGAAGCGACGGTCGACCGCACTGAATCGGTCGAGCCACACGGCCGTGTCTTTGTAGTGCGGGACGAGCAGCAGTCCGCGGGGCGGCGGCGATGCCCGGCGGCAGGCGGCGATTTCGTCGGGAAGGATCTCCCCCACGAGCTGGCCGGGATCAAAGAAGGGCACGTCGGGCGGCACTGCGACACCGTTTCGGGAGAGATACTCCGCCGTCAGTGGGCCACGGACCGCGCGAACCTCGATCGACGCCTTCTCAGCTTCGGTCAGGGCGAGCGGCTGATCCTTGAAGCCGCTGCCCCAGATCACGTCGCCGGGCTGGGCGCGATGAGCGATCGAGCCGGCGCCAAGGAGCCGCCGCGAGCCCTGCTCGGCATGGAGGGTGTGCATCCCAAAGAGGGCGGCGGTGAGGTGCCGCTGAAGCGAGTCGCCTACGTTACCAAACACGAAGCGACCGGAGTCGAGTTCGGCGGGAGTGCCGAGGATGGCCCGGCGAGGTTGCCAGTGGAACGTGCGCACTGCGGCCGATCTGGGCATGGGGACGGCGGGTGGTGCGTGCAGTTCGCGAACACCAGCGATGCGGGTGAGCGGCACAAGCCGCTTGAAAACATCCGCCGCGTCGTAGGTGCGATACCCGCAGGCCAAGTCGTTGATGCCATAGGTGATCGAGAACCGGCCGATTCCCGGGCCGGCGACGAGACCCGCCGGATAGAGGCAGTGCGTTACGCGGGCGTTGAGCTTGTGATCCGGTTGCATTCGTCGCTCCTCGTCGTCGAGGGCGAACAGCGGCCATGGTCCGGCGGCCAGGGGGGCGAACGGCGCTCCGGGCTCGAGTTCCAGCATGTTGCCGGCATATTCGAAGCCGTCGTCCCCGCGGCTGCGACTCTGGAAAACGGTGACGAGACGGCCGTCGAGCATGCACGGAGACGAGCCGCCATGGAGCGGGCCGAAGGGCGAGCGGATGTGGTCGGCCAGCCAGTCGTGCCGCCAGGCGGGCTCGCAGACGAGGCGGCCTTCGACGAACGTGCAGGCCAGGATCTCGAGCGGGTCGAGCGTGTAGATCGCGAACAGCCGGTCGCCGCAGGGAAAGAATCCCCAGTTTTTCTCGATCAAGCGTCGGCCTGTCGGCAGGTGCACCGGCAGCGGAGCCGCGGTCGGCCGGCCCGCGTCGTTGACCTCGACCACGAACAGTTCGTTGGGTCGTCGGCTGTGGCCCGTGTTGAAGGTGACGAACTGTTTGCCTTGAAACGAGAACGCTCGCGGGTCGGCGACCCAGGCCGGCGCTTCACCCCGCGCCGCCAGTTCCGCCGTCCAGTCGACGGGCACACCGATGGGCCGAAAGTCTTCCGCAAGTTCGCAGCGAAACACCCGCCGCGTTCCGTCGGCCGACACGCCACGAAACAAGCAGACAACGCCGGTGGAGGAACGGAAGACGGTCGGGTTGAAGAGATGATCGCAGGCCGCGGCAGGGGCCGCGAATGAGAGCAGTCCCGCGGAGGCCGGACCGGGCAGGGGCAGTGATGAGAAAGGCATCGTGGCGGCCATCGGCGTGGCGGCTCCCGGCCGCGGTTCACAGTCACACCGACTCGTCGGACTTGGTGGGCTCGACGATCCGTAGCTGTGAGAGCCAACTTTCCGGCGTGAGGTAGCGGTTTGCGCTGAGTCGCGTGGCGAACTCCTCCATCGACTGCTGCTTGGTGCGGCCCGCGAAGTGGACGAGAAAATGCTCGTCGAGCGACGCACGGTACTCGAAATCCCGGTTGTTGAAGCAGTTGTGGTCGAGGATGCGGCAGAAGTTGCCGCCAAACCGTGGATCGGTCTCGACGAGGTGCACCATGGCGTCCTGCTCGCTGCGGGTGAAGTAGCCCAGGTCGTCACGCCACGCCGCCTTCACGGCCGCGAGATCGACCGCCAGCACTCCGCGGAGGAAATCATGGCCCCGGGGTGTGTTTCTCAGGAGGAACGATCCCGACGTGAACTTCGTGAACAGGGTCTTCGTCGAGGGGCTCTTGCAGATCACCAACTCGGCGTCCGGGGCGGCCTCAAGGAATCGCGTCAGTGGAATGCGAAAGTCGGTGAAGTAGGCGTCGTCGTCGATCCAGAAAATCCAGTCGAACGGGTCGAAGTAGCGGAGGATCGTCTCGATCTTGCTGAAGTAACGCCGTCGGTCGCGCTCCGGAGAGCTGTTGAAGATGTACTGGTAGCCGTGGCAGTCGGCGTAGCACTTGTGATTGATCTGCGAGTTGAAGCGGACGCCGGGATAGTGTCCCGAGAGGATTCCAAGCTTCATGTCGACCCTCGTGTCCTGTTCCGTGTTCGTGCGTTGCCCACGGGCCAGGAAAGATTAGGGGGCCGCGTGAGGATGCTTCAAGGCCCGGGCCCATTTGCCCCACCATGCTGGTGAGCCCTCATCGGGACGGTGAGGAGCCGCGCAAAGCCCTGGAAAACAGCTGTTTCCCAACGCTGGACCGGCTTTTTCGCGAGCCGAGGGGCACCAGTGTGGTGAGGCCCGCCGCATGCCTGCAACCGACGGCAAAAAAGTTTTTTAGCGGTTTTGAACCGTGATTTTGGCCTCGTTTTGCGAGCCGCACGTTCGTCGCGGCGATTTGGCACGCGGACTGCAACTGATCCCTCTTGTCGCGAGCGATCGCGGATGCCTGACGGCGAAGGCCGTGCATCACGAGATCGCCCGTGTTCGTTCGGTCGCAAATAAGGAGGTGTGAAATGATGGTTGTTGCCGTTGGGATCACGTCGGATGAAGTGCGGTCGCTGGCGAGTCAGGCTCCCGCGTTCCGTGCCGCACGTGGTTCGGTGCTCAAGAGCCTTGTGGTGTCGGGCGACGCGGTCCTTCGTGGCCGGCTCGGCACGATGTCCGAACTCGGTGGATTTTCCGCCTGCGACATGCCCGCCGATGCCTCCGACTTCAGGTCGGTGATCGATGGGGACTACCAGCTTGTGATCGTCGACATCGCCCGTCCGTTGGGCGATCGCGTCAGTGACACGGTGGAGATCGCCGAAGAGTTCGCCGGCCGGCCCGGCACGCTGCTGGTGGTCTGCGGATCTGACGACAGCGTTGACGAGGAACTCTGGGCCCGCCAACTCGGTGCCTGGGTCTACCTGCCGGGTGTTTCGGGTGGCGACGCCCTCATGTCGCTGTTCGCCGAGGCCCGCCGAGTCGCCGAACGTCGGGGTGTCTTTCAGTACGTCTGAGGATCGAGCGCGGCTCATGCCGCGTCGGTCCGCCAAGGAATCGTGAGCGAGTGAATCAAGTGTCCGTTTCCGGCCGTTCGGTCGGCGGACGAGCGTGAATCGGAAGTCATCAAAACGCCCCTCAGGGCTCAAAAGCGAAGGAACAGTGTCATGAGCGCAGTTGTGGAATCCCATCGTAACGATTTGGATGTGAGCTATGCGGTCGACTTCAGTCGAGATCGCGAGCCAGTCAAGCAGCGGAGCCGGTTCCCCGAATATCGCCGCACGGGCAGTGCCCCGGCCCGGGTGAACGGCATGCACTGTCGCCGCAGCAAGCGGTGGACGTGGGGCAGCGGCCGCGGAGCCCGGATGCAGAACGCGAGGGCCTTTGCCGGCTGTCTCGCCGTCGCCCTCGCGAGCGTCTCCGCCAGCGTACTGGGCGTGACGATCGATTACGCTCCGGTCAATAACGCGGGTAACCCTGCCAACCCCGCCACGGGCCTTGGAGCTGTCTCGAGTTTGTTCAACATCTCAAAGTACGAGACGACGAACTCCCAATACGCCGACTTTTTAAATAGCGTGGATGCTGCGGGCACCAACCCCAACTCTGTCTACCAGCCGTCGGCCGTCACCAGCGGAACGACGTTCTTTAACCCGATCACCTTCAACGCGGGCGCATCGAGTGGGGCGAAATATTCGGTCGGCGGGGGCAACGCCACCAAAGGAGTGACGTTTGTGAGCTGGTTCTCAGCGGCTCGGTTCGCCAACTGGCTCAACAATGGCCAGCAGTCAAGCTCTGCCTCAATGGAAACTGGTGCCTACACGCTCAGCAACCAGACCTCCGGGGCAGCCGTCGCTCGCAATCCTGGCGCCAGCGTCTTTCTGCCAAATGCCGACGAATGGACCAAGGCGACCTTCTTCAACGCCGCGACGGTCAACTATCGACAGTTTCCGTACAAGGGTGGCGGCACGGCTCCGACCGCCGTCACCTCGGGCACCGGGGTGTTGGGGACAAACGTCGCCAACTACGGTGCGGCTCAGGGCCAGACGACCGGCCTGACTAACGTCGGCCTCTACGCCAACGCGAAGTCGTGGTACGGCCTCTACGACGCCTTCGGCAACGCCGGCGAGTTCACCGAGACTGCCAGTGCCACCTCCCCAGCCGACCGGGTGATGTTGCTCGGCTCGAGCTGGCGGCTCGGAACGGGTGGCGTCGGGAGCTGGACGTCGAACACGGCCTCCAACACTTACCTCACCAGCAACTTCTCGGATTCGATGGGCTTCCGCGTCGCAGCGGTCCCCGAGCCGGCCACGATCGCCCTCGCTGGAGTGGGAATCGTGAGTCTGGCGGGCCTCGACTGGCTGAAGCGGCGGAAGCGGAAGGCTGTCGCCCAGCAGGCCTCCGTCTCCCAGATCACTGCCTAGTTGGCACGTCTTGAATATCCGGACAATCGAGCCCCGCCCCTCGCCCACGCGAGGGGCGGGGTTTTTCGTGCGCGAACGGGCAACGCAGCCGGGGCGGCGATTGACCTGCCGCTGATGGCGGTGTTAGGGTCGGCTTATGCCTGAATCCAACGACCCAACCGGCCCGGATTCGCGGTTCGCCGGCCCTCCTTCGCGTGGGCAGAAGAGCGCCGACGACGCGACCGTGATCTCCCGCGGCGAGCCGGCCGCTGCATCCTGGAGCGGCTCAGCCAGCCCGCTGGCCGGCGGACCCGCCACCTCCACCGAGATCGGCCGGTTGCTCGAGGGATCGATGCTCGGGCCGTATCGGCTCGACCGGTTTATCGGTGGCGGCGGCATGGGGGCGGTGTTTCGCGCGCTCGACACGACGCTTGATCGGGTCGTCGCCGTCAAGGTTCTCGCCGGCCGGCAGGGCGACGACGAGGAGATGCTCAAGCGGTTTCGAAACGAGGCCCAGTCGGCGGCCCGACTCGACCACGAGAACATCGGGCGGGTGCACGCGGTCGGCAGCAACGGGGGCTGGCACTACATCGTCTTCGAGTTCATCGAAGGCACCAACCTCCGCGACCTCGTCCGTGAGGAGGGACCGTTTGACCTAACGCGAGTTGTCGATGTGGCGATCCAGGTTGCCGATGCGCTGGAGCACGCCTCCGAGCGCGACGTGGTGCACCGTGACATCAAGCCATCCAACATCGTGATCACCCCGACGGGCCGGGCACGCATCGTCGACATGGGCCTGGCGCGTCTGCATCACGTAGCGGACGACCGTGATCTCACGGTCAGCGGCATGACGCTGGGAACATTCGATTACATTTCCCCCGAGCAGGCCCGCGACCCCCGCGCCGCCGATGTCCGCAGCGATCTCTACTCGCTCGGCTGCACGATTTTTTTCATGCTTGCGGGTCGACCCCCGTTCGCCGAAGGCACCATGGTGCAGAAACTCCTGCAGCATCAGCAGGCCGCCCCTCCACCGCTTTGCGAGGTGCGGCCCGACGTGCCCCAGCAGTTCGCCGACATCGTGTCGCGGCTGATGGAGAAAGATCCACTCGATCGCTACCAGCGGCCGGCCGTGCTCGTCGCCGACCTGGTCGCCTTCGCGGACGACCACCGGCTCGCGCTGGCACAGCCGCGGACCTTTCAGGTGGCGGCCGTGCCAGCGCTACGGCCGCTCGACACGCGACTGACGTGGCTGCTGCCCCTCGTGGGCTTGGCCGCGGTGGTGGGGCTGATGTGGATGCGGGCATCGGCCGATCGGCGCCGCGCCGCACAGGGCGACACCGCCGAGCGGGTGGCCGCGGACGCGCCGCCCGCTGCAGACTTCGTGCGGGTGGTCGCCACGCCAACCTTGCCCGGCGACGTTGCCACGCTAGGCGAAGCGATTCGTCTGGTCGCGGACGGCGGGGTGATCGAGTTGGCGGATGACAGCGAGCGGCGGCAGCCACCGGTGTCGCTCGAGCGAAAGCGGCTGACGATTCGCGGCGCGGCTGGTGCTCGCCCCGTCGTCGCCTTCACCGGCGTTCAGCCCGCGGGGGATGGGTGGCAGGCGGCCTGTTCGATCGGCGATGGGGAACTCACGATCAGCGGCGTCACGCTGAGGCTGGTCGGGGAGCCGTCAGACGGTGCGCCGTCGGCCCTCTTTGCCGTCGGTTCCGGAAGGCTTGTCTGCGACGACGTGGTGCTTCGCATGCCCGGATCTCCGGAGGATGGTGGCACCATGATTCGCCGGGGGCGGAACGCGTTTATCGCAGTCTCCTTGGCCGCCGGTCAGTCCGGGGCCGCGTGCGCGGTGCTGTTGGGCAGTTGCCGTGCCGCCGGGGATGCGGTCCTCCTCGACGCAGCAGCCGAGGAGGCGGGCAGGATCGTGCTCCGGTGGACGGGGGGCGCGCTGGTCACGCCACGCCGATTGCTCGTCGCCGAAGGTGCGCGGAGCGGTGCAGGTCTCGACATCGCCTGCGATCTCACTGACGTCGCTGTGGCCTGTGGTGAAGGTGTGGCGGCGCTTCGTGACTCGCCCGCACACCCGGTCGCCCCGCGACTGGAGTTTCGGGCCAGCGACTGCAGGTTCGTCGTCGGCGGTGCCCAGCCGTTCGTCGAACAAGCGGGGCGCGGCAACGCCGACGACTACCGAGCTGCGTGCGTCTGGCTCGACGAGCAGGGGCGTTACGAGGGGGCCGGGGTATTTCATCGGATCGACGCGGCCGACGGGCGGATCGACATCGATTTTTCCGATCTCGAACCAGAGTTGGTGCACGAGCCGCGCGCTGGCCGCCCGCCCGACCCGGCCGCATGGAACAGTTGGGGGAGTTGAACCGTCTCCGTCGGCCGCCGTTCCGCGCCGCCATGTACGATTGCTTGACGCTGGCGATGCGGCGTTGTCTAGTGTGATGGTCGGCGAATGGACGACCCGCTCGAGGGTGTCCTGCTGGCAATCCTCCCGGAGTTGTTCGATGATCCGTACAAACAGGTATGCGTGGCTGGTTGGCGTTGGGATGGCCATGGTCGCCGGCGGCTCTGCACGCGACGCCTTCGCGATCAAACAGTTCTCCGACGAGTTCAAGGCGATGTACGTCAAGGAGGGTACGCCCCTGGCGGCCGCCGTCGAGACGGCGAAGTGCAACGTCTGCCACGTGGGCAAAAGCAAGAAGGATCGCAACGTCTACGGCGAGGCCCTGGCCGAGCGGCTTGACAAGAAGGAAGACGCCAAAAACGTCGAGAAGATCAAGAAGGCCCTCGAGGAGGTCGCGGCCCTGTCGAGCGATCCTGCGAAGGCCGATGCCCCGACGTTTGGCAAACTCATCGAGGAAGGCAAACTGCCCGGCGGTGAACCACAGTGATGCGGGGGCATTCCCGGAGTGCATCCGACTTTGGTGGAACGCCGGCTCGGGGGCGGCAATAGTCTCGTCGCTCTATCGCCGAGGCGGCTCAGGCGCTCCTCGAGCGTTCGCCGACCCCCTTTGCATCCCGTCAGGAAGCCCCAAGCGCAAGTGTGGGGAATGCGGGTCGCACCCCACCCCGCTCCACACCGCTGCGAGCTCTCGATCAGCGTCGGGAGACGTTGAAACCTGCATCGTCGATAGCCGTGAGCAGCAGCGTCTCGAAGTCCTCACAGCCGGCGAGTTCAGTGGCCGTGTCCGCAGGAGCGAAGATGCGGACCCGCTTCACGAGGTCGTCGAACTGTTCGTGGGCTAGGCTTCGAACGACGGGTGACAAGTCCTCAAGTTGCTGCCAGCGGCGCGGCGCGTCGGCGGCATGCCGTGCGGAACGCCCGCGGACCTGCAGCCGAAACTCGACCTCGCGTTGAGCAGGGGGCGCGTCGACGAGCAGCAGATCCGGGTCGACGCGGCGGCCGATGCGACGCGACATCCGCTCCGCCAGCCGGGCTGAAACCACGACCATCTCCGTGTAAGTCCTGCCCGCCAGCGCCGCGTGGATCGTGGGCTGGTGGGTCGTATCGAACGTGGCGACCCGCTTGAACAGCCGGCGCTCCAGACCGAAGAGCCCGGCGACCAGCGGTGCCGCGGCGGTGCCGTCGGCTGCCACGGTGAGCCAGGCCACGAAAGCCGCGTCGTCGTAGCGGACGAGCCGAGCGGGATCGATTTTCGAGCGCACCAGCCACACCGCGCGCTGCAACATGCCGGTGGCGGCCCGGACGGCATGGTGCCAGTAGACCTCGCTGAACATGACGTAGCGGGCAAACACCATGAGTTCGGCCGCAGTTCGACCCTTGTCGGTGATGGCCAGTGATTCGCCCCGTTCGTCGACGCACAGGCTCGCGAGCAGTCGTGGCTGATCGAAGTTGCGGCCGTAGGGTACGCCGGCATGAAGGCTGTCGCGGGCCAGATAGTCCATCTTGTCGACGTCGATGGGGCCGGAGAGGAGGGAGTGGAGGATGCGGCCCGCGGGGTCGGTCGCTGCGCCCGTGATCAACCCGGCGATGCGTGCCGGGGAGATCTGCCACTGCGTCGCGAGCACCGTGGCGATCGGCCCCGTCGAGATCAGATCCTGGACAAGCGATTCGTGCCGCGGCACCTCCGGGAGACCCATGTCCTCGAGCGGGTGACAGTAGGCCCAGTGCCCGATGTCGTGGACGAGTGCCGCGGCCAGAAACGCGGAGGCATCGTTGCCGTCGACCACGGCGGTGAAGCGGGGATCGTTTCGTAGCCGCCGCAGAAACTCTACCGCCAGTCGGTAGACCCCGAGCGAGTGCTCGAATCGCGAGTGCACGGCCCCAGGGTAGACGAGGGAAACAAGGCCGAGTTGCGACACTCCTGCAAGCCGCCGCATGTCCGCGGTGTCGAGGATCGCGCGCACGCGGGGCGTGACCGGCGCCGTTTCGTCCGGGGGGATGCGAATGCCCTCGCTCGTCGAGTCGAGCGCGGTGATTTCGGGGAGGCTGGAGAGCGACATCACGTCGGCCCTTGCATGTTTAGAGCGGAGGCAGGCCCAGCAGCCAGCGAAGAAACGCGGTGAACATCGCATAGAACGAGAAGTGGGCCACGGCCGCGCCCCAGTCGAGGTCGAGCGTGGCCAGGGCAGCGATGGCACCTGAGACCACGAACATCGGCCCAAGATAGACCCACTGCCACATCTCTGCCGTCGCCTCAGGAGGCAGCAGGCCCTTGACCGCCCACAACCCCGCGTAGACGGTCGCACAGATCAACGACCGTAGCAGGAACGACTGGCCCCGGTAGGCCTCGAGTTCGCGGTCACGGACGGCCACGTAACCGAGCATGACGCATGGTATGGCCACAAAAAATGCCGTGGACAAAAGCAGCCACGCCGGCGGAAACGCGGGCCGGAGCACACGGCCTGTGACGAAGGCGGCGGCGGCCAATGCAACCGCCGCGCCCGCGGTGGCCGCAAAGGCCAGGGGCGGGATCGGCCTCTCCATGCGTCGGATGGGAGCCGTGGGCGCGCGGCCCGCGGCCGTTGATGACGTGACCGGGGCTTCCGGTTCGTGGATCGTCACCGCCTTGACGGCGAGTGCCGGGATCTTGATCGGCTGTTTGCACTTGGGGCAGGGGCCCGTGCGGCCGGCGAACTGGTCGCTGACCGCAAAGCGTGACTTGCAGCCGGGGCAGATAATGGGAATAGGCATGCTGGATTCCGGCCGCAGGCGGAAAGACCGCGTGAGTGGCGGCAGTTTCAGACGGGGCTGGGGCTGCGTCAAGGGACGGGGCCGTGGGTACACTGTTGTTGAACGAACACGGCCCCGTGGGCCAGAGCCGCACCGTCGCATTCGGGACCCAAACGAGCATGGACGACGACAAGACCCGCACCCTTGGTGCGGATGAAGCAACTACCCGGATCCTCCCCGCCGCGGCGATCCAGCCGACGCGGGAGTTGCCGGAGCCGCGGGTCGAGGACGGACGCATCATCTTCCATTGCTCCGCCGGCCATCGGCTGATCGTGCCGCAGGCCCAAGCGGGGAAGCGGGGCAAGTGCAGCAAGTGCGGCGTGCCGCTCCAGATTCCCGATCTCGCTGCGGCGGCCGAATCGGCTGAGCCGGAGCTCGTGCCGGAGCCGGAACCAGTGCCGGAACCAGAGGCCGAGATCGCATCGCCGATGCCCGCGGTCGAGGCCGTTTCCGAAACATCGCCACGAGCCGCTGCTCCCGCCCCGGCTCCCGCTTTGCCGTCGGCTCCTGGGACCGTTGATGACGGCGAGTGGACCTTTATTTCAGGGATTGATCAGCCTACGCGGCCCACCGCTGACACCGGAGCTGCGTTCGGTGAGGCGGCCTGGCCTCCTGCCGCCCCAGGCACCGGACCAGTCGGCGGCGATGTCGGCAATCCCATGGCCCGGCTTCTGACCAGGCTGTGGGCGGAGCGTGAACACGGCGGCATCGTCGAGATTCATCTCAAGGGCGGGAACGTGATCCTTCCGGAGGAGTTCGCCGCACGATGGTCGGGAGGAAGCCACGGCCTTTTCGCAAGTCAGGCTGCCGATGGCACGGTGACGCTCACCGCCGTGGCCTGGGAAACGGTGCAGCGAATCGTCGTGCGACACCTGTCGGCTGTACCCGGCGACATGTTTGAGTGACCGAGGCCCGGCACGGTCACTCCTCCTCGCCGAGATCACCCTCGGTGATCATCGTGAAGCCCTTGTTGCTCAGGGTTTCCAGGCCCATCTCGGTATTGTCAACCATCAGGGCCACCGCCGGCCGGCCGCGGGGCCTCGCGAGGATGGGGTAGGCCTGGATGATGTTGACCTCGGCCTGCAACAGCGCGGTGCAGATACGGAGCAGCGGTTGGTGGTCGTCGGGCAGTTCAACGCCGATCAGATCGCTCTCGATGATTGCGAGACCGGCACGCTCGAGAATCTCCCGGCCCTGCTCTGGATGGCTCAGGAGGAATCGCGCGAAGGCACACTCCCCCGAGTCGTTGATCGAGAGCGCGACGATGCGGACTTGCGAGCCCTCGAACCTGCGGACCACCTCGAGGAGTTGCCCCACGCGGTTTTCCAGGAACACGGTGAACTGCCGAAGCGTCGGCCAGTTGCGACCGCGGGCCGTCGCAAACCCGATTCCCGAGTTCTCGCCAGCGTCGCCGTGACTCACGGTGGATACTCCGGTCGTGGATGCAAACCCTCGGGACGGGCGCGGCCCGATTGGCGGTCGGACGTGTCCGATTTTGCAGTCTTCGCCGAGGGAAGGATAGAGTCTTGTCCGCGGTCCGGTCAACGAACAGCCCGCCCGCGGCCAGGTGGCGGACCACCGCCCCGACCGCCAGCGCCCGCCGCAGGAGCAACCATGTCCGCCGTTCACGAGATTGAGATCCGCGTCCGCTACCAGGAGACGGACGGCCAGCGGCGGGTGCATCACGCCAACTTCCTCACCTACTTCGAGATGGGCCGGACCGAGATGCTACGGGCACACGGCCACACCTACCGGCAGTTCGAGGACGATGGACTTTTTATGGTGGTGTCGGAGGCGCACGTCGCATATCGCGCCCCGGTGGACTACGACGACCTGCTCGTGCTCCGCACGCGGGTGGAGAAGATCGGGGCGGCCCACATCAAGCACGCCTACGAGGTGATCCGCGGCACGCAGATCCTGGTCACCGGTTCGACCACGGTCGTCTGCGTCGACCGCGAGGGAAGGGTTCGGCGGCTACCTGACTGGATGCTGGCCTGACACGATCCGGTCCGTGGCGGACTCAACGGGTCAGTGGCTCGAATACAAACCGCTGTTCGCCACACAAGAACTGCGACGGCGCCATCATCCGAACCGGTGCGTCGATCCGCACCCAGAGTCCGCTGGCACCGGCGTTGTCGATTCGCCACCCGCGGGACGTGCGGTGAACCTCGGCGTGCAGCGGGCTGACGAAGGGGTCGTGCAGACAGACTCCGCATCCGCTCCCCACCCTGCCGACCGTGGTCGTCGGCGCGTGGCACTCGTGGCGGTGACCGCGGCCGGCCAGCGTCACGTCGACGAGCCATGCCTCGGTCACGTCGACCGCGTGGAACTGCAGCACGGTGCCGCCAAGCCGGAACATGCCGCCATCCTTGAGGCGGGCGCTGGTCACCCGCACGAACGTGCCGCTGGAACTGCCGAGGTCGGAGAGTTCCCACGCCGCGTCTGCGAGCCTCTCGATCCCGGCATGTCGGGGCGACATGGAAATGTCGTGCGGCACGATCACCTCGCCCTCGCTTCTACCGATGACGAGGCGATCGCCCCGCATGCGGACCTTCTCACCGTCGTCGCGGCCGTCGTCGACGATGTGCAGCAGTGCCATCGGCCGCCGGAGCAGGGGGCGGAAGGGAGGAGACTCGGGCAGCGGCACACGTGTCTCGCCAGTGGTCGCCGGCCGCAGGCTATGCTCCCAGTCGTCAAATAACTCGATGCGAGGCTGCGCGTCAGAGCCTGGTGCCGCGACGAGATGCTGGTCGGATCCTGACATGAAGTGACATCCGTTTGCCCCGGACGACTCTCCAGTCTAGCCGACCGCGAGTGACCGGCGAAGGACTGGCTGTCGGGGCGACGTGTCCGGCGGCCTCGCCAGCGTATTCCTGGACCATGTTTGACCCCGCGGTGCGGATCGACAACTGTTTGCCGGGACGTTCGCACGATTCGCGACGCAGTTCTCCAGGGCGGGAGACGGGCCCGATTCCCCGTACGGCCGCCGACAGATGGCGGCCCAGCCCTTTAAGGAGAACACAACGATGACGCTTGCAGCCGAGCGGGAACTTGCCCACATGGGAGAAACATGCGGATGCTCCGATCACGACCACGATCTGGTCCATGAACTCAGCCGACGTCTCGACGCCCTTTGGCGGTATGACCAGTACATTGCCAATGCCGAGTGGCGAGACGACCTGCGGCAGTTCTGGCGCGACGCCAAGGCCATGGAGCAGCAGGCGATCCAGCGACTCAAGGAACTGATCGCTCAAGAGGTCCGCAACGACTGTTTCTGACGTCGGCCCCTCGGCTGCGGCGCTCTCTGGAAGCACAACGCGATCGTGCGGTCGGGCAGGGATGCCGTGCCGCCTCCCCCGGGGCGTGGTCGGATCCAGTCCCAGGACGTGGTCGGATTGAGGCAGTCTGTGTTACCCTCCTCCGACGTCGGCGAAGGTCGGCCGGTCCGGCATGTTCCCTCGCGCAAGATTTTGTACGTCATGGAAAGGCCCAATGACCAAGATCGGGCAGCTTACGGTCGGTTCATTGATGGGGCGGCTGTCCGGTGCGGGCCGGCGCCGCGAGGTGGCGGAGACCAGTTTCGCGACTGCTGGGCTCGAGCCGCTGACGGAGCGGCTGTCGCGGCATAAGGTCACGCGGATCGCCCTCTCCTTCCTCGATGCCAACGCGGGTCTCCACCTCAAGGATCTGCTGCTCGACGCGGCGACCGACGACCGTCGTGTTGTCATCGACGGCCACACTGTCTGGAACTTCGGCTCGGATAGCTTCCTGGGTCTCGACCGGGATCCCCGCGTCCACGAAGCGATCCGCGACGCGCTGCCGGAATGGGGCGCCCATAACGGCGCCTCGCGGGCCTTCTCGAGCCCGGTACTCGTGGACGAGGCGGAGGAAAAGCTCGCCCGCTGGCTGGGTGTGCCCGACACCTTCATCTTCCCGAGCGTGACGCTCGCCAACATCGGACTCCTGCCGGCGATCACCCAACCCGGAGACCTGCTCGTCGTCGACCGTGAGTCGCACGACAGCGTACACCAAGGCGCCAAACTGGCCGCCGCCGCGGGCGCGCGGCTGGAGGTTCTGGCAACTCCCGAGCCGCAGGCGCTCGAGAAACTCGTCGTGCAGTCGGGCTGTCGCGGTGGCGTCGTGCTGGCGATCGACGGCGTCTACAGCATGTCAGGCCGCACGCCCCCGCTGGCGGAGCTCGATACCACGATTCGTAGGCTCGGGGGGATCATGTACGTGGACGACGCCCATGGCACCGGCGTCGTGGGGCCGCGGGGCCGGGGGGCGGCCGCGGCGGCGCTCGGCACGCTCGACAACGTGCTGATGGTGGGCTCGCTCTCGAAGGCGTTTTCCTGTCTCGGTGGCTTTGTGACCTGCACGCCGGAACTCAAGACGGTGCTCAAGATTCGGTCGAGCACGTTCATTTTCGGCGGGCCGGTGCCGCCGCCGTATCTGGCAGCAATCTCGGCGGTGTGCGACATCATGATGTCGGAGGAATACGACCTCTTGCTCGCCTCACTCCACTCGCGGATCCGGCGGTTCACCGAGGGGCTCGACAGCCTCGGCATCGAGCATCACGGCGGCGATTCAGCGATCGTTTCGCTCGTGGTGGGCGACCTCGAGAAGACGTTTCAGACGGGCCGCAGCCTCTTCGACCGCGGTTTCTACGCACAGTCAGCGACCTACCCGGCTGTGCCGATCCACGCCGGGATGCTCCGCGTGCAGATCAACGCCAACCATCCGCTGGAGGCGATCGACGGGTTGCTCAACTCCCTCGCCGACGTCTGGCAGGAATCACGGCTACCGCGGCGGGGCAGGGCAGTCTCCGGGAAGTAGTCGCTCACGCATCGGGCGGAGCCTGCTCGAGGCGGGGCTGGCTGCGGAGGATCCAATCGCGAACGGCGGTTGGCAGTGATCGTGCGAGTCGCGCGGCGAGCCACGTCCGCCGCGGAAACCAGATCTCGGTGCGGCCCCGTTCAATCGCCCGCAAGATCGTCGTGGCTGCCGCCTCGGCGGTCATGAGCGTGCCCGTGGCCCGCTCCGCGTCGGTCACCATCGGGGTATTGACGACACCCGGGCAGGCAGTGGAGATGCGAACGCCACGCGGGCCACAGTCGAGCCGCAGGCTCTCGAGAAACGCCACCAGGGCCGCCTTACTCGCGCAGTAGGCCGCGTTGCCCGGCAGGCCGACGACCGCGGCGATACTCGCAACGCCACAGATATGGCCGCGGCGCCGAGCCAGCATGCCCGGAAGCACCGCTGAAATGAAGTTAATCGACCCCTTCACGTTGACGTCAATCACGGTGTTGGCAGCCTCCGCATCGAGCGGCCACGACGTACGGTGGATGCCGGCGCAGGCGATCGCCACATCGCACGGGCCGAGCCGATCCTCGAGGACCGTCACGGCCGATCGGAGTGCTGGGCCATCGACGACGTCGCAGGAAATGGTCTCGACGATCGCCCCGGTGGCACGCAACTGCGACTGGGTCGCTTCGAGAGATGCCTGCCGGCGGGCGATGATACCGATCCGTGCCCCCGCGGCCCCCGCCGCCAGACATGCCTCCCGGCCGATCCCGCTCGAGCCGCCGGTGACCAGAACCGATTTGCCGTGCCAGAATGTGTTCGAAATCATGATGGTGGGCCCGCGATCCATCCCGGGCATCTAACGGGGTTCCCATCCGAAATGCAACAGGCGACGAAGCGAGTGCTCCTAGAGGTCGACGGCCACCTGGTCGCGGCCGACGTGCATCTCCGCGACGACCCGCGGCCACCGGTCGCGTTCGTTCATGGCGTGATGACGTCGCTGACCATCAGCCGCGAGCTGTTCGTCGATCCGGAGACCGAGTCATGGATCGGACTGAGCCTTCCGGGACACTCTCCAGGGGCGTTTTCAAACGGGGTACCACCGCGGACGATTGATGCAGAACTCTTTGCCGCGCTCGCCGAGGGGGCGCTTGAGCAGCTCGTCGGCGACCGGCCGGTGATCGCGGCGGGCTGGTCGAGTGGAGGCTTCGCCGCCGTGAATCTTGCGATCCATCAGCCACGCCGGGTGGCGGCGGTCGCGAGCCTCGCAGGTTTCGCCGGCGGCCGGCCTACGGGTCTGGTCGGCTGGCTCCAGTGGCTGGCCCGAGGCCGCGTCGGTAACGGCTGTCTCCGGGCAGGGCTTTGGTTGGGGGGGCGGCTACCGCCCCTCCACGACGCGATTCTGCGTTCCTGCGCTGCCGATCGAGTGGCGGCGGCTGCGGTGCCGCACGTGCTGGTGGAGCGGCTGCGGGATGAGTTTCGCCGGCACGACCCCGCAGCGCTGGCAGCGGTGCTCGCCGCCCTGCACGAGATCGACATCGGCGACCGACTGGGCGAGATCCGTGTGCCCGCGTGGATCGCCTGCGGGGGCCGTGATCCGGTGATCCCGTTCACCGAGACCACGCGGCTGGCTCATGGCATCGCCGGCGCCGAACTGCGTGTCTACGAGGCGGGCGGGCATTTGTTCTTCAGCGAGTGGCCCGGCGTGCGGGAAGACTTCGCGGCCTGGCGGCGAGGCCTCGCTCCCGTGGGGCCCGAATCGGCGTGACGGACAGACCGGGCCTGAAACTCGCTCGAGCGCATCCAACGTACGTGTATCGTTGGCTCGGGGGCGGCAAAAGTCTCGTCGCCGGGGCGAGGATACGCCCGATGCTCCTCGAGCGTTCGCCGATCCCTTGCCTTCCTCCGCCAAGGTGCCTTCTCGCCGCTAGACCAAAGGCAGATGCGCTCTAAGATGACGAGTCCTTCGCCACGGGCGGATGACCACGGATCGTCAACTGGAAGCCACCACCATGTTGCGGACGCCCCTGCCGGACGTGCTCGACGCCTGCGTCATCGGCGCGGGTGGCTCAGGTCTCGCCGCCGCGAAGGCCCTCCATGACCGCGGCCTCGCGTTCGAGTGTTTCGAGCGCGGATCGGGCGTCGGCGGGCTCTGGCGGTACGACAACGACAACGGCATGTCGTCGATCTACAAGTCGCTGCAGATCAACACCTCGCGCGACAGGACCTCGTTCGCCGATCATCCCATGCCGAAGGACTACCCCGACTTCCCCCGGCACGAGCAGATCTGCGGGTATCTCGACGACTACGTCGATTACTTCGGCTTCCGTGATCGGATCCGGTTTCGCACCACGGTGGAGCGGGTCGTGCCGCAGGCCGACGGCACGTTTGCCGTGACGGTCCGGACCACGGGCGGCGAGCCCGAGACCCGCATCTGTCGCAGTGTGCTCGTGGCCAGCGGTCATCACTGGCTGCCGCGGATGCCCGATCTGCCCGGCACGTTCTCCGGCCGCGTGCTTCATGCCCACGACTACCGCACCCCTGACGGCTTCGGGAATGGGCGGGTGCTCGTCGTGGGGATGGGCAACTCGGGCTGTGACATCGCCTGCGACCTCGCACGGGTGGCCGACCGCACGCTGCTCTCGACCCGCCGCGGCGCCCACGTGATTCCGAAGTATCTCTTCGGCATTCCACTCGACACCGTCTGTCCCGAGTTCATCTGGCGGTTCGCGCCGATGTGGCTCTTCCGTCCGGCCTTCAGCACGGTGGTGTGGATGAACCGCGGCACGCTCGGCCTCTACGGCTTGCCGCGACCGGGACACAAGGTGCTTCAGGAACACCCCACGATCTCGAGCGACCTCCCGAGCCTCGTTCGCGAGCAGCGGATCGTGATCAAGCCCGATATCGAGCGGCTCGACGGCGACGGCGTGCGATTCGTAGACGGCAGTCGCGAGCCGGTCGACACACTGATTCTCGCGACCGGCTACAGGATCGTATTTCCCTTTCTCGACGCGTCGGTCATCGCGCCGGAGGAGAACGAGGTGCGGCTCTACCGGCACGTGGTGCATCCCGACGTGCCCGGGCTGTTCTTTATCGGCCTGATCCAACCGTGGGGGGCGATTTTTCCGCTCGCCGAGGCCCAGTCGGCCTGGGTCGGCGACCTGATCCAGGGCCGCTGCCAGTTGCCCGACCGTGCGGCGATGCAGCGGGTGATCGATGACGACATCGCGGTGATCCGCCGCCGCTATGTGAAGTCTCCGCGGCACACGATCCAGGTCGACTTCCACGCCTACAGGGCCCTCATGCGGCGTGAGCGCCGCCGCGGCCGCGGCTGGCACGTACCGGGATGACGACGATTGCAGTCACGCCCGCCGCCCCCGACCGGATCGCGATCACCGGCTCCTCCGGCCTCTACGGACGGTCGCTCGTGCACGAGATCCGTCGTAGCCTGCCGGATGCCCGCATCCTCGGGATTGATTGCCGCACCGCCACGAAGCACGAATCTGACGACTTCTGGCAGGGGGATATCTGCGATCCGCGGATGGCCGACGTCCTCGGCGACTTCGACCCCGACACGGTGATCCATCTCGCCTACGCCGTGCAGCCGGGACGCGACATCCAGGCGATGCGGGCCGCCAACGTCGACGGCACGCAGCGGCTCCTTGACGCCGCCGCCGTGTGTACGGCGCGGCGGGTGCTCGTGGCCAGTAGTGCCACGGTCTATGGCGCCTGGTCCGACAACCCGCCGGTCTGCGACGAGTCGACGCCGGTGCGGCCGCGGCCCGAGTACTACTACTCGGAGCACAAGGGGCACGTGGAGCGGCTCGTCCAGGATTTCGCCGCGGCTCATCCCGGGATCGCCGTGAGTTGGACTCGGCCGGCGATCGTCTGTGGCCCCGGCGTGAGCAACTTTCTCAGCGACATCTTCCTCAGTATGCCGTTCGTGTTTCTACCCGACGGCAACGACACCCCGCTGCAGTTCGTTCATCAGGACGATCTGGCCCGGGCTACGCTCGCGATCCTGACAGCGTCGGCCCGGGGAGCGTTCAACGTGGCACCGGCCGACGCGGTCACGCACCGCCAGATCGCGAGGCTGCTCGGCGTGGCAGCGGTGCCAATGCCGTTTTTTCTGATGGCGGGCATGAGCCGCCTCTGGTGGACGCTGCGGCTGCCGTGGTTCACCACGCCCCCGGGGCTCGTCAGGTATTCGCGGCACCCGTGGGTGATGAGCTCGGAACGACTCCGACGAGAACTCGGCTTTGAGTTCGAATACTCGTGCGAGCAGGCGTTTCGGGAGTTGCTCGTCAGGGAGGACCAGGCAGAGGGTAGCCGTACCGAGTGAGCATTTCGGCAAGGTCCACTACGATCCGCCCGCGGAGCCGCTCGTCGGTGGGAAGGTCGTTGCGACGGTAGGCGTGCTCGTCGGCGAGGTGCCGCCGCCAGTGGGGCTCCGCGGCGTCGGCTCCAGGCCAGCCGAAATGCGCGTAGATGCTCCGCAGCACCCCGATCGGCTCAGCGACCAGATCCTCGTACCGCGTGCGATAGCGGTGCCCGGTTGGAATGGCATCCCAGGTCGCGTGTAGCCTTCGATCCATCCTCAGGATCGATGCGAAGACCCGGTCTTCGAGCCCGGCTGCCGTCGGCCGCTGGAGACCATGCGCCTCGGAGATCCGCCGCCAGAAATGGAGGCATGAGGGGACCATGTCATATGGGTCGCGGACGAGGTGGATGAAGTCGGCCGCGGGAAACACGCTGCGGATCGCCGGCACGCGGCAGGTGTGCAGCGGGTTCTTGAGCACCAGCCGGCCGGGGTGCTCGAACTGGACGGCCCGCAGGAATCCCGTCCAGGTCGCGAGCCAGCGGTCTCGGTCGCGGTCGGAGAGTCCGTCGAGATCCTCGTAGAGTGGATCAGGTGGAGGCTCGTTGGGAAAGGCGACGGTCCACCAGGGGCTCGGCATCCCGAGATTGCAAAGGGCGAGTTCATCTTCCTGAGGGCGACTGAAGCCGAGCCGCATCGCGTCCATCGGCCGCCGCTCAGGCAACAGCCAGGCGAGCCGTTCGCGGGCGAACTCCTCGGAGAGCACGAAATGACTCGGTACCGCGCACTGGATCGTGTTGGGGGCGACGAGCCGCGGATCACGGGCGAGGAGTTCGTGGAGGAAGGTGGTGCCGCTCCGCCAGTGGCCGAGGATTACGATCGGATCGACCTCGAGGCGGGCGGCGCGGAGTCCGCGTCCCCAGATCGCCAACTGAATGGCGGTGAGCAGTTCGTTGCCGAGGCTTGCGACCGTGATGCCGACCGCCCGTGGGATCCGCGCCGGCGACACGCGGAACCCGTGGCGGGCGAGCACCCGCAGCCACGGCACGAACCGCACGCCCGTCCACATCGGCAGTTCGAAGCGTCGCGGACGCATCAGCCGCTCACCTCGATCTCGATCGGGCTGCCGGGCAGCACTCCTGCCTCATCGGGGCTCATCGCTCACGACGCGGCCGTCGATGACCACGCCGGTGCAGTGCGTCGTATATTCAAAAGGATCGCCGTCGAAGATCGCGACATCGCCATCGAGCCCAGCCTGAAGCGAGCCCACGCGGCCGTCGATGCCGAGGATCTTTGCCGCATCGCTGGTGATCGTCGCGAGGGCCTGCTCGGTCGTGAGCCCGTTGGCCGCCGCGATCGCCGCCTCGAAGAGGGCCACGCGGGTCTTGGGCACGTAGCCCTCGAAGCCGCTCTGCAGGGCGACGGGGATGCCCTTGGCCCGGAGCGTGGCCGCAGTTTCGAAACTGATGTTTTCCGTTTCGCCCATGCCGCCGCGCCGCATCGAGGGGTGGAGGATCACCGGCACGCCCGCCGCTTTGATTTGGTCGGCCAAGAGATACGCCTCGGCCGCCGAGTCGAGGACGATTTTGATGCCAAACTCCCTGGCAACCCGCAGGGCGGCGTCGATGTCGGTGGCCCGGTTGACGGTCACGAGCAGCGGGAGCCTGCCACGGAGCACGTCGGCGAAGACCTCGCGGCGAAGGTCGCGATCGGGACGTTTGTCGGCATCGGCGAGATTCTGCTTGCGGAGATAATCCTGCGTCTTCACCAGTTCTCCGCGGAGCATCGCGACCGCTTTGCTGCGGGTGCCGGGCGACTTCTTGTCGTCACCGGGGCGGGCGTCGTTGCCCAGCGTGACGGTGACCATCGCCACCGGCAGGATCACCGCCTCATCGACCGTGCCGCCCACGGTCTTCGCGATCATTGTCTGGCCGGAGACGAGCGCGCCGGGCGCGTGGCCCGTGTGGATCGTTGTGATCCCGAAGCCGCGGACCCACTCGATCAGCCGCTCCCGCGGATTGTAGGAGTCGATGGCCCGGAGCTCGGGCTGAATCGGCTCTCCCTTGTCGAGCTGGTCCTGATCCTGTTCCTGATTGAGAAATCCGGTGAGGCCGACGACGGTGTGGGCATCGATGAGCCCTGGCGTAACCACGCTGCCCTTCAGCACGCGGGTAGCGGGGGGGATGGGGATGTCGAGGGCGGAGCCAACGAACGTGATTTTGCCGTCCGCGATCAGCACGACGCCCTTTTCGATCGGCGGCCCGGCCATCGTGTGCACCGTGTCGCCGAAGATTGCCAGCAGTTGATCGGCGGGTTCGGCGGCGGGCAGCACCGTAATCCCGCTGAGCAGCATCAGAGTGAGCCATGGGCTGCGGTGGAAAGCCTGCATCACTTGGTCTCCGAGAGCCGGGCGTCGGTGCAGCAAGCGTGGGCCTTCTGCTCGCGTCCTGCGCCGTAGCCGCCCACCGCGAAGAGCCTGTCCTCGGGATCGTCACGGTCGAAGACCTTCTTCCCCTCGACCCATGTCTCGAGCACCTTCGTCTTCACGCTTAAGGGATCCCCGGAGAGCACGATCAGGTCCGCGTCCTTGCCGACGTCGAGCGAGCCGGTCCGGCCGTCGAGTTCGAGCATCTTTGCCCCGGCCAGCGTGAGGGCCTCGAGGGCCTTCTCCCGCGACATGCCGGCCCGCACGGCGAGGCCGGCCGTCCGCAGGAAGAGCCTTGAATCGGTAACCGGATCGTCGGTATGGATGGCGCACGGCACCCCTGCTTTTTCCAGCACGGCGCCGGTCGCCAGCGAGAGATCCATCGCCTCGATCTTGCCCCCAGGGCTGTCGACCACGATCACCGAGCAGGCTGCACCCGACTTGGCCAACTGGTCGGCGATCTTCCAGGCCTCGCTGGCATGGTGCAGCACGACCTTGAAACCGAACTCGTCCCGCAGCCGCAGCACGGTCATCAGATCGTCGGCACGATGGGCGTGGTGGTGGACCACCACGCGGCCGTCAAGCACGTCGAGCAGGCCCTCCATTTCCAGGTCGCGGTCGGGCAGTTTCTCGGGGTCGTCCTTCGCGTCGGCGACCTTGCGGCGATACTCCTGGGCCTTGAGAAACTTCTGCCGCACGAGGGCCGCCGACTTCGACCGGGTGCCCGGGAAGGGGGCTTCCTTTTGCGAGTTGGTACCGTTGGCCATCTTCATGCCGCCGAGCGGCTTGCCCGCGGCATCACGGATGAAGAAGTCGTCGATCGTCGAGGCCTTCCGCAACTTGGCATAGACCGTCTGGCCGCTGAGCAGGTGGCCCGATCCGGGCATGATGTTGAGGGTGGTCAGACCTCCGGCGCGTGCCTTACGGAATCCGACGTCGCGGACGTTGATCGAGTCGAGGATTCGCACGTCGGGCTGGATGGGAGCGCTCGCATCGCCCCCCCAGCCGTCACCGACGTGGCTGTGGGTGTCGACGAGGCCGGGCATGAGCACCCTGCCGCGGCAATCGTGCCGCTCGGCAGCGGCGGGGACGGGCGTCGTGGCGGCCGGCCCGATGGCGGCAATCTTGCCGTCGGCCACGACGACGACGCCGTCCGGAATCGGCGGCCCTGAAATCGGCAGCACCTCAGCGCCCACGAAGGCGAGCGGTGGGTCCTGCGCCAGCACGGTGCCAGCGAACATGCCAAGTGCGGCGGCGACCGCGATCATGAGTGCGTGCATGAAAACAAGTTTACCAGCAGCACTCACGGGTGATTGCAGTGGGCGACGAGGGACTCGAACCCCCAACCCCCTCGGTGTAAACGAGGTGCTCTGACCAATTGAGCTAGTCGCCCGGGCGGAAGATCAGAAGTATAGCCGTTCGATTTCTCCGACTGCTGAGGAGCCGGACGGGAGGGCCCGCTTCAAGACCCCAACGCGGTCAGGCCTAGGAATGTGCGTGCCAGACCGCATGGCCCCGGCCGGCTGCGGGACGGCATGAGGTTCCTCAAGAAGCCCGGAGCGCAAGCGATGGGAATGTGGGTGGCGACCGGAGCAGTGGTGCGGAGCGAAACAAAGCGGAGGACGTATTCCCCGCGCTCGCGCTTGGCGATTCCAGACGAGAGGCATACCGCACGCATGACCGCAACGATTCCCGATCGTGAGGAGCCGGTCGGGGGCACGCGCAGACGCCGGGGAATGTTTGCGACTCACGAGCGACGTCCCGTCGGCCGCGTGGGCATCCTGCAGCAAAATCCCCCGGCGGCGAGCATGCCACCGCTGGCGAACCAATTCGGCACCGCATTGATGCCACCCGCATTCCCCGCGCTTGCACGTGGGGCTTTTTTGCGGGAGGCGTCGAGCAGCGCTTTCAAAAACGAAGACGTCTCTACGCTGGCTTTGGTGGGGGTACGACCGTGCGGATGCCGAGTTCGACGAGCTGCTTCGTGTCGACCGTCGACGGTGCACCCGTCATCAGATCGCTCGCCTTCTGCGTCTTCGGGAAGGCGATCACGTCGCGGATACTATCGAGCTTTCCGAACAGCATCACCCAGCGGTCGATGCCCAGTGCGATCCCGCCGTGGGGCGGGGCGCCACTGCGCAGCGCGTCGAGCAGAAAGCCGAATCGCTCGCGGGCGGTCTCGGCCGAGATGCCGAGGAGTTTGAAGACCTTCTCCTGCGTGGCGCTATCGTGGATCCGGATCGTGCCGCCGCCGGCCTCGGAGCCGTTGATCACGAGATCGTAGGCGACGGCGCGGCAGGCCGCGGGATCGGCCTCGAGGATCTCGACGTCGGCGGGCCTCGGCGCCGTGAACGGGTGGTGCATCGATGCCCAGCCGCCGGTCTCGACGTCCGCTGCGAACATCGGGAAGTCGACGACCCACGAGAAGTGCATGGCGTCGCGGTCGTAGAGTCCGAGCGCCGCCCCGAGCCGCTTGCGAAGCATGTGAAGTGCCTTGCACGTGACGTCGAACGAATCCGCCACGATCAGGGCGAGGTCGCCGGGCTCGCAACCGAGCGCTGCCTTGAGGGGATCGGCCACGCCCGTGAGGTTCTTGGCCACCGGGCCCACCCACGAGCCATCGGCCTCGACCTTGAGCCACACGAGCCCCTTCGCCCCGCCCTCCACAGCTACGGCCGTGAGCTCGTCGAGGTCCTTGCGGGAGAACTTCGCCGCCGCCCCCGGCACGCGGACGCCGCGAATCCGTCCGCCACTCTCGACGGCACCACGGAAGACCCGGAAATCGCTCTCGCCGGCGATGGCGGTGAGGTCCACGATCTCGAGGCCAAACCGAAGGTCGGGGGCGTCGTGGCCAAACCGCTCCATGCACTCGTCCCACGTGAGCCGCGGCAGCGGCAACGGCACGTCGATCCCGAGGATCTCCCGCGCTGTTCGCTTCACGAGCCCCTCGATCACGCCGATCACGTCATCCGCCTCGACGAACGACATCTCCACGTCGAGTTGCGTGAACTCGGGCTGGCGATCGGCCCGGAGATCCTCGTCGCGGAAGCATTTCGCGACCTGCACGTAGCGGTCGAAGCCCGCCATCATCAGGAGCTGCTTGTAGAGCTGGGGCGACTGTGGCAGTGCGAAGAACGATCCATGGTCGAGCCGGCTCGGTACGAGGTAGTCGCGGGCCCCTTCGGGCGTGCTGCGGCCGAGCATCGGGGTTTCGACGTCGATGAAGCCGAGCTCATCGAAGTGGTCGCGCATGATCTTCACGATCCGGCTCCGCAGGAACATGTTGTCTTGCATAGCGGGCCGACGGAGATCGAGCCAGCGGTGCTTGAGGCGAACCTCCTCACCGGGGAGCTCCGTCGCCCCCGGCTGGAAGGCCGGCGTCTCGGCCTCGTTGAGTACGTCGAGTTCGCGAACCACGACCTCGATCTCACCGGTGACGAGCTTCGGGTTGGTGGTGCCGGCCGGGCGGGCACCCACCGCCCCGCGGGCTCGGATGACCCACTCGGCCCGCACCGCCCGCGCCGCAGCGAGGACGGCCGGCGGGCTTTCAGGGCCGACGACGAGTTGCGTGCGTCCCCAGCGGTCACGGAGGTCGATGAAGATCACGCCCTTGTGATCACGGACGCGGTCGACCCAGCCGCAGAGGGCCACCTCGCTTCCGAGGTCGCTCGATCGAAGTTCGCCGCAGGTGTGGGTTCGAAGCACGAGTGTGCGCCTTTCCGCGAGGCCCGGCCCCGCCGGCTCCCGCTGGCGGAACAGGGCCTCGAACACTAGGAATCGGAGGAGAATGCCGAAATGACCAGGAGGGTGACCGCCAAGAGGATCGCGATGGCGAGCAGCGGGACCGCCCCATAAAACACAAGCGGGCGGGCCGAGTCTCCCAAGGAGTCGCCTGCGAAGATCGCCGTCATCATCAGGATCGCGAAGAGCAGGGCTGTGGCGAGCGACGACCAGGCGAGCACTTTGGGAAGCATGGCGGGAATCTACCTCGCCACCCGCGGGGCCGCCAGCGCGGCGGCCCGGGCTGCCGCGGCGTCGCTCCCAAACTCCAGATGCATCTGTTGCATAGCGTCGGCGTCACGGCCCAGCTCACGAAACAGCATGCTCGGCTGGATGTCACGGTTGTGCTGGTATTTTTCACTTGAATATTCGGTGATGTCGCCGTAGATCTGGTGGAAGAAGATCTGGCAGATCGGCACGCCCGGATAGATTTTCACCGGCTGCACTGCGAACATCTCGAGCGTCCAGTAGCCGCAGAAGCCGACGTCGCCGAACCCCGCAGTGACATGCACGAACAGGCCCAGCCGGCCGATCGAACTACGGCCCTCGATCATCGGCACAAGGTTGTGCGTCTCGGTCCGTTCGACCGTGCGGCCGAGGTAGAGCTGGTTGGGCGTCAGGACCAGCCCGTCTTCGGGGATCGAGATTCGCTCGACGCGGTTGCTCTTCCGCATGTCGAGCACAACCTCCTCGTAGACGAGCAGTTCGTCGTGCAAGGAAAGGTTGTAACTGTTGGGGTTGAGCCGGCTCTCGTCGAACGGCTCGATAATGACGTTGCTGCCGAGTTGCTGCCGAATCTCGTTGCCAGAGAGGATCATGACGGCTCCCGTACGGTGGCGAAGGACGGACGGCTCGAAGCGAACGGGCGAGCAACAGAGCAAGAGTCTATGCGGCTTCCCGTATTCCTGCCCATGGGCCGACGTGGCGGCCGCTCAAACTCAGTGTCTTGGTCGCGGCGGCTTCACGCCGAGCCGGGGGCAGAGGTCGGCCAGCGGGCATTCGCCGCAGCGGGGTGCCCGGGCCGTGCAGACCGTGCGGCCGTGCTCGATGAGCCGGTGGCTGAAGGCGATCCAGTAGGTTTTGGGTAGAGCGGCCGAGAGGTCGCGTTCGGCACGAACGGCGTCAACGTGTCGCGTGAGCCCGAGCCGACGGGAAATCCGGCCCACGTGGGTGTCAACGACGACACCCGAAGCGATCCCGAAGGCCGAGCCCATCACGACGTTGGCGGTCTTGCGGCCGACGCCAGGGAGGCGGACAAGCTCCTCCAGAGTCTGCGGAACCTCGCCATCGTGACGATCGACCAGCGCCTGGGAACAGCCGAGGAGGCTCTTCGCCTTGGCCCGAAAGAAGCCCGTGCTCCGGATGACAACTTCGAGCTCGCGGGGCGGTGCCGCGGCGAGGGAGGCCGGATCAGGCCAGCGGCCGAAGAGCTGCGGCGTGACCATGTTGACTCGTTTGTCAGTGCACTGGGCCGAGAGGATGGTTGCGATGACGAGTTGGAATGGCGAAGCGAAGTCGAGCGAGCAGTCTGCCCGCGGATAGGCCCGGGCCAGGGCTTCGGCGATCGCGGTGGCACGGGCGGATCGTGCCGCCGCCGATTCCCGCCGGCCGACGAGCGGCGGCGGCTTCGACTGCCCCTCGAGGCCCTTGCTGCTACGATTCAGAGTGATCCTCCCGGACTGCGGCCATGGCAACTCATCGCGGGGGATGGTGCGAGGAAGAAGGGCTGGGCATGACGACGGCAGGCGAAGACTACGATGGCCTCTATCTCGCTGGCATCGAGAAATTCAACGAATGCGATTATTACGAAAGCCACGAGATCTGGGAGGAACTCTGGACGGAATATCGTGGGCCGGCTCGAAAGTTTTATCAGGGACTCATCCAGGCCGCCGTCGCGCTCTACCATTTCGGCAACGGCAACATCCGCGGAGCCCGCAAGCTTCATGGCAGTGCACACGGGTATCTCGAGCCCTACGCGCCGCGTCATCTGGGGCTTGACATCGAGAAGTTCCTCCGGGAGTTCGACGCCTGCCTCGCCGAGGTCGCCGCCAGCACCGACGCGTTCCCCGAGATCCCTTTGAATCCCGACCTGCTTCCTGAAATCCATCTCGACCCGCCTCCGGCGGCCTAACGCGACGCCCCGCCGCACCGGAAACGACTGCCATGTCTGAAGAACCACTCGCTTTCTCACCCGACCAGTTCTCCGGGCATGCGCGTCTCTTCCCGCTGCCGAATCTGGTGATGTTCCCGCATGTGATGCAGGCATTGCACGTGTTTGAGCCGCGCTACCGGGCGATGTTCGAGGAGGCGATCGAAGACGACCGGCTCGTGGCGCTCGGGTCGCTGGCACCGGGCTGGGAGCAGAACTACGACGGCCGGCCGCCGCTGCGGCCCCATGCCTGCCTGTGCCGCATCGCCACCCATCAGCGAACGAGCGACGGCACCTACAACGTGCTCGTGCTCGGCGTGCGGCGGCTGCAACTGCTACGGGAACTCCCCCCGAAGAAGCTCTTTCGCGTGGTTGAGTCGGAGATCATCGACGACGTCGAGTCGGACGACACCGGTGCTGGTGCGGCCGTCCTCCAGAGGCAGTTGCTCGAAGCGTTCAAAGGATCGATGCCCCGCGTGCCCAACGCCCACGAGCAGCTCGACCAGTTGCTCGGCAGCCAGATCACGCTCGGGATGCTCACCGACATCGTGGCCTACACGATCGATCTCGATCTCGAGACAAAGGTCCGACTGCTCGCGGAGTGCGACGTTTTCGAGCGAGCGCGGATGCTACTCGTGGCGATCGCCTCGCGTCCCGCCGCCGGCCCGGCGCGAACATTTCCGCCCGACTTCAGCATGAACTGAGCCGCGGCCCCCGGCCATCAGAGCGCATCTGCCTTTGGTGGAGCGGCGAGAAGGCACCTTGGAGGAGGGAGGCAAGGGGGTCCGCGAACGCTCGAGGAGCCTGGGGCGTATCCGCGCCCCGGCGACAATCCGCAGGACCGCGCAGCGGCGACTTTTGCCGCCCCCGAGCCGGCGAATCACGAAAGTCGAAGGCGCTCGTCGGCTTCGCCCGCCCCCGGCTCCCGGTCTCCGTTTTCAGGAAGCCCAACAGCGTGGGCCGTGGGCATGCCCGGTGGCCGTGCCTCCTTGATGGCCTGTATGTCGTGATTCTGGTTGGTACAGTGGGTTGACATGAGCACACCCCATCACATGAGCACACCCCATCATCAGGTCGACCATGCCCGCATCGAGCGGGCCGTCCGCGAAATCCTTGCCGCCGTGGGCGAGGATCCGGACCGCGAGGGGCTGCTCGAGACGCCCGCCCGCGTGGCGCGGATGTATGCCGAAATGTTCAGCGGCCTCCACCAGGATCCGCGGATGCACCTCACGAAGGCCTTCAACGAGAAGTACGACGAGATCGTGCTGGTGCGAGACATCGCCTTCAACAGCGTCTGCGAACACCACCTGCTGCCGTTCATGGGCCACGCCCACATCGGCTACATGCCCGACGGTCGTGTGCTGGGCCTGAGCAAGCTGGCTCGCGTGGTCGAGGTGGTGTCGCACCGGCCACAGGTGCAGGAGCGGATGACGGAACAGATCGCCGACCTTCTGGAGAACGATCTGGGCGCCAAGGGCGTGGCCGTCGTCGTGGAGGCGACCCACACCTGCATGACGATCCGCGGTGTGCGTAAGCCGGGTAGCCTGTGCGTGACGTCGGCTATGAAGGGACTCTTCCGTGCGAACGTCTCGAGTCGCGCCGAGGTGATGTCGCTCATCTACGGCAGCCGCAGGCAGTGAGCCGCGGGCCACAACGGCCGCGGGCGACACCCGCGGAGGAGAGGGCATGAGGCTGCTCGTCGACTTTCTGTGCCGGTTTGGCTGGGGCATGGCGGCGGCACTGGCGGCGACGCCGGCGTCGATGGTGCCGGCCGGCTTCTACCGGGTGAATCTGCTCGTCGTCCTCGGGCTCACGAGCGTGGCAGCCTTTCTTGCCCGCATCGAGGTTCCGGGGATCGTCTGGGGGCTCGCCGGCGCCGCGGCGGTGACCGCGTGGGTCGGCAGCGTGGCCTGGTTTGGCGAACGTGTGCGTGTCGGGCTCACCTGCTGCGTGCTGTGCGCGGCACTGCTGGCGGCCGCGACGGTGCTCGTCCAGGATCGGCCCGGTGTGGCGGTCGCCGGCGAGGCGCTGGTGTCGGGGCTCGTCGTGGGGCTCACCGTGCACGCGATGCTGCTGGGCCATTGGTATCTCAACGCACCCGGCATGCAGGTCGACGCACTTCGGCGGATGATCGACGTAGCGCTCCTGGCATGGGGCGTGCAACTGGCCCTGGCGCTCGCTGGCGTCGTGGCGGTGGGAGGGTGGGGGGTGGCCAGTGACACCACCACGGGGGCGCTCCTCTCGCTCCGCTGGCTTGCCGGTCTGGTGGGCCTGCCGGTGCTCCTGTTCATGAGCCGTAAGACACTCGACATTCCCAACACGCAGAGCGCTACGGGTATCCTATATGTCGCGTGCCTCGCCGCGATCCTTGGTGAACTGACAGCACAACTCCTCCGAGCCGCCTGACATCATGCGCATCACCTATGCCTGCCCCTCCTGCGAGGCCACCGTCTCAAGCGACGACGCCGAGACGAAGCCGGTGCTCGTCTGCCCGCAGTGCACAGCGGCGTTCGATGTGCCCGGCGATGCGTTCGGCTGGAGCGGCCCCGGCGGGGAGCCAGTGGCCGCTGGCGAGGGCGTGCCACGGCTGCGGCGGTGCATGGTCTGCCCGGGCAACGAGCTCTTCACACGCAAGGATTTCCCGCAGCGGCTTGGCGTGGGCATTGTGGTCGCCGGGCTTGCAGCGAGCTGCGTGACCTGGGCCTGGCGGCTCCTCGTGCCCACGTTCGCGATCTTGTTTGGCACGGCGCTCGTCGATGTGGTCCTTTACCTGCTGATGCCGGAGTGCCTGACCTGTTATCGCTGCGGGGCGCGCTACCGCGGCGCCGGCGGCCCGTTCGGCGGCTTTGACCTCGAAACCCACGAGAAGCACCGGCAGCAGCGGATCCGCCTCACGCAGCGGGCGGCTCCGGGCCGGCCGCCGGCCTCCCCCGTCTCCTAACGCCGTCGGACCACCGCATGGATCTCGAGCGGAAGCGGATCGAGGAGGACCTCAAGGGCGTCGTCTCGGGCGATGTCCTCTGCGACGACGTCGGCCGGGCCCTGTATGCCACCGACGGCAGCCTGTTTGAGGTCTGGCCGCTCGCCGTCGTCCGTCCCCGATCGGTCGACGACGTGGCGGCGACCGTCCGCTGGGCGGCGGAGCGGGGCGTGCCGGTGCACGCCCGGGGCGCGGGCTCGAGCGTTGCGGGCGGCCCGCTCGGGCCGGGTGTCGTCATCGACTGCTCGCGGTTTATGCGGCGGATCGTCGAGACTCACGACGACACGGTGCGGGTGCAGCCCGGCGTCGTCGCGGCCCAGTTGGAGGACCATCTCGCCCAGCGCCAACGGATGTTCGGCCCCGATCCCGCCAACGCGGTGACAACGACCGTCGGCGGCATGATCGGCCGTGATGGTTCGGGAAGCCGGTTCCTGCGTCATGGGGCCGTCCGGGGCCGTCTCGCGTCGGCCGAGGTTGTCCTGGCCGACGGGTCGATCGTGGAGCTCACCCCGACGACCGCGCCGTCCGCCGGCGAGCCGGCCGGCACGGCTGCGGCGCTCGCCGCCGGCATGCAGGCCATTCTGGCGGAATCGCGCAGCGTGATCGCGCGGTTTCAGCCGGCGACGCGGGCCACGCATGGCGGCTACCGCCTCCACGACCTCGAGCATGACGGCCACGTCGATCTGCCGCGGCTGCTCTGCGGAGCGGAGGGCACGCTCGGGATCGTGACAGCCGCGACGCTGCGGACAGTGCCGGCGGACATAGCGACGGCGGTCGGGCTGCTCCTCTTCGACTCGCTTGAGGTGGCTGCCGATGCGGCCGTCCGTCTGCTGCCGCTCGGGCCCAGCGCCTGCGACCTCTTTGATCGGCGGCACCTGGCGCTTGCCCGGGGCACGAAGCCGTCTTTCGAACTCCTTATCCCTGCCGTCGCAGAGGCCGGACTGCTTGTGGAGTTTACGAGCGACGAGCCCGCCGCGTGCAGTGAACGGCTCGATCAGGCGACGGCCCTCGTCCAGCGCGGCCGCTCGGCCTGCATCGACATGCGGCGCGCGGAAGACGCGTTTGATGCTGCGTTCTTCTGGGAACTGTCCCGCAACAACGTCTCCACGCTGCACGGGTTGCGGGCCGGGATGCGGCCCGTCCCGTTCCTCGAAGACATCGTGGTGCCACCGGCGGCGCTGCCCGACTTCCTGCGGCGGCTCCAGGAAGTGCTCAAGCGGGAGCAGGCGACCGCCATGCTCTTCGGTCATGCAGGGCACGGTCAGCTTCACCTACGGCCACACGCGGAGCCCCGCAGGCCCGGGGAACGGGCGCGGCTCGAGTCGCTCGCCGAGGCCGTCTATGCGGAGGTCGTCGCCGCCGGCGGAACGATCGGCGGCGAGCAGGGTCTCGGTCTTTCGCGAACGCCGTTCTTTCACCGGATGTTTCCCGAACTCAGCGATGTGTTTGGCGCCGTCAAACGGCTCTTCGATCCGGCCGGCATCCTCAATCCGGGGCGGCTGGCGCCGCCGGTCGACTCCGCGGCCATCGATTCCAACTCGTGGGCGGTCTTTCGGCCTTCGCTGACCCCACCCGAGGTGGCGGCCGGTGCGGCCGAGGGCGACGCCGCGCCCCGCGTCGTGCCGCTGCCGGTGCTCTCGTGGGACCATGCCCGGCTCGCCGTCGAGACCGACGCCTGCAACGGCTGCGGCAGTTGCCGCAGCCTGTCACTCACCTCGCGGACCTGCCCACGGTACCGGGAGAATCCCTGCGAGGAGGCGTCGCCCCGCGCGAAGGCCGACGTCATGGCCGCCGTACTCTCCGGGGCACTCGATCCGAAGACGCTCTCCTCGGAGGCGGCACGCAACCTCGCCGACACCTGCTTCAACTGCCACCAGTGCCGCACCGATTGCGCGGCGGGCATCGATATTCCAGCGCTCGTCATGGAACTCAAAGCTGCGCATCATGCGGCCAACAGTATCGACCTCGGTCGCTGGCTCCTGTCACGGGTTGACGGGCTCTCTGCCACGGCCGGCCGGATGAAGCCGCTGGCCAACTGGGCGATCGCCAATCCGCAGGCGCGGTGGCTCATCGAGAAGACGCTCGGCATCGCCCGCGGCCGCAAGCTGCCTGCCTTCACGGGCCGACAGTTCATGAACTGGGCCGCCCGCCGTGGGATCACGCGGCCCAGCCGCCGCAGCGGCCCACGGGTGCTCTATTTTCTCGACACCTACGCCCGGTGGCACGATCCACTGCTCGCGCAGTCGTTCGTGAACGTGCTGGAGCGGAATGGCATCGGCGTGTTCGTTGACCCGCGGCAAGTGGCCTCCGGCATGCCGCTGGTGTCGGAAGGGGATATCGATGGCGCCCGCCGGTTGGCCCGCCACAACCTCCGCATTCTCGCCGAGGCCGTGCGGCTCGGGTACCGCATCGTGTGCACCGAGCCTTCGACCGTGACCTGCATCACGCACGATTATCCGCTGCTGCTCGACGACGAGGACATGCCGCGTGTGGCGGCCGCGACGTGCGATTCGATGACGTTTCTCTGGGAACTTCACCGCGAGGGAAAGCTGCGACTCGACTTTAAGCCCGTGGCTTCGCGGCTCCTCTACCACGGGCCGTGTCATTCGCGGATTGGGACCGGCATGACGCCGGCCGAGCACCTCCTGCGGCTCATCCCGGGGCTCGCCCTCGAGGCCGCCGACCGGGGCTGTTCGGGGATGGCCGGCACGTTCGGCCTCTCGCGGGAGCACTACCGCACAAGCCTCCGCGTGGGGCGCGGGCTGGTGTCGGCGATGCGAGCCGGCGGCGTCGAGGCGGGTGCTACCGAGTGCAGTGCCTGTCGGATACAAATGGAGCAGGGCACGACGAAGCCGGCCGTCCATCCGGTGAAACTGCTGGCCCAGGCCTACGGGCTCCTCGACGGGCCTGCCCCGCACGGCCTCGACGGCCTACTCTCCGCGACGAGCGGCCGGCTCACGACCACCTGACAACTCACGCTGCGACAGACCAGCGACCCGATGCACAGTCACCACCATGCGCCGGACGGCGCCACGCTGCGAATCGCACTCTTTGCCGGCATGGTGGAGATCGCAGGGGCGCGGCATGTGGAGGTGCCGTGGGCTGGTGGCACTGTGGCCGACGCGCGGCGGCTCGTCCGCGCTGCACATCCGACGCTGGCCCCACTGCTTGACCGCAGCGCCTTCGCGGTCGGCAGCCACTACGTGGCCGACGACGCGGCGCTCGTCGTCGGCGACGACGTTGCGATCATTCCACCGGTAAGCGGAGGCTGACGTGGTGAAGCATCCAGCCGGTTATGCAGATGGCGTGCTGAGCGGCGTCGCGATTCAGCACACGCCGATCGACCCGGTGGCCCTGCTGGCTGCGGTGGGAGACATCGCCGCCGGAGGCAATGTGCTCTTCGTGGGCACGGCCCGGGGGATCACCGACGGGGTGATCACGAAGTCGCTGGCCTACGAAGCGCATGAGCCGCTGGCGTGGGAGACATTGGAGGCCGTGCGGCGGCAGGCCATCGCGAGGTTCTCGCTTACCGCCTGTGGCATCGTGCACCGGCTGGGGCTGGTTGTGGCCGGCGAGGCGAGCGTGGCGATCGCCGCAAGCGCGCCACATCGCCGCGAGGCCTTCGCCGCGGCCGAGTGGCTCATGGAGCGGATCAAGATGGACGTGCCCATCTGGAAGTGCGAGGAGCAGGACGACGGCGGCCGCTCGTGGGTGCATCCCGTCGGAGCGGGGCGGCCGGGGGGTGTGCCATGAGTCGATCCGGCCTGCTCGTCGACGGATTCGGTCGGATCCACACCGACCTACGGATCAGTGTCACCGATCGCTGCAACCTGCGGTGCACCTACTGCATGCCGCTGGAGGTGACCTTCAAGCCCCGGGAGGAACTACTCACCTACGAGGAGATCACCCGCGTGGCCCGCGTGGCGGCGGGGCTGGGCATCCGCACGATCCGGCTCACCGGCGGCGAGCCGCTCCTGCGGCGCGACCTCGCCCAGCTTGTGCGGCAGCTGGTGGCGGTGCCGGGAATCACGGAGGTGGCCCTGACGACGAACGGCCTCCTGCTTGCGGATCAGGCAGCGTCGCTTCGTCAGGCGGGGCTCACCCGGCTCAACGTGAGCCTCGACAGTCTGCGGGAGGACGTGTTTGAACGGATCGCCAGACGATCCGGGGTCGATCGGGTGCTCGCAGGGCTCGCGGTTGCCAGGAGAGAAGGGTTCGATGACATCCGCATCAATGCTGTCTCGATCAAGGGGCTCACTGAGGGCGAGATCGTGCCGCTGGCGCGATTCTGCCGCGCCGAGGGATTCCACCTCCGGTTCATCGAGTTTATGCCGCTTGACGCGGAGCACGCCTGGGAGAAGTCGCAGGTGCTGTCGGGGGCCGACGTACGGGCGCTGCTCGAGGCGCAGGTCGGCCCGCTCGTGGCGGTGACGGCAGCCGACGCCGGCCAGCCGGCAGTCGATTACCGATGGGGCGACGGCACCGGCCGGGTGGGTTTCATCGACCCCGTGAGCCATCCCTTCTGCGACCGGTGCGACCGCCTCCGGCTCACGGCTGACGGGCAGTTGCGCAACTGCCTCTTCTCAACGGTCGAATGGGACGTGCGGCACGTGCTTCGCATCGCGGGCGACGACGCCGAGATCGTGTCCCTGCTGCGCGAGTGCGTGGCGGCGAAGCGGGCAGCGCATGGAATCGACACGCCCACCTTCGAACGGCCCGCCCGCGCGATGTACCAGATCGGAGGCTGAGCGTGTCGCACGGATTGCCGAGTCGACGCTATCTCGACAACGCCGCCACGTCGTGGCCGAAGCCGGAGGTGGTATTTGCGGCCTGGAACGACGCGGTCCGCCGCGTCGGGGCAACGGCGGGCCGGGCTGCCTACCGCGAGGCGGCCGAGGCCGATGCGATTCGTGAGCGGGCCCGCGCTGCGGCGGCCCGGCTGCTGGGTGGCGTCGATCCGCAGCGTGTGGCGTTGCCGGCCGGCTGCACGCTGGCCCTCAACATGGCGATCCACGGGCTCGTGAAACCAGGCGATCACGTGATCGCGACGGCTGCCGACCACAACGCGACGCTGCGGCCGCTCCATGCGCTGGAGCGACGAGGCGTGATCACGCTGTCAATCGTGCCGTGTGACGGCCTTGGCCGCGTCGATTCCGCAGATATCGCGGGGGCATGGCGGCCTGCGACGCGGCTGGTGGTCGTGAGTCATGCCTCGAATGTCTCCGGTGCGGTCCAAGACGCGGCCGCGATCGGTCGGGTGGTCCGCGAACGAGGCGGCCTGTTTCTCCTCGACGCGGCGCAGTCGCTCGGCCAGGTGCCTTGCGACATGACCGGCTTCGGGGCCGACGTGGTCGCGGCGCCGGCCCACAAGTGGCTGCTCGGCACGGGCGGTGCTGCGATCCTCTGGGCCCGGGAGGGCGTTGAGCCCGAGGCCTTCATTCAAGGGGGCACGGGATCCGCGAGTGATTCACTCGACATGCCCACACGGTTTGTCGAGCGCATGGAGGCCGGCACGCCCGACGTGCCGGCCCTGGCCGCCCTCGCCGCCGGCGCTGCCTGGCTCGAGGAGCGGTCGGTGGCTGAGGTCGGCCGCACTTGCCGTGCCCTCGCTGCGGCCTGCGCCGCGGGCCTCCGCGATCTGCGCGGCGTGCGGGTGATCGCGGCGGAGGGGGGTGCGCCGATTGTGAGTTTCACGGTCGAGGGCTATGCTCCCGCCGAAGTCTCCGTGCTCGTCGAGCAGATCGCGGGCGCTCAGACACGGTCAGGCCATCATTGTGCGGCCCTGGTCCACGAGTGCCTCGGCACCCGGGATGGCGGCACGGTGCGGGCGGCCTTCGGGCCCTTCAACGTGGCGGACGATGTCGATGCTCTCGTGGCGGCGGTCCGATCGATCGTCGAATGACACAGGACCTAGTGTTGACGGCTCGGGTGAGTCAGGGAGGTGACGATGGCAGGGATCCCCAAGGATGTTTGGTATGCCGGTGGGCTGAGGTTCGAGTGCACGCAGTGTGGTGACTGCTGCTCCGGGTCCGAGGGTTACGTCTGGGTCAACCAGGCCGAGATCGACGCGATGGCCGCCCGCAAAGGGATGACGACAGCCGCCTTCGAGGCAGCCTATGTGAAGCGGGTCGGCGTGCGGCGGTCGCTTAAGGAGCGGTCCGGGGGCGACTGCGTGCTTCTTGACGAAACAACTCGGAAGTGCACCGCCTACGAGGACCGGCCGCGGCAGTGCCGCACGTGGCCGTTTTGGGACTCAAACCTCTCGAGCCCCGCGGCCTGGGCCGAAGCCGCCGAGGCCTGCCCTGGCTGCAACAAGGGCAATCTCGTGCCCCTCGAGCGAATCGTCGAGCAGGCAGCGAAGATCAGGATCTGAGCGACCTAGCAGCCCCAGGTGCCCTCAAGAAGCCCGGAGCGCACGCGATGGGAAAGCGGGCGGTGACCGTGGCGGTGGTGGGGAGCGAGACGAGGTGGCGGGCGTATTCCCCGCGCTCGCGCTGGGGGCTTCCTGACGGCGAGGCACGCCCGCACACGCTCCCGATCGTGAGGAACCGGGGGTGGCACGCGCAGACGTCGGGGAATCTTTGCGACTCACGAGTGATGTTCAGTCGGCCAAGCGGGCATCCTGTAGCAAAATCCCCCGGCGCCGAGCATGCCACCGCCGGTGAACCAATCTGGCACCGTATCAATGCTACCCGTATTCCCCGCGCTCGCGCTGGGGGCTTCCTGACGGGATGCAGAGCCCAACTCGAGTGCAGTCGTACGGCTCACGCCGTTACGCTTCCTGACGGGATGCAGAGCCCAACTCGATGGCAGCCGTACGGCTTACGACGTTGCGCTTCCTGGCTGGAGGCGCTGCGTGCGGTTAGAGGATGCCGCCGTGCGTCCGCCAGGGCGTCATGTGAGACGGCTGGTCGAGGAACCAGATCCGCTCCCACTCGTCGGTGATCGCCCGCAGATCTTCCGATGTGTAGATCAACTGCTGAGCGCGGCGGACCGGATCACCGGAATACATCGGGATGAGGCAGCCTGTGCTGGTCGCCAGCAGCGCCGCAGCACACATGAGCCAGCAAGACTTCCTCATCGCATGGTCCTCCTGACCCTCGTTTGAATCATCCTTGATTTCGTTCGCATGCTGGATCGCCCGAGGGCGCCACTCTTTCAAAAAGCGGAAATACCCGATCGATTCCAGCGGTGCGAGAGTGACTCTCGCCATTATGCGGGGCCGGGGGGCCCGTTGGTTGCCAGGTTCGCCCAGTCTGTGCCTTATCCTTGGCTTGGCTGGTCGGGCTGGCTCGTCTCCGTCGTGTTCGGTGTGGGGGGAGGCTGGTGAGCTTGGGGTTCTGCGGTGGCCTGCTGCCGGTCGAGATCCCTGACCCGTTCCTCCATCTCCTTGCCTGGCTTGAATGTCACCACGCTCTTGGCCTGTACGGTCACCCGTTCGCCAGTCCGCGGATTGCGTGCTACCCGCGCCTCGCGCCGCTTGATCTGAAAGACCCCGAAGTTCCGCAGTTCGATTCGCCCCTCTCGCACGAGCGCTTCGATCAGCGCGTCGAACGTCCGCTGGACCAGTTCCTTCGTGCGAAGCTGGGGGAGATCGATCTGTTCGGCGATCGTCCGGACGATGTCTTTCTTGGTCACGGCTCAGACGCTCCGACCGCGGTGCCGACCGCTCAGCACGGGGCTGGAGGGACCGGAAACGGGGAGGACAACTCGTCCGAAGCCTATAGCTGGCAAGCACTAATGTCAACCAGCGGCCGCCGAGGCTCGCCGGCTCAGAAGTCCCTGCTCCCTCTCAGTATCGGCGGCATAATCGCCAAACTTGACACAATCGGATCGGTCCACGGGCCAGCCCGTCCGGCGGACTTTTCGCCACGCCCGCAGCCTTGCGGGAGCGGTTCAGCGATGCTTGGGGCTCTGGGAAAACCCACTACACTCGACCATGTTCCGCCGACCTTCTTTTCGCGTCTTGAGCTCCATGTCGCATCCCGCCGGGCTTCCGCCGTCGCCGCCCGATCTGTCAGTCACGCTTGGTAGGCTCCGGCTGCCCAATCCGGTGCTTGTGGCCTCGGGCACGTTCGGCTACGGCCGCGAGATGGCCGGCATGGTTGACCTCAAGCGGCTGGGCGGGATCGTGCCGAAGACGATCACGCAGCTGCCGCGAAAGGGCAACGTGCCGTGGCGGACCGTGGAGACCTCGTCGGGGCTGCTCAACTCGATCGGCCTCGACAACGACGGCGTCGATTCTTTTCTCGCCAAGCAACTTCCTTGGTTGCTCGGCTGCGGAGCCCCCGTGATCGTGAGCATCGCCGGTGCGACGCTGGACGACTTCGTGGAACTCGCCCGTCGGCTGGATGACGTGCCTGGGATCGCGGCGCTCGAGCTCAATATCTCCTGCCCCAACGTGAGCCACGGAGTCGATCTGGGGAACGACCCTGGGATGTGCCAACGGGTGGTGGCGGGGGTCCGCGCGGCCACCGCGCTGCCGGTGCTTGCCAAGCTCACGCCCAATGTGACCGACATCGTGGCCGTGGCCAGGGGCGCTCAGGACGGCGGGGCCGATGCGGTGACCGTGATCAACACCTGCCAGGGGATAGCGGTCGACTGGCGTCGTCGCCGTCCGCTCCTCGGCAACGTGATCGGAGGCCTAAGCGGCCCGGCGATCAAGCCAATCGCGCTTCGGTGCGTCCACCAGATCCGTCGGGCTGTCGACATCCCGATCGTGGGCGTCGGTGGCATCATGACGATCGACGACTGCATGGAGTTTTTCGTCACGGGCGCGTCGGCCGTCCAGATTGGCACGGCCAACTTCGCCGAGCCGGTCGCCTCCGCCCGCCTGCTCGACGAACTGCCGGCGGCCATCGCCGAACTGGGGGCCGCGAGCCTCCGCGAGATCATCGGCACGCTCCAGCTTCCCGCCGCGCTTGCCGCCTGCCAGTTGTCCACCGCGAGCCCCGCCCATCATGCCACCTGATGCCACGCCTCAGCCGTCGCGGGCCCTGTCGGGCATCCAGCCCACCGGCCGCTTCCACTGGGGCAACTATTTCGGGGCGATCCGCCAATACATCGACCTCCAACCGGGTGCGCATCAGGCGGCCGACGAGGCCTATTACTTCATCGCCGACCTCCATGCATTGACGACGGTCCGCGACCCGGACCGACTGCGGTCGCTGGTCCACGCGGCGGCTGTCGATCTCGTCGCCCTGGGACTCGATCCGGAGCGGGCGGTGCTGTTCATCCAGTCGGACGTGCCCGAGGTGACGGAACTCTCCTGGCTCCTGATGACCGTCACGCCCATGGGCCTGCTCGAACGGTGTCATGCCTACAAAGACAAGAAGAACCGGGGACTGCCGGCCGACGCCGGCCTGTTCACCTATCCGGTGCTCATGGCCGCGGACATCCTGGCCTACGACGCCACGGTGGTCCCCGTTGGCGAGGACCAGGTGCAGCACATCGAGGTCTGCCGCGACCTCGCCGGCACGTTCAATCATCTCTATGGCGAGGTCTTTACGCTCCCGAAGCCACGGCTCGTCGAAGGTGGCGCCAAGGTCCCTGGCACCGACGGCCAGAAAATGAGCAAGAGCTACGAGAACACGATCGAGGTCTTCGAGGATCCATCCGCGCAAAAGAAGAAGATCATGCGGATCACGACCGATTCGCGGCCCATGGAGGAGCCCAAGGATCCCGTGGGCGACCACCTCTTCGAGCTCTACTCGCTGATGGCCTCGGAGGCCGATCGCACGCGGATGGCCGAGCTCTACCGTCGCGGCGGGTTTGGCTACGGCGAGGTGAAGAAGGCGCTCGTGGAGGTATCGGCGGCCTGCTTTGCCGATGCCCGGGACCGGCGGGCGGCGCTCGAGTCGGATCGGGGCCGGATCGAGGCGATCCTTGCCGCTGGTGCGGCGAAGGCGCGGGCCCGGGCGGGCAAGGTGTTGGCCCGGGCAAAGCGGGCCTGTGGATTGTCGCGTGGCGAGACCGTGGCACCTGCGGCAAACGCGGCGAAAGGAAAGCAGGCATGAACGTCCTGGGGATCGGCACCGACATCACCGAAGTGCTCCGCATCGCGCAGATGATCGAGCGGCACGGTGAGCTCTTCGTCGATCGTGTTTATACCCCGCTCGAGATCGAATATTGCCGGTCGCGCAAGATGGCAACGCAACACTTTGCCGGCCGCTGGGCCGTGAAAGAGGCAGTGCTCAAGGCGCTCGGCACCGGCTGGCGGCGGGGCATCAGTTGGCGCGACATCGAGGTGACCAACGGCGCCGGCGGGAGGCCGCAGGCCTTCCTCAAGGGGGGCACGGAGGAGATGGCGGACAAGATGGGGATTCGCTGCATCCTCGTCAGCATTTCCCACTGCCGCTCCCACGCGACGGCCTACGCAGTCGCGCTCGATGAAACACCGAGCACCTTTACCAGTGACATGCCGTGGCTGTGAGAGGGGGCATGAGGTGCCCTCAAGAAGCCCGGAGCGCAAGCGATGGGAAAGCGGGTGGTGACCGTGGCGCTGGTGGGGAGCGAGACGAAGTGGCGGGCGTATTCCCCGCGGTTGCGCTTGGGGCTTCCTGACGGGGACGCACCGCCCAACTCGAGGGCAATCGTACCGGCGAACGAAGCGGAAAGGTGGGACCGGGATCAGGCCTCGAACTTTTGGAGTTCGGCGATGCCGCCGGGGAGCGTGAGTTGGGTGAGGGGCGTGCCTTCCGGAACGGGCGTCGCGCCGTCGCGCCGGGTGAGGGCGAGTCTGGTCTGGAGCTTGAGGTGCTTTTCGAGATCCTTCGTGAAGGCCGCCTGGCGGTCTTCAGCGAGCTTTGTGAAGGCCTCGCGGCCACGGCACTTGGGGAAGGCGCGGCAGCCAAGCCATGGGCCCCGCTTGCCATCACGGAGGTTCATCAGGTCGCCGCACTTGGGGCAGGCGATGTCGGTGACCAGCGGCGGCGTCGAGGGAAACTTGAGGTTGCCCTTACGGTCGAGGTTGAGGATGAACGGCGGCGGCTCGGCAGCCGCGGCCTCCTTGGCCTTCTTGCCCTTCGGCTTGACCGGCCGCGGCTTGTCCTCGACGAGGAAGTCGCCAAACCGGCCCGTCCGCTTCACCATCGGCACGCCTGCCGGCGAGAGGAGGTCGATCTGCTCGGGGAGCAGCGGCCGCCGCTGCCGGTCGACGGGCATGGCGTAGGAGCAGGCCGGCCGTTCCTTTGGTTTGGCCACCCGCTTCGGCTTTTTGCCCTTGGCGGTCAGCGCCGGAACTGGGGCCTCCTCGATGATCTTTTCGTTGTAGCCGCTGCAGGAGAGAAACTCCCCCTTGCCGCCGAGGCGATAATCCAGCCGGCGACCACACTCCGGGCAGGCGTAGGGCGACGGATCCGACTTGGCCTTCTCGTGCGGCTCCTCCAGAGCGGTCTCAAGCTTGGGCGAGAGCTCGGCGTGGAACTCGTGGAGCATGTCAGTCCACTTCTTTTTGCCCTGCGCCACCTGGTCGAGTTCCCGCTCGATCTCCCTCGTGTAGCCGATCTCGATGAACTGGTCGTGAAATCCCCGCTTGAGGAAGCCGGTCACGGCCTCGCCGATTGCCGTGGCGTGGAACCGCCGGTCCTGCTGGACGACGTAGCCGCGGTTCTCGATGACGTTGATGATGCTCGCGTAGGTCGATGGACGGCCGATGCCCTCTTCCTCCATTTTCTTGACGAGCGTCGCCTCGGTGTATCGTGGCGGCGGCGCCTGGAACTTCTGCCGGGGCTCGATGTCAAAGGGGGCGAGTTGCGTGCCCTTGTCGAAATCGGGAAGCACCTGGTCTCCGTCGTCCTTGGGTGTGCCACTAATGCGATAGAACCCATCGAAGCGGAGCACGCGGCCGTTGGTCTTGAAGACGGCGCCGGTGTCGCGGTCGCTACGCCGCATGCGGACGCTCGTCGAATCCCACTCGGCGTCGGTCGCCTGGCAGGCCACGAAGCATTGCCAGATCAGCCGGTAGACCTTGAGCTGCTCGTCGCTGAGCGCCGAGGCGATGCTGTCGGGCTCACGGGAGGCGTCGGTGGGCCGGATCGCCTCGTGGGCCTCCTGGGCGCTCTCGTTGGAGCTCGAATACGTCCGCGGCTTCTCCGGAACGTAGGCGTCGCCGTGCCGCTTCTTGAGATAGCCGCGGGCCATTTCGATCGCCTCCCGAGAGAGATTCGTCGAGTCGGTCCGCATGTAGGTGATCAGGCCCACCCGGCCCTCGTCTGGCAGATCGATGCCTTCGTAGAGCTGCTGGGCGATCCGCATCGTCCGGTCGGTCGACATGCCGAGCCGGCTGCTCGCGGCCTGCTGGAGCGTGCTGGTGATGAAGGGGGGATAGGGTTTTGACCGTGTCCGCGTCACGTCGATCGACTCGACGGTGTAGCGGGCCTTCTGGTCAGGACGACCCGTCAGGCGGATCACGTTCCTGCCACGGCCTTTGCCCGCGTCGTCGGTCTCACGGGAGATGGCGATGTCGAGCAGGCCCGCCGCCTTGGCCGCGGACTCAACGGCCCCGGACAGATCGGCCGGCGACGTGTTTTCCGCCTCGATCTTCAACGACTTGCCGCCGACCTCGACCAGGTCGCAGACGAGCGAACGATGGTCGGTCAGCCACGCCATGCGATCGCGAACAAGCGGCGGCCGCCCGCGCTCGTCGCGGCGGGCCATGAACTCGGTCCATTCCTTGTGGAGCGCGGCGCCGGCGCCGACGTCAAACGCCATGCAGGCCGAGATCTCCCATGACTCTGACGGGGTGAAGGCCCGAATTTCCTGTTCCCGATCGACGACGATCCGCGTGGCCACGCTCTGGACGCGGCCCGCACTCAGGCCGCCAGCCACCTTCTTCCAGAGGATCGGCGACACCTGGTAGCCGACGATGCGGTCGACGATGCGGCGGGCCTGCTGGGCTTCGACCCGCGGCATGTTGATGGCCCGGGGCGACTGGAAGGCCCGCTGGACCTCCGATTTCGTAATCGCATCGAACGTCACCCGCTTGGCATACGTCGGGTCGACTCCGAGCACCTGCGTGAGGTGCCAGGCGATAGCCTCCCCCTCGCGATCCAAGTCGGTCGCGAACCAGATGTCGCTCGCGCTCTTCGCCAGACGGCGGAGTTCGGTGACCGTCTTCGCCTTGTCGCCGTCGATCTCATACGTGGGGGCGAAATCATGGTCCATGTCGACACCCGGCACCGGCTGCCGCGAGCCCTTGGGGGCCTTGCTCGGGAGGTCGCGGATGTGGCCGATCGAGGCCTTGACCACGAAGCCGGCGCCCAGGTACTTCTCGATCGTCTTGGCCTTGGCTGGGCTCTCGACGATCACCAGTTGGTAGTCCCCCTTCGGCAGGGCGGAGCCCCGGGGGCTGTCCGATCCCTTGGGGGCGGTGCCGCGGCGCGTCGTTGCTCGCTTGGACGTCTTCTTGGCCATGGTGGGGTTCGCAGGGGGGCGACGGAAGCGGTTCGTGGTGACGCGAAGGGCACATCGGGATTGGCGCAGGAAGCCCCAGCGCTACAATCGGCGACCTACTGCCGCTTCGTTCGCGGCCTCCCAGCGTTACCCTCCGCGCTCTTTCCTTGTCAAGCCTCGGCGGTTTCGCCGTCGGGCAAACAGCTTATAGGCGGTGCTATGGCCGGCTCTTTCGGAATCTTTCGCCAGTACGAGAAGACCGCCTTGGCCGGTCTCGCGATCATGGCGATGCTTGCTTTTTTCGTGCTGCCCCCGATTCTGCAGATGGGCGCAGGGGCCGGCGGCTCCGACCCGCTGGTGGTCGCCTGGACGGGGGGCGGTCTCCGCGAAAGCGGCCTCCAGAGGGCCGTCATCATGCGGAAGGTGATGAATCAGTTCCTCGTCGAGACGATGGCGGCGGCCGGCCAGGATCCGTCGCGGATGAGGCTCACCGACGATGAAAAGGACGTCGTCGACACACTTCTCCTCGCGAAGGAGGCTGAGGCGAATGGGATCGTGGTGAGCAACACCGCGATCAATCAGTTCCTCTCCGAGTGGACCAACGACCTCGTTCGGCCGGACCAGTTTGACGAGATTGTGTCGCGGATCGGCGGCCGCATGGGAATCTTGCAGCAGGACGTTTTCGAGGCCCTGCGAACTGTGCTGATGGCCCGGCGGATGGAGACGCTGCTCCTCGGAGGCGTCGGGTTCGAAGGCACCACGCCGGGCATGCGGTGGGACTACTACCGTCGTCTTGAGCAGGGGGCAACGATCGAGGCGGTGCCGGTGGTGGTGGAGACGTTCATCGACAAGCTCCCCGAGCCGTCGGAAGCCACGCTGCGATCCTTCTACGACTCGTACAAAGACGATCTCCCTGCGGCCCGTAGCGCCGAGCCGGGATTCCGGCAGCCGCATCGGGTGAGGTACGAGTTCCTCGTCGCCAAGGCGGGTGTGTTTCGCGACGAGGAGGAGAAGAAGATCACCGCCGAGCAGATCAAGGCCTTCTATGAGGATCGCAAGGCAGCCCTCTACAAGGTTAAGTCGGCCGATGCCGCGGCGAAAAAACCAGCCGCTGAGGCGGCCGTGAAGGGAGAGGGTGAGTCCAAGAGCGAGGCCGCAAAACCGGCCGCTGAAGACAAAGCCGAACCCGTCGACAAAGCCGAGCCGGCCAAAAAATCCGAACCTGCGCAGGATGAGAAGTCGGGCGACAAACCAGCCGCGAAGGCGGACGGTGCCTCGCTGCGCCTCGGTGCGATGCGGCAGGTGGCGTTCCGGCAGCCGGCTGCAGAGGGAGCCAAGGCGGATGAAAAGCCTGCAGAGAAACCTGCAGAGAAACCGGCAGACGCCCCGGCCTCCGCCGGCGATGCCGCCGTGAAGCCTGACGAGCAAAAGCCCGCCGCGGCCGAGTTCGAGCCGCTCGATAAGGTGGAGGACGACATCCGCAAACGGCTCACCGACGAGGCCGTCGAGAAGCGGATCACTGCGATCTTCGATGCCGCCAAGACCGACGTGGCCAAGTATGGAGAGTCGCTCGCCCTCTGGCAGGTTGCGGGCGACGGGGCTGGCCCCGCTCCCGTGGCACCCGACGTGAAGAAGATGGCCGAGGTTCAGGGCTTGGAAGGCGGCCGGTCCGACCTGATCAATGCCACACAGGCGTTTGCTGCGGGCGGCATCGGCGGAAGCTTCGAGTTTGCGCTCTCTCGCGAGTTTGGCATGCGGCAGCAGCGCTGGATCGACATGATCTTCGGCCCGGGCGCCCCGATGCTCCAGGCCGTCACGTCCCGCGATGTCGAAGGAAACCGCTACACCTCGTGGAAGACGGAAGACCAGCCCGAGTTCACGCCGTCGTTTCAGTCGGCCCGCGAGGACGTGCTCCGTGCCTGGCGAATCGTCGAGGCCCGTCCACTCGCGGGGAAGGCGGCAGAGGAGATCGCCGCAGAGGTCAAGGGCGAGAAGACGCTCGAAGAAGTAGCCAAGGCTCGCGGTTCGCTCGAGGTGGAGAAGGTCGGCCCGTTCACTTGGATGACGCGGGGCACCGCCCCGTTCGGGTCGGCGCCCGTGCTCTCGCAACCCGACGGCCTCGCGATGCCGGGCGAGGAGATCATGCGGACGGTATTCGCGCTCGATCCCGGCCGAACGGCGGTCGCCTTCAACGAGCCGAAGACGGTCTGCTATGCCATCCGCCTCGCGGGTCTCGAGCCCGAGCAGGCCCAACTCGAGGAGCGTTTCCTGGCCGCCTCGCAGGATCCGCGTCGGCTCGCGGTGGTCGCGGAAGACGACACCCGCGAGGTCTATGACCGCTGGATGAAGTCGATTGAGGAGAGACACGCCGTCTCCTGGAAACGCGAGCCCCGCGGCCCCGAGTTGCGGTAGGTCGGGCGAAGGCACGCGCGACGCTCCGTGCCTCGAGGCTGCCCGTCTACCCTGCGCTCGCGCTTGGGGCTTCCTGAAACGGGAGCAGCCGTAACGCTCACGCCGTTGCGCTTGCTGACGGAAGCGCGTTGCACGGACGATCGAACCGTCTCCCGATCGTGAGGAGCCGGGGGAGGCACGCGCAGACGCCGGGGAATCTTTGCGACTCACGAGCGACGCCCCGTCGGCCACGCGGGCATCCTGTAGCAAAATCCCCCGGCGGCGAGCATGTCACCGCCGGCGAACCAATGCGTCGCCGCATCGATGCGACCCGTATTCCCCGCGCTCGCGCTTGGGGCTTCCTGACAACCCGGCGGCGAGCATGTCACCGCCGGCGGATCCCCGGCGGTCACGAGCGACGGCTTTCGTGCGGTCAGCGGCGTGGCTTGAGCACGACGGTTGCGAGGGGCGGGAGGGTGAGCGTGACCGAGAAGTCGCGACCGTGGTGTGGGTGCGGCTGTGCCTCGAGTGCGCCCGCGTTGCCGAGATTGCCGCCGCCATACCACGCCGAATCGCTGTTGAAGACCTCGTCGTAGATGCCGCCGTGGGGGACTCCCAGACGGTAGCCCTCGCGGGGCACTGGCGTGAAGTTGGAACAGGAGATCACGAAGTCGTCCGGGTTCTTCGCCTTGCGAATGAAGGAGAGGACGCTGTCTTGCCAGTTGTGGCAGTCGATCCACTCGAAGCCACGGCCGTCGAAGTCGAGTTCATGGAGCGACCGCTCGCGGCGAACAAGTGCATTGAGGTCGGCGATGGACCGGGCGAGGCCCTTGTGCTTCTCCCATTGGACGAGGTGCCATTGCAGGCTCGTGTCGAAGTCCCACTCGGACCACTGCCCGAACTCGCATCCCATGAAGAGCAGTTTCTTGCCGGGGTGGCACCACATGTAGGCGTACAGGAGGCGGAGGTTGGCGAACTTTTGCCAGTCATCGCCCGGCATCTGACCGATCATCGAGCCCTTGCCGTGGACGACTTCGTCGTGCGAGAACGGCAGGACGAAGTTTTCATGGAAGGCGTAGATGAGGCTGAAGGTGAGTTCGTCGTGGTGGTATTTGCGGTGCACGGGCTCGTGCCGCATGTACCGCAGCGTGTCGTTCATCCAGCCCATGTTCCACTTCAGGCTGAAGCCGAGGCCGCCGAGATACGTGGGCCGCGAGACGCCGGGCCAGGCGGTCGATTCTTCGGCAATCGTCAGCGTGCCCGGAAACCGCTCGTGGACCTGGACATTGAACTGCTTGAGGAACTCGATTGCCTCGAGGTTTTCGCGACCCCCGAAGCAGTTGGGCTCCCACTCCCCCTCCTTGCGGCTGTAGTCGAGGTAGAGCATGGAGGCCACGGCATCGACCCTGAGGCCATCGACGTGGTAATAATCGAGCCAGAACAGTGCGCTCGAGATCAGGTAGTTGGCGACCTCGTTTCGGCCGTAGTTGAAGATCAGCGTGCCCCAGTCGGGGTGTTCACTCTTGCGCGGATCAGCGTGCTCGTAGAGCGCCGTGCCATCGAAGCGACGCAGTCCATGCGCGTCTTTGGGGAAGTGGGCCGGGACCCAGTCGATGATCACGCCGACGCCGGCACGGTGCAGGGCGTCGATCAACGACATCAACGCCTGGGGCGGGCCGAATCGACTGGTGGCGGCGAACAGGCCGATCGTCTGGTAGCCCCAACTGGCGGAGAGCGGATGTTCGGTGGGGGGTAGGAACTCGACGTGCGTGAACCCCATCTCGACCACATAGGGCACGAGTTCCCGCTCGAGGTCGGCGTAGCTGAGCCAGCGGTACGGGTCGTCACCCGGCCGCCGCCAACTACCGAGATGAACCTCGTAGATGTTGAGCGGCGCGGACAGCGAATTGCTGGCGGCACGCCCGGCCATCCAGTCGCCGTCGCCCCACTCGTAGGCCCTGAGATCGACTACCTGAGAGGCCGTCCGCGGTGGCACCTCGGCCCCGAAGCCGTAGGGGTCGGTGCGGTCGCTTTGGCCGTCGGCGGTGTCAACGCGGTATTTATAGATCGTGCCGGCAGCGAGACCGGGGATGAACAACTCCCAGACGCCGGACGGAATCCGCTTGTGCATCCGGTGGGCCGCGCCCTCCCAGCCGTTGAAGTCGCCGACGACCGACACGCCCTCGGCGTTGGGGGCCCAGACGGCGAAGTTCACTCCCCGGACGCCGTCGTGCGTCTCGAGGTGCGCGCCAATTTTTTCGTAGCTACTCCAGTGCTGGCCCTCGCCGAGCAGATGAAGATCGTAGTCGGTGAGCATGGGGCGGGGCCTGGCGGCACGGGGGAAAACCGTACAATCGTGCCACACGGCAGGGCTTCACGCGACCGCCGGCGACTCAAACGACGGCGGGTTTGTTGTCGGTCGTGACGGATGCGACGGTGGAGGCCGGCGACGATGGGCTACGAACGATTTGCTCCCGTGGATCGCGTAATCGACGTCTGCGGCACGTCGTTTACGTTTTGGCTTCCCCCGGACTTCGAAGCGCTCATCGATGTGGAGGCCTTCGAGCGGGACGAACGGATTCCCTATTGGGCCAATGTCTGGGAGTCGGCCGTCGTGCTCGCCGAGGATGTCGCCGCCATGGAGGGCTGTGGCCGCCGGTTTCTCGAACTCGGCTGCGGCCTGGCGTTGCCAGCCATGGTGGCCCAGCGGCGTGGCTTCCAGGCAGTGGCCAGCGACTACGAGGAGGATGCTCTGGAGGGCGTCCGGTTTAACGCCGACCGGAATGGGGCCGAGGGCCTCCAAATGCTCCTGCTCGACTGGCGGTGCCTGCCCGATGATGTCCCCACGTTCGATCTCGTCGTGGCGGCCGACGTGCTCTACGAAAAATACCATGCCGACGCGCTCGCCGGCGTGGTGGCTCGCGTGCTCGCCCCGCACGGCGTGGCGCTCGTCGCCGATCCCGGTCGCGCCCGGGCGGTGAACTTCGAGCCGGCCATCCGCGCGGCGGGCCTGGGTGTGGTGAAGCAGCAGCCTCGCCGGCCCCGGGGCGTCGCGACCGGCCCCGAGATCGACATCTACCGCGTCACCCATCCTGCGTGACGCGCTACACCTCCGGGAGGATGCACCCGCATCCTCCCGTCAGGCATCCTCCCGATCGTGAGGAGCCGGGGGTGGCACGCGCAGACGCTGGGGAATCTTTGCGACTCACGAGCGATGCCCAGTCGGCCAAGCGGGCATCCTGGAGCAACATCCCTCGGCGCCGAGCATGTCACTGCCGGCGAACCAATCCGGTGCCGTATCGATGCGACCCATATTCCCCGCGCTCGCGCTTGGGGCTTCTTGACGGCAGGCACCGTCCCCCGCGGCCCCGGGTGAGGATTCACCCGAGGGCTGCGGGACGAACGGATGAGCGGCTACGCGACGAGCCTCATGGCGGGCTGCTCGCCCGTGATACCGATCACGAACTCCTCGAAGATCTTCACGTCGAGTGCCGAAGCGTTCTCGGCCTCGGGGTGGAACTGCACGCCGAGGGCTGTCCAGTTTTCGACGGCACTCTCAATCGCCTCGATGACGCCGTCCGGGGCGCGGGCGGTCACGCGGAAACTCGCGGCCACGTCGTCGATTGCCATGTGATGCATGCTGTTGACCCGGATCTCACCGTCGCCGTAGACGCGTTCCATTGCCGAGCCCGGCTCCACGACGAGGGCATGCCGGTGGGCGAGGTCAGTCGGGTCCTTGTGTGGGATCGCCTTCGGCAGGTCCTCGGGGATGTGCAGGAAGAGGGTGCCGCCCTCTGTGACGTTGAGCAGTTGCATACCGCTGCCGATCGCGAGCACCGGCATGTGACGGGCGCAGATGTGCTTGGCGAGCAGACGGTCGAAATCCTCGCGACGGGTGTCCATCGGGCGGACGGACGGATGGGGCATGTAGCCGTCGCGACGGGGGTCGAGGTCGGCTCCACCCACCATCACGACGCCGTCGAGCAGGTCGAGCAGGCGGACGACGTCGTCCTCATCGCCCAAGGGGGGGAGGATCACCGGGATGCCGCCCGAGGCGGTGATGCCGTCGTAGTAGCCGGCGGCGACGAACGATAGGGCGGCGTGCTCCTTGCGGGTGGAGCGATAGTCGGTGTTGATGCCGATGAGGGGTTTGGCTGCCATGGAAACGAGATCCTCCGTGAGGGTTCAGCCGGCTTCCCTGCCGGCACGGGGGCGAAGGTATCGGTCGCAAGGGCAGCCGCAAGGATTTTTCTGATTTTGTGGTGCGGGCAGGGGTGCCACCACAAGATCAAGTGCTAGCACCGGTAGTGCTAGCATCGGAGGGCGGCCGGAAGACGGGGCTGGGCAGGTTTTTCGGGCGTGCCCGGTTTCGTGTTGGCAAGGGAATGCCCCTGCCATGTCGCCGGACGTTCGCTACGGCCTTCCGGGCCTCCACTCACTGCGTGCCTGGCCGTGCTCCGCCATCCATGGCTCCGCTTGCCAGCAAGCCCGGCTCCACGGCAGGGGCATTCCTTTGTGCTCTTTGCTTGCGATCTAGGCGGCGATCCATGTGGCTCGTTTGAAGCTGCGGAACCACGTGAGCTGCCTTTTGGCGAGCTGGCGGGTTCGTTGCTGCGTGCGGCGGATGGCCTCGGTACGGTCGATCCGACCTTCGATGAGGTCGATCGCTTCCGTGTAGCCGGCGGCCTGGCGAGCCGTTGGGCCGATACCGCCGGGGAGAGCGAGTGCGGCGTGGGTCTCCTCCACGAGCCCTCCGGCAAACATCCGTTCCACGCGACGGTCGATCCGGTCGTGGAGCGTGGCTCTTGGCAAGTCGACGATCAGGAGTCGCTCCTCGAAGAGCGGGTTTGGCTCGGAGTGGAGGGCCGACGACAGGGGCTGTCCGGTGGTCGTCGCCACTTCCAGCGCCCGGATGACCCGCCTCGCGTCCCGGGGGTGGATGCGGGTGGCAGATACGGGGTCGATCTCCGCGAGCCGGCGGTGCAGGGGCTCAGGGCCGCAGGTTTCGGCCTCCGCCGCGAGCCGACCGCGGAGGGCGGGATCGGCCGGCGGCAGCGACGCGAGGCCGTCGCGGAGGGCCCGGAGGTAGAGCGGCGTGCCGCCGACGAAGAGGATGCCGCGGCCGCGGGACCGGCAGTCAGCCACGGCGCGGGTCGCCCCCTCCAGCCACGTCGCCACGCTGTAGGGGGCCGCGGCGGCCGCTACGTCGACGAGGTGGTGGGGCACGAGCTGCCGCTGCTCCAGGGTGGGCTTGGCCGTGCCCACGTCGAGCCCGCGGTAGACGGCCATCGAATCGACGCTCACGATCTCAGCGGCGAGCCGGCGGGCCATTCGCACCGCCAAAGCCGATTTTCCGGAGGCGGTGGGGCCCGATAGGAACCAGCAGTCTTCCCTGAGTGGCGGGGCGGGGTGGAACGAGCCTCCGCCAGGCCATGCTAGAGTTGAAGGCCCCGCGGTCGGCGGCCCGGAGCCCTCCGGCCGGCCGGTGGGGGAGTCATCGGGAGTCGTTGGAACTCGTGTCGGATTCTCGAACATCGGCCCGCCGCTGTGGCGAAGTCCTGGAGACGCTGGAGGGCGTGATCGCCTCGCGGAAGCGCGACCCCTCCTCCCGATCCTACACCACCAAACTCCTGGCCGGCGGCCCCGAGGCCGCTGGCGCAAAGGTCACCGAAGAGGCCGCCGAGCTTGTCCAGGCCGCCCGCGGCGAGACCGACGACCGTGTTGTCTCCGAAGCGGCCGACCTCATCTATCACACGCTCGTGCTCCTGGCCTGCCGCAACGTGCCCCTCGCCAGGGTCGAGGACGAACTGGCCCGGCGGTTCGGCATGTCGGGGCTCGAGGAGAAGGCGGCACGGCAGGGCGGCGGACAAGGAGCTACGACATGAGCGAGGACGGCAAAGAACGGCTTCTACGGATTGGCATTCCCAGTAAGGGTCGGCTTTCGGAACTCGCGGCGCAGCTGCTGGCCGACGCGGGGCTCTCGTTTCGCCGCACGGAGCGGAGCCTCTTCGCCCGCTGCAAGGACATGCCCGTGGAGGTCACGTTCCTCCGCACCGACGACATCCCGGTGCTCACCGCCGAGGGGGCCATTGATCTGGGGATCACCGGCGCCGACCTCGTGGCGGAGAGTGGCGCCGAGGTGGTGCACCGGCTCGATCTTGGCGTAGGTACCTGTCGACTCGCGCTCTGCGTGCCCGACGATGCGACGGTCGACGACCCTCGCAAACTCGCGGGTCGCCGCGTGGCCACGAGCTTTCCGCGGATCACCCGCCGCTGGCTGGCTGACCGCGGCGTCGAGGCCCACTTCGTCGAACTCTCCGGAAGTGTCGAGGTGATGATCGCCTTGGGCGTCGCCGACGCGATCGTCGACCTCGTCGAGACCGGCAGCACGCTCGCGGCCAACCGGCTCCACGTGCTCGACGAGATCGGCCGCTACGAGACAGTGCTCGTGCAGCATCCGGGCCTCGCCGCCACCGCCCTCGCCGATCGGATCGTGCGGCGGCTGGAAGGGATCGTGATTGCCCGCAGTTGGACGCTCCTGGAATACAACGTGCCCCGCACCCGGTTGGCCGATGCCGAGAAGATCACGCCTGGGTTCAACTCCCCGACCGTGATGTCGCTCGAGGATCAGGCATGGTGTGCGGTCCGTGCCATGGTGAAGCTTGGCGACGTCCACGCCGTCATGGAGCGGCTGGAGGCGATCGGCGCCACCGCCGTGATCGAGACGCGGATCGGCAACTGTCGGCTGTAAGACGGGTCACGCGTGAGCCTGAGGCGTCTTTGCGGGGCACAGTTCCACGCCCCGGCCGTACCGCGGCCGCGATGACGCCCCAATCGCGAGCGCGGGGAATACGCCCGCCACCTCATCAAGGCGGGGCTCGTCATCTGGAACATGCCGCTGCCGTCGCTGCGTGTTCCTTGACTGTCCCATCACAAGACATGCCCGACGTTCGCTCAGTCGATCAAGGCCAAGAGCACTTTTTGCCTCCTCGACGGTCTTGGCTCTTCCCGCCTCGACCTCGACCTCCCGAAGCTTGGGGATGATTTGCTCAGCCTGTTCCTTCTTTCCGCGTGGCATTGATTGCCACCCTTGGGTTGCTCCACGCCCAGATTCTCGCTCTGGAAGTGGTGCCCTTGAAAGGGGGTCCTCTGCACAGCCCACGTACCTGATTGGGTGATGGTCTGATCGCCAACTTGCACAGTTTGGGTGAAAACAGGGTCGGGTGTCAGCCTTAAAACAACCTTTGGATTCCCGGCCCCATAGGGCCGTTAACTCCATTCACCAACAAGATCGTCCGGCGATACAGGCCTCGACGTCGCCGAGGGCAAAGAGTAGCCGCCACAACCGATCACAGTGAGGGCCGCCGACGCAAGGATAATGCGATGCATCATTTCGCGAACGGTCGCGATCAGCGGCTCGCGACCCTGGACTGACCACACCGCTGGATTTTATCGCGAGTCCGCTGCATCGGTTGGTTCGCCGCGATCTGGCTCACCTACTCAGCAAGGAGTTGCTCATACTGGTCATGGTCACCGATCCAATACCAGAAGAAAGTGTCATCCT
>CAMBPQ010000013.1 GCA_945869735.1 Planctomicrobium piriforme
GTCGGCCACCCGAGCATCCTGTAGCAAAATCCCCCGGCGGCGAGCATGTCACCGCCGGTGAACCAATCCGGCACCGTTTCGCCCGCGACCCCACGGGCGCACTGCATGGGCAACCCCACGCCCACAAAGTTCCCCGAAGGACCCCAAAAGAAATGCCTGAGTCCCGGCCGCGCAATCAGCACGACCGTTCGCGTCGCCGGTCGGCTGGCGAGCAATCGTAGATTTCTTGCGAACCCCGTGACGCCACCGGCTCCGGCGGCAACTCATCAGGAAGAAGGGCATGTCCGGCGGAGGACGCGGCCCCTGAACGACAGACCTATACGCGAAGGACGGATATCAATGGATCCCCAGATCATCACCTGGATCGTGAGCCTCATCGCCGGCGGTGCCGGTGGCAACATCGTGGGCGCGCTGCTCAAGAATCGGAACCTCGGCCCGATGCTCAACACGGTGCTCGGACTTGTGGGTGGCGGCCTCGGTGGCAAGATCCTGCCGATGCTCGTGCCGGCGATCGGCTCGCTCGTTGGTGGCACCGACAGCCTCGCCGGCACTGGTGGCCTGGCGGCGCTCGTCGGCGCCGTGCTGCCCCTGATCGTCAGCTTCCTGAAGAAGCCGGCGCAGGCCTGAGCGGCGGTTTTTTCTTTACGCGACCGTCAACGCGGCCGAGGGACGTGGAGTCCCTCGGCCGCCGGGTGTGACGGTGGCATGGCTGAGCAAGCAGACGCCCCGCTCAGGAAGCCCAAGGGCGTTAAAGCGCATTCGACTTATGTGGATCGCCGGCTCGGGGGCGGCAAAAGTCTTGTCGCCGGGGCGAGGATACGCCCAAGGCTCCTCGAGCGTTCGCCGACCCTCTTGCCTCCCGACAGGAAGCCCCAAGCGTGGGGAATGCGGGTAAGCACTCCGCCCTGCTCCACCCAAGGCAGATGCGCTCTCGTCGTGGGAATCATGGGCGGCGGATCGTGACGGCGAGCTCACCCTCGTTGTCGGCAAGTTGCGTCCAGTCGTCGTCGCACCGCAGGAAGAGCTGGCCGTCGGACGGCGCGACGAACGACGACCGCGCGCCCAGGGGAATCTCTTTGGTGAGCGCGAAGTCGTGGAAGATGGTCGCCACGAGCCTGCCGTGGCTGGCGCTGTCGCCGTCGGCACCGCCGGCAGCCGCAGCCTTGGCGGTCTGCCACGTGCCAGCCGCCTCGATCTCGTAGGTCGCTCCCTTTTCGACCGTGATCCCGGCGGCCTGCCAGCCCGCGGCGGCCGCAACGTCGATGTTCGCGGTGGCGCCAGTGGCGAGCGGCCGAAACTTCGCCTTCCACGGCCAGGCGGTGAGGTCGGCGCGGTAGCCGTTGCCCACGGTCTCGAGGAACCGGTCGTACTCAAATCCGATCTCACGAGCGACCGGTCCGTAGACCGCGTCGAACGACGCCCCCGGTCGCTCCTCCATCAGCGCCACGGCAAGCGGCTTGAAGCGGTCGGTGTAGTTGGGGTTGTAGGCGAGGAGATGGCAGAGAGCCCACCGCCATGCGTAGTCCTGCCAGCCCCCGGCTGGCTCGCGGCCGGGCACGGCAATCTCACCGAGCGACCGCTTCGGCGTGGTACCGCGGATGTAGCCCATCACACCAGGACTGATCTCGACGGCCGTGTCACCGTCGCGCCAGTAGTTGCCGAGTTCGGCGACGCCCTCCGCCAGCCACGTCGGGCCGGTGGATCCAAACGTGAGGTGGCAGAAGCCGTGCACGCACTCGTGCTGGATCACGCCGTGATCGGCGCAGGAATAGAGTTCCGCCCGTCGCTGCGGGCCCAGCGACGAGTTGAAACACACCCCCTCGCCGCGGCGGATCTTTTCGACCCCCATCGCCTCCTTGAGCGTGCCCTCGGGCCAGGTCGCGAGGTCACGGACGATGAAGCCTTCGACCACGCCCGTGCTCTTGCGGCCGAAATACCTTTCCAGGAGGCCCGCCATTCGCTCAAGCTTGTCGCGGACGATGGCCCACTCGCGGTCCGAAAGATCGGTGAGAAACGCGAAGTGGGGCGAGCGGACGAGCCGGGGCTCCTTCATCGGCATGTCGGATAGCGAACGATATCTGTTCTCGAGCACGTCGTCGCCGCGGTTGGCGACGGCCGCAGATGCGCCGTTCTCGACGACGAGTGTCTTGGCGACCACATCGCCCGAGTCGAGCTGCGCCGCCTCCAGGCGGACCACCGTCGCACCCGGCTCGATCCGCTTGAGGTCGGTGCTCACAAGCCGGGCCTTCGCCCCGTCCTCGAGCTTGACCGACACCAGGGTCTTCTTCTTGAACGGCTGCCCGGCGGGCAACTCGACGACGAGCCGATTCTTGAGTGCCTTGCTTAGCGGAGCGGTGACCTCGCAGTCGGCGATATCCTTGGGCGTCGTCGGTTCCGCACCGTTCCAGACCACGCCGACTATCGCGGCGTCGGCGTCAATGACCGTCACCTCGCCGATGGCGCTGTCGGCCGTGCCTTTGCCGCTGAGTCGTGCCTTGAAGCGGACGACCTGACCAGGTTTGAGTTTCGCGGCGTCGATCGAGCCGGTGATTTGCACCTCGGCCGGAAAGGCAAGGAGGCGTCCGTCAGCGAGCGGCACTCCCTGCTCGTCGGGCTTCTGCACGCGGACCTCGTGCCGCATGCCCGCGTCGTCGCGGACAGTGACCCGACTTCCGGCCACCGACTCGACCGTGCCGGAGAGCGAAAGCTGCCCGGTGATCTGCAGCTGCCCCCGGGCCTCGACCGCCGGCCCGGCGCAGGCGACGGCCGCGACGACGGCCGCGAACCAACGCAATCGACCACGGGTCATGGCAGGCACCTCCCGCTGTGAAACAGCCTGTATGGTAGCCGACAGGACGCGGCCACGTTCATTCCGCGAGCCCCAGTCGCGTTCGTTGACGATGCCCCTGGGGCGGCCGACAATCGTGACTATTCTTAAGTGAGGTTCCGATCGTCCAGCACGGAGGATACGCAGGTGAGCACCCAGCCGAATTTCATCGAGAGCGAGGATCCCGAGGTCTGGTCCGCCATCGCCGCGGAGCAGGTGCGGCAACAGGAAGGCCTCGAGATGATCGCCAGCGAAAACTTCACGAGCCCAGCCGTGATGCAGGCCGTCGGAAGCGTGCTCACCAATAAATACGCGGAGGGCTATCCGGGCCACCGCTACTACGGTGGCTGCGAGTTCGTCGACAAGGTCGAGGACATCGCCCGCGAGCGATTGAAGACCCTGTTCGGGGCGGAGCATGTCAACGTGCAGCCCCACTCGGGTAGTCAGGCCAACGCCGCCGTCTATCTCTGCGCGATCCAGCCGGGCGACACCGTCCTCGCCTTCGATCTGGCCCACGGCGGCCACCTCACGCACGGGATGAAGCTCAACGCCTCTGGCATTTTCTATAAGTTCGTGCATTACGGCGTTCGCCGCGGCGACCACCTGCTCGACTTTGATCAGATCGCCAGGCTGGCCCGCGAGCACCGGCCGAAACTGATCGTCGCCGGGGCCAGTGCGTATCCCCGTGAGATCCCGCACGGCCGGTTCGCCGAGATTGCCCGCGAGGTGGGTGCAAAACTGATGGTCGACATGGCCCACTACGCCGGCCTTGTCGCGGCGGGCATCCACGACAACCCGGTGCCGGTGGCCGACTTCGTCACGAGCACGACCCACAAGACGCTCCGTGGCCCACGGGGTGGCATTGCGATGTGCCGGGCGGAGAATGCCAAGGCGCTCGACCGGTCGGTCTTCCCCGGCCAGCAGGGTGGCCCGCTCATGCACGTGATCGCCGGCAAGGCGGTGGCCTTCCGCGAGGCGCTCGAGCCAGCCTTCAAGACCTACGCGACGCAGGTCGTCGACAACGCGCGAACGCTCGCCGAGGCCCTGGCCTCCGGCGGTGTGAAGCTCGTCAGCGGCGGCACCGACAACCACCTGATGCTCGTCGACGTCACGCCGCTCTCGATCGGCGGTAAGTTGGCCGAAGAGACGCTCGACCGCTGCGGCATCACCTGCAACAAAAACATGATCCCCTACGATGAGCGAAAGCCGATGGATCCCTCTGGCATCCGCCTCGGTACGCCGGCGCTCACGACTCGCGGGATGGGCCGCGACGAGATGAAGCGGATCGCCCGCTGGATTCTGCAGGTCTTGAAGTCGCATGATGATGCGACTGTGGTCGATTCGACGCGGCGCGAAGTGGCCTTGCTCGCCGAACAGTTCCCCGTCCCGGCGGCGAAGTTCGAAGAGGCGGTCGCGGGATGAACGGCCGTGGGAGCGTCGTGCGGATTGGACTGGTGCAGTCTGCTTGCTCGGCCTCACGGGAAGACAACATAGCGCAGGCGCTGGCCGGCATCGCCGAGGTGGCTGCTGCAGGGGCGGAGGTGGTCTGCCTCCAGGAACTCTTCGCCGGCGAGTACCCCTGTCAGTCCGAAGACCACGTCAGGTTCGCCGAGGCGGAGGTGGTGCCGGGGGCGCTCACCGAACGCCTGGCCGCGGCAGCGCGAAAGCATCGAGTCGTGCTCCTGGGAAGCGTGTTTGAGCGGCGGAGCGCCGGCCTGTTCCACAACACGGCGGTGATCTTTGAGGCCGACGGCTCGACGGCCGGTCTGTACCGCAAGATGCACATTCCCGACGACCCGCACTATTACGAGAAGTTCTATTTTGCACCGGGCGATACGGGCTTCATAAGCGTGCCCACGAGCCGGCTCGCTGTGGGGCCGCTGGTCTGCTGGGACCAGTGGTATCCCGAGGCCGCGCGGCTTACGGCGATGGCGGGCGCGCAGGCGCTCTTCTACCCCACGGCTATCGGCTGGCTCGACGGCGAGGAAGCGCTGCACCGCGAGCAGTATGAGGCGTGGGACACGATGCTCCGCAGCCATGCCATCGCCAACGGCGTATTTGTCGTGGCGGTCAACCGCACCGGCCGTGAGGGGCCGCTGCGCTTCTGGGGCGCGAGCGTCGTCTACGCGCCGAATGGCGAAGCCCTCATGAAGGCCGGCCACGACTCCCTCGAGACGCTTGTCTGCGAGTGTGATCTCGACCGCATCGAGTGGTCGCGGACGCGGTGGCCCTTCTTCCGCGACCGGCGGATCGACGCCTACGGCCATCTGCTCAATCGCTGGGGGTCGTAACGGCATGCCCGACTACCGGCTGCCGGCCGAGTGGGAGCCGCACGCCGCCACGTGGCTGGCGTGGCCGCACCGCCGTGCGACGTTCCTGGGTTCCTTCGCCGCCATCCCGCCGGTCTACGCGCGGCTCGCGCGGCTCGTCGCCGCGTACGAACCGGTGCGGATCGTCGGCACGCGCGACGTGCTTGCCGGACCGCGGGCGCTCTTGGCCGACGAGCCAAGCGTTACCTTCGTCGAACTGCCCACGAGTGATTCCTGGATCCGCGACACGGGGCCCGTGTTCGTCGTGCCGCGGGAGCGGACGGGCTCGCCGCCGGCCGCCGTCTGCTGGGACTGGAACGCATGGGGTGGCAAGTATCCGCCGTGGGATGCCGACGCAGGGGTGTCTCGCGGCATCGCAGAGCATCTCGGCATGCAGGCCTTCGAGCCGCACGTGGTGCTCGAAGGGGGCGCGATCGAGACCGACGGCGACGGCACGTTGCTCGCGAACGAGCGGTGCGTGGTCGACCCGCGGCGGAATCCCGGCCTCGACCGCGACGCGATGGAGGCGATCCTCCAGCGGTGGCTGTCGGTCGATCGCGTGCTCTGGGTGGGTGGCGATCTCGCCGGCGACGATACCGACGGCCACATCGACCAGCTCGCGCGGTTCGTGGCCCCCGGCCGCGTGCTCGCGGCGCGACAGCCCGACCCGCTCGACCCCAACCACGCGGGTCTCGAGGCCAACCTGACGCTGCTCCGCCGTCACGTCGATGCCCGGGGCCGAACGCTCGAGGTCGTGCCCATCGACATTCCGGCAGGGTTCGCCTTCCAGGGCACGCAACTGCCTGCGAGCTATCTCAACTTCTACGTCGCTAATGGGCTCGTCGTAGTGCCCGTCTTCGGCGGCCCGACCGACGAGCCGGCGCTGGCGACAATCGCCGGCTGCTTCCCCGATCGCCGGATCGAGCCCTTCGACTGCCGCGAACTCGTCCGCGGCCGGGGCGGCGTGCACTGCATCACGCGGGACGAACCCTCCTGAATCCCCGGGATTTTCCCCCTTGCCCCGTCGGGGCCCGTGGGCGACCATTTGCAGTCAGTCATGAGGTCTGAGGAGAGGATCGATGCAGCAGATGGCAGATGCCGTGCAAGGGTTCGTATCGCTGCTTGGACGGCTGATGATTGCAGTCGTGTTCGCCAGCGCCGTCGTCAACAAGGTGACGCAGTTTTCCTCCACCGCCGCCTACATGGCGTCGGAGGGGGTTCCCAACCCGAAGTTCGCCCTCTTCGGCGCGATCGGGCTGTTGCTCATCGGCGGATTGTCGTTGATTCTCGGCGCCTGGACGAGGATCGGCGCCATCTTTCTGTTCATCTTCCTGATGGCGGCCTCATTCTATTTTCATGACTTCTGGCGGTTTGCCGACCCCGGCCAGCGGCAGTTGCAGACGATCCAGTTCATGAAGAACCTTGCGATCGGCGGCGGACTGCTCTCGCTCGCCGCCTATGGCGGCGGGCCGTGGAGTATCGACGGCTGGATCGCACTCAAGCAGGAGGAGGCCGAGACCACGCCCAGGCCTCGCGCTGCGGCGAAGTCGCAGGGGGCGTAGTGGACGGCTGTCACCAGTCGAAGGGGGAAGAATGAAGGCGCGGGTGTCGGTGCGATCGGCGGTCGTTTTGGGTCTCGCCAGTTCGTGCCTTGCCTGTGTGGCGGGTGAGACGCCAAAACCCGTTGGAGATAAACACATGCCCGTGCCGCCCGCGGCCGCAGTGTTCACCATTCCCACCGTCCAGCCGTTTGGCACACTGCCCGACGGCCGCGAGGCGTACCGCTACACGCTCGAGGTGCCCGGCGGCTGGAAGGCGACCGTGACCGACTACGGTGCGATTCTCACGAGTTTTCACGTGCCGCCCAAGGATGACGCGGAGGGCATGCCAGTCGACGTGGTACTCGGCTTCGATTCGCTCGCGGGCTATCTGAAGGGACATCCCTATTTTGGTGCCACCTGCGGCCGCTATTCCAACCGGATCGCCGCCGGCACGTTCGAGCTCGATGGCAAGACCTACAACCTCGCCATCAACAACGGCCCCAATCATCTGCACGGTGGCGTCGTCGGCTTCGACAAGAAACTCTGGAAGGGCACGCCGCGGGTCACGCAGCGCGGCCCCTCGGTCGCGTTTGAGATGGTGTCCCCCGACGGCGACGAGGGCTATCCTGGCCGACTTGCGGCGCAGGCCGTCTACACGCTCACGCCCCAGGGCGAACTCGTGGTGGAGATGCGGGCGACGACCGACGCCGCCACGATCGTAAACATGGTCCATCATTCCTACTGGAACCTGGCGGGCCATGCCTCTGGCTCGATCCGCGACCATGAGTTGGCGGTCAACGCCGACCGCTACCTGCCGGTCGACGCCGGCTCCATCCCGACCGGCACGTTCGCCCCGGTTGAGGGCACGCCTTTCGACTTCCGTCCTGAGCGGCTGCCGTGGGGCCGTTGCGGCGCCGCGATCGAGACGCTGCCCCCAGACGCCGCCTCGGGCACGCCCCGCGGTGTCGATCACAATTATGTTGTCCGCGACTGGAAGCCCGACGGCAGCCTGCGGACCGCCGTGACGCTGCGCGATCCGGGCAGCGGACGAAGACTGGAAGTGCTTTCGGATCAGCCTGGCGTGCAGGTTTACATGGGCAACTTCCTCGACGGCACGCTCCATGGTAAGCCGGAGGTCGGGAAGGAAGCCGCGGTCTACGCACCCAACGGCGGCATCTGCCTCGAGACCCAGAAGTATCCAGATAGTATCCATCACGCCGACTGGCCGAGCTCCCGGCTCGACCCGGGCCAGACCTACACGCATACGATGGTGCATCGCTTCACTCGCTGACAGTGATCCACATCGCGACTGTGATCCACTCACCCCACGGCTGCCACCTTCTATGGTATTTCCAGTTGGCGACGACAATTCCGACCGGCGGACGTTTCCATTCGTGACGATCGCCCTGATCGCGGCGAACGTCTTCGTGTTCGCTGTCCTCCAGGGGATGGGGAGCAACGAGGCGTTCACGATGGCCTACGTGCAGGTGCCCCAGGAGATTATCACCGGCCAGGACATCGAACTGGAGCCTTCGCTGCGGACGATCCACACACCCCAGGGGGATATCCAGGTCACCGACCCGGGCCTGCAAAAGACGCCGATCCCCCCGTGGATGACGCTCTTCACCGCCATCTTCATGCACGGCAGCATCATGCATCTGCTCGGCAACATGTGGTTTTTGTGGATCTTCGGTGACAATATCGAAGACGACATGGGGCACGTGAAGTATCTGATCTTCTATCTGGCCACCGGCGTCATCGCATCGCTGACATTCGTGGCGCTCAATAGCTCTGGCGAGGCCGCGCTCACGCCCTGCCTCGGCGCATCGGGGGCGATTTCGGGGGTGCTCGGCGGCTACCTCGTGCTCCATTCGCAGCGGCGGGTGAGCGTGATCCTGCTGCGGATGATGGTCGACGTGCCGGGCTACGTGGCCGTCGGGATCTGGTTTCTGTTCCAGATTGTCAGTGGCTTCTTCGATCAGGGCGGGGGCGGCGGCGGGGTCGCCTACTCGGCCCATATCGCCGGCTTCGTGGCAGGCATGGTCCTCGCCAAGCCGCTGAGTTTCGCGACCGTCCGCGCCGAGGCCGATCCGATGATCGTGCTCCGCCGGCCGACGCTCGATGACCGGCTCCAGCGCCGGGGGTGATCATGGCCAGCGGTACGCCGCGACCTCGATCGCGTCAGCTCATACGGCCGGCGTGCAGTCGACGGCGACGAACGTGGTCATGGCATGCGGAAGTTCGGTGAAACTGCCTTCGTCGGTGACGACGAGCTGCTTCCCGAGGCTGAGGAGTTGTCCGGCGGCAGGAGCGGGCCGCGGCCCAGCCTGCGATTACGAGCCGTGCCGGCCTCCACTGCGCGACAAGCGCGACGCTCCTCGCCACGCTTGCCGTCACCCGTGATCGCGCGTCGCGGTCGGATCGTCCACCGGCTCGACGGGCAGCAGCGCCTGGTTTGGCCAGGAGCCGGTGCATGGCCGCCGCGATCGAGGCGGGCTCGGCGGGGTTGAAGGCGAGTTCGGAAATCACCAGTTCGACCACCGACGACGTCGCCGAGCCGACGGCGGGCACTCCGCACCCGTAGGCCTCGAGGACCGGGAGCCCGAGGCCCTCGTACAGCGATGGGTAGACGAGCATGGTCGCGTGCCGCACGAGGCCTTCGGTCGACACGTAGCCCGTGCAGATGACCGCGGCGGTGTCGCCAGCCGGCAGCCGCATCAGTTCCCGCTTGCGGTGGTCGATGTCGCCGTAGATGCAGTGCACGCGTCCGGAATCGATCGCCGCGTGGCGGATCGTGTCGTGGCAGTCGTGCCGCGGTAGGAAAAAGCAGCCGGTGATCAGGGCATCGATCCGTGTGGAGGCTATGGCCTCGGCTTACTCCGCCGTGCACCACATGCCGTGGGTGGCGAGTTCAGTCGCGCGTGACGACGGCGGTAGCCGATCGTCGTCGAGGAGCAGTCAGCGGTGCGCCGGGAAGGCCCGGCAGAGTTCGGCGGCGAGGCTCTGGCTGTAGGCCGGGATGCCCCGATCGCCATGAAACTCCGCCACGCGGAGGTCGATGAGAATGGTGAGCGGCATCGTCATGCGGCCGTCCGGTCGTCCCCGGTGGCCGCGTTGTCGTCCGCGAGCCGGAGGTAGGCAAGGCCGGTCAGTTCACGGACAAGCGATTCGAGTGCGGCGACACGCTGCTCGAGCAGCACGACCTCGTCGTTGCTGCACTCCATACCGCGGACTGAGCGTTTTAGCAGCCGGCCCATAGGACGGATGCAGTGTTTCTCGAACGTTCGCAGCGTCTGTCGGATCAACACGATGTGCCGTGTTCCTGTCACGCTGTTCCGTGGCGAATGGGTATCACGCCGCTTCAGGGATCATGGAGGATTCGGTGTCGATCGCCGTGAGCAACTGGCCGGCCGTGTGGGTCCAGGGCGTTGGCACGAACGACTCGTGGATCAACCGCTCCCGCTCGCCGACCCAGGCGGGGTCGTGCAGGGCACGGTCCAGGAGGCCCACGAGCCCTTGAGGGTCGCGTGGATCGAAGAACTCCGGCAGCGTGCGGCTGATCTCGAGAATGCTCGCCGCATGAGAGGCGAGGCAGAGTTTGCCGTGGCCGAGGCTCTCGGCCACGGGCAGTCCCCAGCCCTCGTATCGTGAGGGATAGATCGTGGCCACGCAGTGAGCGTAATACCAGGAGAGTTCGCGGTCGTCGATGCTCTGGAGAATATGGATCCGGCCATTCACCGCCCGATCGTGGCGGATTTCATGCAGCAGGTCATCGACATAGAGATGTGGCGTGCCGATGCACAAGAGGTCGGGGCAGGCGTCGGGATCGCGGGCGGCGAGCACGCTCCAGGCGTCGTAGAGCAGGCGATGATTCTTCCGGACGTCGAGCGTCGAGACGCAGACGAAAAAGGGGCGTGCCGGCACGAACCGCGGCAGTGGTGCCTCCGGGCCAGTCGCTTCGGTGGCGCTGAGCACATCGCCGAGTCTTACGACCGAGAGTGGCGGCGGATCGAATTGACATTCATGGCAGTAGCGTTCGATCTCACGCTTTGAGAACTCGGAGATCGTGAAGACATGGTCAGATTCGGTGAGGACATTGCGGGCCCAGAGCGTGAACTCACGGGTGTGCACGGGGGCGACCCACTGAGGCTGGATGGCCGGGATCAGGTCGTAGATCATCCGCAGCACGCGGATGCCCCGGTGTCGCGCCGCCGCGGCGGCGGTGGCATGGCCCGGCATGGACCAGGTGCAGCCGAGCGAGAGAAGGACGTCGCCGGGGGCGAATGGGCCTTCGCCACCGGGCGGTACGGGGGGGATGGGTGCCGTGGTGCCCGCCGGTAGACCCGTGACGCTTGGCGATGGTGGGGACGTCAGGTCCGGCGGCGACCATCTCGTCCGAGCCCAGCGGGCCGCATGCCGCCGCAGATTTCGCCCCGCGATCTTGAACTGCCGCAACGCGGCCCGCAGGTCGTCGGCCGCCGGTGCCGTCCCGAACAGCGTTGTTCGAGAGAGCCACCGCTTTTTGGCTACCACCGACTCACCTGTCCGCTGCGGCTTACCTGTTTGCTGCGATCCGGGCAGGTCCGTTTCCGCCGCCGCGTTGATGTGGCTGCGAACCGACGCCGGCAGAGCCGCGATGTTTAGCGGGACAAACTCACCGCGACGTAGATCGAAGTGCACGATCTTGAGGGCAATGCCCTGCCCGAGCAGCCCATTCAGGATGCCGACGGTCGTCCGCTGGATGCCCGTCAGTTGTAGCCGATTCCAATGGGTCAGGCCGGTGACGTCGTACCAGATGTTCACGGCGGATCCTTTCGGTCGGCGGGCGGCCGCTAGCCGGCCTTGCGTTGACTCGCCAGAAAATGGCCGTGCATGAGCTGGAAGCCATCGGTGACGTTGGCGGGGTACGAGAGCGGCCCGCGTAGCGCCGGCTCCTCGCGACGGTAGTAGTAGCGGTTGAGCCCGTCGAAGAGGGCGAACTCGTAGCCATGCTCGAAGAGCAGCCCCTCCCACTCGTACCATGACGGTTCGAAGGAATAGGGATCCGAACCGGGCAGCTTCGGCTTGATCGCCTCGAGCAGGATCACGCGGGGACGAAAGGACCGCCAGTCGCCCCCGAGCAGCACGTCCCGCTCGGCCCCTTCCACGTCAATCTTTAGGAACTGCACGTCCTGGCCGTCGAGCTGCCTCGTGATCTCGGCGAGCGTCGTCATGGGGACGGTTCGGGTCGTGCGGGCGAAGCCCATGCCGGCCACGACTTTGGCATCGAACATCTCGCGGATCGTGGATAGGCCGGAGTCGCCCCATTCCTGGAACTCGACCGTGCCGATGGCGGTGCCGACGCAGACATTGAGGTTCCAGTCGCGGGGCCGCTCGGCCACAAACTTCTGATAAAACCGCTCGACAGGCTCGACATTCACCCCCGACCAGCCGTGGTCGTAGAAGTGCTTTGTGACCGAGTCGATCGTCGGGTCGAATGCGCCGATGTCGATGTAGCGGCCGTTGGCCACGTCGTGAAACACCCGATTGAGGATCACGTCCTCGAAGTTCTGGGCATACGAGATCATGGTCATCGGTGAGGTCCCCTTGGCGACATTCAGGCTGCCTTCCGCACGGATGGCGTCAGGCCTTGGATGAGGGCCTCCTGGCGGGCGAGTGCGAGATCACCCTCGACCATCATGTCGACCAGTTGCGGGAAGTTCGTCCGCGGCCTCCAGCCGAGCCGCGTGCGGGCCTTGGTGCTGTCGCCGAGCAGCAGGTCGACCTCGGCGGGACGGTAGTAGCGGGGGTCGATCTCGACGAATTCGCGGTAGTCGAGATCGAGGCGGGCGAATGTCTGCTCGCAGAAGTCGCGGACCGAAGAGAGCTCGTTCGTCGCGATCACGTAGTCGTCGGCCTTGTCCTGCTGGAGCATCAACCACATCGCCTCGACGTAGTCGCCGGCGAAGCCCCAGTCGCGCTGGGAATCGAGGTTGCCGAGATGGAGTTTCTTCTGCAAGCCAAGCTTGATCCGCGTGGCGGCCCGGGTGATCTTGCGGGTCACGAACGTCTCACCGCGGCGAGGGCTCTCGTGGTTGAAGAGAATGCCGCAGGAAGCGTGCAGTCCGTAGCTCTCGCGGTAGTTGATGGTGATCCAGTGGCCGTAGACCTTGGCGACGCCGTAGGGGCTCCGCGGGTAGAAGGGAGTGGTTTCCTTCTGCGGCGTCTCCAGCACTTTGCCGTACATCTCCGAGCTCGACGCCTGATAGAAGCGGATCTGCTCACCGGTGTCATCCTGCACGTCGCGGATCGCCTCGAGGAGCCGCAGCGTGCCGACGGCCGTGACGTCGGCTGTATAGGCGGGCTGGTCAAAGCTCACGCGGACGTGGCTCTGGGCCGCGAGGTTATAGACCTCGGTGGGGCGAATCTCGCGGATCAGGCGGACGAGACCGTTGCCGTCCGAGAGGTCGCCGTAGTGCAGTTGCAACTGCGGCGACTCGCCGAAGATCAGGTGTTCGATGCGGCCGGTACCGAAGGTGCTCGATCGCCGCCGCAGGCCGTGGACCTCGTAGCCCTTCGCGATCAACAGTTCCGCGAGGTAGGAACCATCCTGGCCGGTCACACCGGTGATGAGCGCACGATTGTGCATGAAGCCTCCTGGGACACGCTGGTCATCCGCGACGCCTCGGAAGATGGGCTGCCTGCGGACAACGGATCGGGGGAGAAGGTAGCAGGAGCGGGGAGGCCCAGGAATGCCATTTTCAGGCTGTGTTTCCGGCCAGAGCCGACTCGTAGGCCCGCAGATAGCCGCGGGCCGTCTCCGCCCAGGAGTAGCCGGCGGCGTGGGCCCGGACACGGTCGGCGAATCCGGGGTCGCCACGCTGGGCCGCCATGCCCGCGTCATAGGCCGCCGCCATCGCCGCCGGGTCGAACGAATCGAAGTAAAAACCGTTCTCGGCGGCAATCTCCGGGAGGCACGTCGTCCGAGAAAGAAAGACCGGCTTGCCGCACTGCATCGCCTCGAGCACAGGGAATCCAAAGCCCTCAGTGAGCGATGGAAACAGGAACGCCTCGCAGTGTTCGTAGAGCCATTGGCGATCGGCGTCGGAGACTTCACCCGTCAGAATCGCCCGGCCCTCGAGTCCCCGGCGAATGATCTCGCGAGCGAGAAAGTCTCCGTAGGGGGTCGCCTTCTTGCCGGCGATGACCAGCCGCCGCCCGGGCAGGCGATCGAGCAGGTCGAAGAGCACATGAAAGTTCTTGTGGGCCAGGCAGTTGCCCACGGAAAGCACGAAGGGGCCGTCGGCCAGAAAGCCTGGTCGCGTGGTCGCCGAGGGGGACGGGTCAGCCAGTCCGAGTGGAACGACATGCACGGGCCGGTCACCCAAATTCAGATGTGCCCGCACGTCGTTGGCGACGTAGTGCGAATCAGTGACGATCACGCTGGCACGATCGACCTTCGCCTGGATGTCGGCGAGTTTCCTTTCGATCTTCCGTAGTTGTTCGTCGTGCGGGGTCTCATGGAGAAACGTGAGGTCGTGAATGGTGAGCACGACCGGCACGCGGTCGTCGAGCGGCAGATATTTCGACATCTGATTGGTGGTGTGCCAGAGATCGATCAGCGCCGGCGGCAGGAAGGGCCGGACGAACGGCCGCAGCGGCCGCAGAAAAACCTCTTTTTTCCACGAGCTGACGGCGATGCGATCGAAGCCGCCCGCGGGAAAGTAGCGATCGGTATCGGGGCGCAGGAAGAAGACAGGCTCAAACCGACCGGGTGCCAGTCGCAGCAGTTCCTGCCCGAGATGCATTGAAAATCGGCCGAGTCCACAGTTGATGTGCCGCAGCTTCTCGAGGTCGATGACGATGCGGGGCGGGCGATCGGGCATGTTGAATCCGGGGTCTGGAATCTCCATCTTTGCGGGTGACCTCGCCGCTGCACAACCCGGTGACGATCCGCGGGCGGCCGTCACCCCTCTTAAGTGGTGGCTGCGATGGATGATATTCTCGTGTGGACGGCGTTGCCGCCCACCAGACCGTGCCATCCACTGGGAACCTTCCATGACTCGTCTCATGCTTGCCGTGTCGGTTGTGCTCCTCGCGCTGCGTCTCGAGGCTGTAGAACCGGCCGGAATCCCCGTTGCCCCCGTCCCCGGATGGCGGAGCCTCTTTAACGGACGCGACCTGACGGGCTGGGACGGCGATCCGCGGATGTGGAGCGTGCGTGACGGGGTGATCCACGGCGAGACCACCGCCGACGTGAAGGCCGAAGGCAACACCTTTCTGATTTGCAAGGACGCCACGGTGCGCAACTTCGAGTTGAAGCTTTCGTTTCGCTGCGGTTCCACTAACAACTCGGGTATCCAATACCGGTCGAAGCATATCCCCGCCGCGGCGGACAAGTCCCAGAAGGCCTGGGTGGTCCGTGGTTACCAGCACGAACTGCGAAACGAGTCGAAGCTGCCCAACGTCGCCGGCTTCATCTATGACGAAGGGGGCAAGCGGGGCCGCATCTGTCTCGTGGGTGAGCAGGCCGAGTGGACCGACGGTGCGAAGAAGGTGACCGGCCAGCTCATCGACGCTGAAGCCTTCGCGAAGCTCTTCAAGCTCGACGACTGGAACGAGGTTCGCATCGTCGCCGATGGGAATCACCTGCGTCACTTCATGAACGACGTGCCGACGCTCGACTTCACCGACGCCCCCGATCTCGCCCTGCGTGAAGGCATTATTGCGCTTCAGTTGCACGCAGGCGACCCGATGTGGGTCGAGTTCAAGAACATCTCGCTCCGCGCAACCGACGCCCCCCACGGGAACTGAACCTGGCGGTAGGTGGAGCGGAGCGGATGGGGGTAGAGAGCGTGTTCCGCGCGTTTGCGCTTGGGGCTTCCTGACGGGAGGCGGCGAGGAGGCCCTCAGGAAGCCCGGAGCGCGAGCGATGGGTATGCGGGTGGCGACCGTGGGAACCCTGCGCATCGCGGTCGTTGGGCCACAAGTCCGCCTGACGCAGCCACGCAGAACAGTGATGTTCACAAACGGCCGCGGCGAGGCTGCCGGCGCTCAGCACGCCGCTAAAAATGAGGGCCGCAAGCGGCGTGGCGTGATTTTTTGAGTTTGGCACGCTGAGTGCATATGTATTCCGGCGAAGGCAGGACGTCGTGTCCTGCTGATGCCGGCCCAGGGCTGGCTCCGTGCCCCGCACTGATTTTGAGGTGTCCCATGATGGTCGTCGCACATGGCATTACGTCGGAAGAGGTGGTTTGGACCCGCAGATAGCCTTTTCTCGGCTCGTGCTGCGGTGTTCCCTGTCCTCGCAGTGTTGGATAGCAGTGTTGCCGCCGGCGCTTGTGCATCGGCGATCCCCGAGATGCCTGTCTCACCATTTTGGTGAGACGGTCACCAATCCAGTGATGACCAGTTTATGAGCCCGAAAAATCCACAAATCACGTTGATTTCCAGGGATTCCCGAGTTTCGGGGGTCTTTCGGTGGTCTGGGGCAGCAGGTCAGGGCGTTCGTTCCGCCCGGACGGGCCGTCGAGTGGTTCGTTCCCGTTCGTTCTTCGTTCTTCAACCAACCTCTGGTCCGGCGTTTCCAACCGTCTGGCCCAGTCTGAAAGGATCCGTCTCATGAACAGCCCGCTCTCCGTCCTCGTTCGCAGCGTCGGCACGATCGCCGCGCTAGCGGCAGTGCTCTTTTGCTCGCTGACTGCCCAAGCCGCGGTCGTCACGGTCTACAGCAATCCCTACGCGGAGGTCGCCACGACCAACTCGCAAATCTCGGGGTCGAACTTCTTCGCCACGGGTTTCACGACCAGCGCGGATAGCAGTCTGCTGACGCTCAAGTCGATTGATCTGGCTCTGGCGTCTTCGGGAACGTCGTCGATGCCCATCGTCCAATTGTTCTCGGGCGACAGTATGCCCACGTCGCTCATCGGTAACTTCACCGTGTCGCCGTTCACGAACTTGACTCCGGCATCGATGAACCTGGCCTATGGGGCCGGAACCGTCCAACTCGCGCCGCAAACGACCTATTGGATCGTGGCCTCGGCGTCGGCAGGTGATGCATATGGCTGGTACATCGCCGACTCCAACCCGGCTGCCCAAAACAGTTCCGGTTACAACTTCGTCGGTGGTGCCACATCGACAAATGGCGGCTCAACATACTCACACAGTAACGCCGCCGGCGCGAGCCAGGTCGCGGTGAATGTCGAGACCGTGGTCGCGATGAATGTCGAGACCGTGCCTGAGCCATCCACGCTTGTCCTCGCCGGTGTCGGCCTGACAACAGCGGTGATGATCGGCGGGGTGCGGCGGAAGAAGCAGTCCCGGCATGGGCAGGCCGGACTCCCGCACCTCGGTAGGGCTTGATCCGCCTGCGGGCCGGAAGAACGAGCCGGTCCGCACGGCGTTGGCTGATGGTTGGAAGACGATCTCGAACGAAGAACGAAGGCCGCGCTGGCATCTGCCGGCGCGGCTTTTTTCATGGGTTGCGACCGCGGCACCAGTGCCTCAACGCTCGGCGGACGGTAGGTCGAAGCGATCGAGATTCATGACCTTCGTCCAGGCCGCCACGAAGTCGGCCACGAATCGCTCCTTGCCCTCGACGCTCGCGTAGACCTCGGTGATCGCCCGCAGCTGCGAGTTGGAACCGAAGACGAGATCGACGCGGCTGGCCGTCCACGTCGTCCCGCCCGTGCCGTGGCTTCGGCCCTCGAAGAAGTGCGGGCAGGCCGGCGACTGTTGCCACTTGGTATTTATGTCGAGCAGGTTCACGAAGAACTCGTTGGTGAGGGTTTCGCGATGCTTCGTGAACACGCCCACCTCCGCCAGCGGGCCGCCGCCCGTATTCGCGCCTAGCACACGCAGGCCCCCCACGAGCACGGTCATCTCCGGGGCCGTGAGCGTCAGCAGCTGCGCCCGGTTGACGAGCAGCTCCTCGGCGGGCCGGTCGATGTCGTGGGCGAGATGGTTGCGAAAGCCGTCCGACTTGGGCTCGAGCACCGCAAACGACTCGACGTCGGTCATCTCTTGCGTGGCGTCAGTGCGGCCCGGCATGAACGGCACGCGGATCTCATGGCCGGCCCGCTTCGCCGCCTCCTCGACGGCGGCAGAGCCGCCGAGCACGATCAAATCGGCGAGTGAGATCTTTTTTCCATCGGTGCGGCCGGTGTTGAACTCGCGGTGGATCTTTTCAAGCGCTCGGAGGCTCCGCGTGAGCCGGGCCGGATCATTGACCGCCCAGTCTTTCTGGGGCGCGAGGCGAATGCGGGCCCCGTTGGCACCGCCCCGCTTGTCGCTCCCACGAAATGTCGAGGCCGAGGCCCAGGCGGTCGTGACGAGATCGGCGATCGAGAGCTCCGACGCGAGCACGACCCGTTTGAGTTCGGCCACGTCCTTCGCGGTGACCAGCGGGTGATCAACCGGCGGCACGGGATCCTGCCAGAGCTGCGGCGGCGCGACATCGGGCCCGAGGAGCCGTGACACCGGCCCCATGTCACGGTGCGTGAGCTTGTACCACGCCTTGGCAAACGCGGCCCGAAACTCCTCGGGATGGTCGTGGAACCGCTTGGAGATTTTTGCGTAGGCGGGATCGTCGCGCAGGGCGATGTCGGTCGTGAACATCATCGGCGCGTGCGACTTCGCAGGGTCGTGGGCGTCGGGCACGGTGCCCTTGGCGGCGGGATCCTTGGGCGTCCATTGCCGGGCGCCGGCCGGGCTCTTCGTCAGCTCCCACTCGTAGCCGAAGAGATGATCGAAGTAGTCGTCGGACCACTGCGTGGGCGTTGTCGTCCATGCGCCCTCGAGGCCGCTGGTGATCGTGTCGCCCGCGTTGCCCGTGCCGAACGAGTTCTTCCAGCCGAGGCCCTGCTCAGTGATCTCAGCACCCTCGGGCGGCGGCCCCACGTGGTCGGCACTCGCGGCGCCGTGAGATTTTCCAAACGTGTGCCCGCCGGCGATCAGGGCGACCGTCTCCTCGTCGTTCATCGCCATCCGTCCAAACGTCTCGCGGATGTCGCGGGCCGCGGCACGCGGGTCGGGCTTGCCGTTGGGCCCCTCCGGATTGACGTAGATCAGCCCCATCTGCACCGCGGCCAGCGGATTCTCGAGCTGGCGGTCACCGGAATAACGCTTGTCGCCGAGCCACTCGGTCTCTGGCCCCCAAGAGATGTCTTCCTGCGGCTCCCAGATATCGGCGCGGCCTCCTCCGAAGCCAAACGTCTCGAAGCCCATCGACTCAAGAGCTATGTTGCCGGTGAGCATCATGAGGTCGGCCCACGAGATACGATTGCCATACTTCTGCTTGATCGGCCAGAGGAGCCGCCGCGCCTTGTCGAGGTTGGTGTTGTCGGGCCAGCTGTTGAGCGGTGCGAATCGCTGCGCACCGTAGCCGGCGCCGCCGCGGCCGTCGGCGATTCGGTAGGTGCCAGCGCCATGCCAGGCCATCCGGATAAAGAACGGCCCGTAGTTGCCGTAGTCGGCCGGCCACCAGGGCTGCGAGTTCGTCATCAGCTCCTTGAGGTCGCGTTTCACCGCGGCGAGGTCGAGCTTCTGGAACTCGGCTGGATAGTCGAAGTCGGCGCCGAGCGGGCTCGAGGCCGGCGAGTTCTGATGGAGGATCTTCAGGTTCAGCTGGTCGGGCCACCAGTCGGCGTTCGACATCACCCCGGCGGCCGTGTTGCGGGCAGATGCCGGCGGCACGTCGTGCATCACTGGGCAGGTGCCGGCCGAGCCCTGCGGCAGGGCTGCCCCGGCGGAGGGCTTCTCGTCGGCACGACCGCGGCCGCTCATGACGCAGGCTGCCACGATCACAGCAACCAGCGCCGCATTTCGGGAGAACACGTTCTTCTTCATGGCTTGGCTCCTTGAGATTTCGGTTGGCCGCAGACGCAGGTCGCCGGACGAGCTATTCTTCGGCATGGAAGCGGATTCAGCGGCTGCGGTCAGCGGCGAAAGATCAAACGTAGCACACACCAGGACTTGACATGCCAGAACAGCGCAGCCGCGCGACGGTCGCCGCGCCAGGAGTGCTCGTGATCCTAGGAGCCTCAGGTGATCTCACCAAGCGGCTGCTCATGCCGGCGCTCTACAACCTGGCCTGCGACGGCCTGTTGCCGCCGGAGTTCACGGTGATCGGCATGGCCCGACGCCCGCTCGACACGCCGGCGTTTCGCGAGCAGCAACGACAGGACATCCAGCGATTCCACACCCGCCGCGAGTTCGATGCCGGTCCGTGGGAATGGCTGGAGTCGCGACTTCACTACACGGCCGGTGAGTTTGGCGATCCCGATGCCTATCGCAGGCTGCGGGAGACGGTGCTCGAGGTTGGCGGTGGCACCGCGTCTGCGGGCAACACGCTCCTCTATCTTGCGATCTCACCCGAGTTTTTTGAGACCGTCAACGGACTCCTCGACGCGGCCGGCTTCACGCAGCTGCCGGGCAGCCGGAAAATCATCGTTGAAAAGCCGTTCGGCAAGGATCTCGATTCGGCGGTAGCGCTCAACCGGTCGCTCCTGGCCCACTGGCGCGAGGACGAGATCTATCGCATCGACCATTACCTGGGCAAGGAGACGGTGCAAAACCTACTGGCGTTCCGCATGGCCAACGGAATGTTCGCGCCGCTGTGGAATGCCAATCACATCGACCACATTCAGATTTCGGCCACGGAGACCGTGGGTGTGGAAACCCGCGGCGAGTATTACGACAAGACGGGCGTCGTCCGCGACATGATCCAAAATCACCTCATGCAGATGCTGGCCTACGTCTGCATGGAACCTCCCGCGTCGCTTGAGCCCACTGTCGTGCGGGACGAGAAATCCCGGCTCTTGCATGCTGTGCGGCTGCTTGGTCGCGAGCAGGCGGTGCGCGACTGCGTCCGCGGGCAGTATGGCCCCGGCACAAATGCCGACGGCACGACTGCCGTCGGCTACCGGCAGGAGCCCAACGTCGATCCGCACTCGAACAACGCCACCTACGCCGCCCTCAAGCTGCACCTCGACAACGATCGTTGGGCTGGCATGCCCGTCTATTTACGGTCAGGGAAATCGCTCTGGAAACGGGGCACAGAGATCGTTGTCCAGTTCAAGCCGCAGCCCGGCGTGGATGGCGAGCCGAACCTGTTGATCTTCCACATCCAGCCGTTCCAAGGGGTCGAGATCCGCATGCAAGCCAAGCGGCCAGGTCCAACGTTCCATCTGCAACGGGCCGGTATGCGATTCGACTATGCCGAGACCTTCGAGGCGACGCGGGGCACCGGCTACGAGGTGCTGCTCTATAGCGCGCTCAACGGCGATCCGACGCTCTTCTCGAGAACCGACTTCGTGGAGGCTTCCTGGCAGATCGTGCAGCCGATCCTCGACGCCTGGAAGGAATCCCGCGCCGCCGACTTTCCCAACTACCCGGCCGGCACCTGGGGCCCGCTGGCGGCCCATGCCCTGCTCGCCCGCGACGGGCGGCGCTGGAATGAGTGCATCCAACGCGATGTTCTGATGCGCAGCGAGTTTTTTGCGAAGGCGCCTAGTGTGCTGCTCAACAATCTCGCCCTGGCCTGCCAGCCGCTGGCCGTGGATGCGGGAACGACGATCGTCGAACAGGGAGAGCGGAAGTCAGACCTCTACGTCGTATGTCGCGGAGAGCTGGAGGCGATCGGGGCGACAGGCGACAGGCTCGGACTGCTGCGGGCGGGGGAATGCTTTGGCGAGATGGCACTGCTCGACGACCGCCCGCGCAACGCCACGGTCCGAGCGATGTCGCCTTGCGATCTGCTCGTGCTGACCGCGACCGACTTCCGGCGGATCGTGGAGGATTTTCCGGAGGCAGAGGCCGAGTTTCGCCGGATCGCCGCACGGCGACGCTAGAGCGGATTCGGGATAGCCGGAGCGACGCTTGGCATACCTGAAGGGGTAGGCGCGGGGGTCGGCAAACGCTCGAGGAGCCTTGGGCGTCTCGTCGCCCCGGCGACGAGACTTTTGCCGCCCCCGAGCCGGCGCACCACCAAAGGCAGATGCGACCGAGAGTCACTGCAGTTCACGGTCAGTGTCCCGTCGAACGGTGGAGCGCGGGCCCCTGGGAACGACCTGCCGACGGGGAGTGCAGCACCCGCGGGCCATCGGTGGGATAGGAGCCCGTGCCGCCTTGGTAACGGCTGCCGTGCCACCACCTCAGGTTCGTGTGTTTTGGAATGACGAGGCCGGTGTAATCGGTTCCCCACACGCCTTCGTTGATTCTTCGTTCCTCGCTCGAGCGGCTGCGCTCGCGGGCGCCGCCGCCGACGTAGTAGCCCTCCTCGTGGGGTGATTCCGTCGGTTTCGCCAGCGGTGAAATCCGCTCGGGATTGCCGGCCCGACGGAACTGGTCTCCCTGGAAATGTTTTCGCTTGGTCGCCGGACGCCCCATCGGCGGGGTTAGGTCGTGGCCACAGGCCGAAGGGAGCAACGGCCCAGCCATGATCACCGCCAGCAGCATGATTCTCCAGCACCCTGGTGTGTGCATCCGCTAGTCCCTCTCCAGAGCCCGTTTCTTGTCCAATCAGATCCTTTGCTGAGCCGCCGTCTGTCACAGAGTCGACGCAGTGTGCCCAGTTTGTGCAGACTTCTTCCGCTATTTCGTCCAATCAGAAAGGAACTCAAAGTCAACCCGGTCCGCAACGCCGATACCTTTGTCACAGCCCGATTTATGAGCGTTTCTTGACAGGGTGTCTTATCGTCCCGGGTGTGATTGACCGTCGCGCGCGATCAATTCCTCGGCCGCTACCGGCCGTGAGGGTCTGCGCGATCGTGGTCGGCGGGCTTTTCGCCGTGTTGTTCTTCCATCGCGTCGAGGCCGGGGAATACCCGTTGCCGCCGCCGGGCGAGCGGTCGGAGAGCACGCTTTCGAAGCGCGGGAATACCGGCGAGATTCCGAGCATCTTCATCCCGCCGGAATGGCCGCGGCAGCTTCCACCCATCGACGGTTCTGTCGAGACGGGTGCGGATGGCTGGCAGTTCGAAATGAATCTCCTCGAGCAGGAGTCAGCGCTCTTCGACGCAGGTGCAGCCAATACCATCCGGGACGAACAACTCCGCATCTCCCAGATCCGTGGGCCGCAGGTCCTCGCCGAGCCGGCGGAAAACCCTTACGACATGGCCGGACAGAGCCCGGTCACGGATCCTCTCAACCGCTATCCCGTCTTTCCAACGCCGGGATTCGCCGGCGCATCGAGCGTGTTGCCGAGCGAGCAGCAGGAGTCGAGCCACTTCGTGCCCATGGAGGACCGTTGGCGCATCGGATCCCCCGCATGGGACCGCTATGGCCGTGGGCATCCTCGGCTCGACGACTATCCCTATGCACTGGGCAACGCCTTCAATCCCTACACGCAGAACTTCCTCAAGGAGGATTTTCCGCTCATCGGGCAGCACACGTTCTTCGACATGAAGGGCATCAGCCGCACGATCACGAACTTCCGGCAGGTCCCCACGCCAAACACGCCGTTCGAGTCGACGCCAACTCCGGGGCAGGAGCCATTTTTTGGCAACCCCAACGGGTTCCTGTTGCTCCAGTACTACGCGCTGGCGTTCGAACTCAATCACGGCGACAAGACGTTCAAGCCCAACGACTGGCGGATCAAGATCGCCCCGGTCTTCAACCAGAACTACCTCGAGGTTTACGAGTATGGCGTGACGTCACCCGATGTCGAAAAGGGCCGGCGACGCTATCGGGGGTTTGCCTCGCTCGAGGAGTGGTTCCTCGAGGTCAAACTCGCCGACCTCAGTCCGGACTACGATTTTATGTCGGTACGGGGGGGGTCACAGCCCTTTACGAGCGACTTTCGGGGCCTGATCTTCAGCGATTTGAACCGTGCCATCCGGCTCTTCGGCACGCAGTTCTCCAACCGTGATCAGTTCAATGTGATCATCTTCGACCAACGGGAGAAAGACACCAACAGCTTCCTCAACTCGTTTGACGACCGCGGTCAGAACATTCTCATTGCCAACTACTACCGGCAGGACTTCATCTGGCCGGGCCACACGGTGCAGACCAGTTTTCACTACGACTACGACCAGGCGCAGATCAAGTACGACAAGAACGGATTCCTCGTGCGTCCTGACCCGGTTGGCCTCGCTGAGCCGCACGAGGTCAACGCCTGCTATTTCGGAGTTGCCAACGATGGCCACATCAACGAGCTCAATATCTCGAGCCACTTCTACTACGTGCTCGGGCACGACACGCTCAACCCGCAGGCGCTGCAGCCGGTGGACATCGGCGCGACTATGGCGGCCGTCGAGCTCTCCTATTCGCCCGACTGGATCCGCTTCCGAAGCTCATTCTTCTTCGCTTCCGGCGACAACGACATCAACGACAATAAGGCCGGTGGCTTCGACGGCATCATCGACAACCCACAGTTCGCAGGTGGCGAGTTCAGCTTCTGGGTGCGGCAGCAGATCAAGCTGCTGGGTACCAACCTCAAGAACCTGCTGAGCATCTATCCCGACCTCCGCGCCAGCAACAAGTTTCAGTCCCAGGCCAACTTCGTGAATCCCGGCTTGCAGCTCTACAATGTCGGCGTGGACTTCGAACTGACCCAGCGAACAAGGCTGATCACCAACTGTAATTTTCTCTTCTTCGACACGACGGACGTGCTCGAGTCGTTCGTGTTTCAGGACAACATCTCGCGTTCCATCGGCACCGACCTCAGCGTGGGCTTCGAATCCCGCCCGCTCCTCAACAACAACTGGATTTTCCGGGCGGGCGTCTCGGGCCTGCTCGTCGGCGAGGGGTTTCAGCAGCTCTACGGCAACCTGGACAACAACGTGCAAAATCTGTTCGCGGCATTCACCGACCTCGAAATGGCGTTCTGATCCGATGGTTCTTCCCACGAGCCGTGCGGCCTTCGGCGCCCTCAGTCAATCGAGCCTCGAGAAAACCGCCTCGTGGTGTCGTCAGCACCGTCTCACGCTGGCGGGGGGCTGCGTTGCCGTGGTGGCCGCGGCGGTGCTGCTTCGGCCTGCTGCCCCGCCCGGCCGCCTCGACCTCCATGCACTGCGGTCGCTGTCGGCCGAGAAGGCGGGCGAGATTGCCGGCTTCCCGGGCACCATCGACCTGCGGGGGCTCCCCACGCTCTCTGCGGAGGCGGCCAGGGCCGTCGCCGCCCACGCCGGACGTCTCCAGCTCGACGGGCTGGCGGAAATCTCCGATGCGGCGGCCGCGGCGCTCGTGGCCCATACGGCCCCGCTCTCAATCGACGGCCTCGTGCTCCGCGCCCGTGACGACGAAATAGTGTCCGTGCCGCTTGCGGCGCTGCTGTCGCGGCATGCTGGACCGCTGAGGTTCGACCGACTCGCTGAACTGAAGCCGGAGGCGGCGGCTGCATTTTCGGGGCATGCCGGGCCGCTTGTGCTCCCCGCCGTCAGCCGGCTGACACGGCTGGCGGAGGAGCGGCTCGCAGGGCACCCCGGTAGGCTCGTCCTCGAGGGGCTCGAGTCGATCCAGACCCTGGCGCTCATCGCGAAACTACGGGCCGACGGCAGGGATGACTTCGATGCGGTGACGTCGCTCTCTCCGGAGGCGTCTGAGGCCTTGGCCGCCTCCGACGGTGCGATCTCGATCGCGGCGATCGTCTTCCAGGCGGCCGCTGCGGCTGACATCGATCCCCCGCTCGCCCGGCTGCTCGCCCGGCACTCGGGCCCCGTCAGCCTGCCCGCGCTCGACGCGCTCTCCGAAACAGTTGCTGGCGAACTGGCCCGGCACACGGGCCCGCTCGCGTTCGATGGGCTCTTGAATCTCTCCGCTGCCGCCGCCCAAGCGCTCTCCGCGCATGTCGGGCCATTACGTCTCAACGGTCTCGCCACACTCGATGGGCCCGCGGCGGCCGCGCTCGCCGCGCACCGCGGCCCCCTCCATCTTGATGGTCTCGAGACGATCGAGTCCGCCGAGCTGGTCAGAAAACTGTTGGCTGATGGACGGACCGACTTCAGCCGAGTGGTATCGATCTCCACGGCCGCCGCGGAGCGATTTGTGGACAATGCGGGGCCGCTCGATTTCTCGGGGCTGGCTGCGGTGAGCCCGGCGGTGCAGGAGGCTCTCGCCCGTCACCCCGGTCCGCTCGGGCTGGCGGGGCTGGCAGCCGCGGCCGCCGAGGCAACACGGCTCGACGAACTCGATGCCGCGATGCTTGCGAAGCACCGCGGACCTCTGCCACTGACGCGGCTGGTCGAACTCGAAAGCCCGGCGCTCGCAAAGAAACTCCTTGCGGACGGCCGCCCCGACTTGTTCACGCTCGAAAGGCTGTCGCCTGAAGTGGAGAAAGTCTTTGCCGACCATGCTGCGCCGCTTGATCTGAGCGGATTGCGGAGCATCGCGGCGCCCGAGTTAGCCGCGAAACTGCTGGCCGACGGTCGCACGAACTTTGACCCGGTCGAATCGCTCTCTGACGAGGCTGCCCGCGTGTTTGGAAAGCATGACGGAAGCCTCTCTCTCCGCGCGCTCGTCAGACGGGTGGCCGCGAGCCGCACGATCCCGTTACCATTGGCGGCGGCCGTCGCCCGTTCGAGCGGCCGGCTTCGGCTGCCGCTTCTGAACCAGCCCTCCGACGACGTCGCCGCGGCGCTCGCCACGCATGTCGGGCCGCTCGAACTCGACGCACTCGAGGAACTCACGCCCTCGCAGGCCGCCGCGCTGGCCGCCCACGCGGACGGGCCCCTTTCGCTCGACGGCGTTGCCCACTGCACGGCTGAGGCTGAAGAGGCGATCGCCGCCCATCCGGGACCCGTCTCGATGGCCGGTCTACGGGGGCTGACCACGGGGCGGCTGGCAGAGAAGCTGTGCACCGACGGCCGCCGTGAGTTTGGCAAGCTCGTGGAACTTTCCCCGCAACCTGCGGCAGTGCTCGCCAGGCTTTCGGGCCCGCTCTTCCTGAACGAGCTCGGTTCGATCTCGGCCGAGACGGCCGCAGTCCTCGCGGTGCACGTGGGCGACCTCTCGCTCAACGGGCTCGAAACGCTCTCCATCGAGGCCGCGACCGCCCTGGCGGACCACCGCGGTGAACTCTCGCTCCGCGGCATCCGGCAGCCCGCGGGCGATCTGAAGGCTGCGCTCGACAAACACTCCGCACCGGTCTGGCTCGGCGACGACTGAAGAGCCAGAGCACATCTGAGAGCGCCGGAGCGCCGGCGGGTTTGACCACGCCTCGACCGCATCTGAGTGTGGTGTATCGCCGGCTCGAGGGCGGCAAAAGCCTCGTCGTTCTGGGCCGCGGCGGCCCGGCGCTCCTCAAGCGTTCGCCGACTCTCTCACCTCGGCCCCTGGCTTGCGTCAAACCCCGTGACACGTGTGATGATGTCGATACACAAAACCCGGTCCCTCGTGACCCCTTGGACGTGAACCGGCGGAAATGACACGGTGGTAGCCACGCTCGCTGAATCGCTTGCCGCCGGGGCCGCCGGGCCGCGATCCACCGCCGGGCCGTGCTCGCGATCGCCGCTGCGACCGGCGCGAGTCTCAACACGGTGGCCAGCCGCTACCGCTACGCACTGGAAAAACTTCGGACCGCGCCCGCTGGCCGGGAGGACGAGCCATGAGCGAGCGCTATGACGCACGCCTTGACGACGTCGAGCGGCGGCTCGCCAACCGGGCCGCTCTCGCCGCCCCGCCCGGGCACCGCGACCGGGTGCTTGCCGCGGTGCGAGATACGCTCGCCGGGCGAATCTCACCGCCGGTCGCGCCCGCTGGCATCGACTCGGGCGGCATGGCAGCGCTCGTCGCGAGAGCCCTCTCGGTTATGGTAGTGGCCGTCGTCCCCTGGCTCGTCGTCGCCCGGGCGGTCGCGCCTGTGCCAACGGAGCCCAGGATCGTGGCGCAGGCCCGGGCCGCCGGGGTCGACCTGCCGGCTGTGATCGCCGCGGCGACGAGCGGCCCGGCCCGGAAACCGTTTTCCCGTTCCCGCATAAGCGACCCGCTGAACGTCCGGCACCACGAAGCTTGGCACCTGCGAAACCTGCTCCAGGGAGAACTCTGACATGGGCCACCTCTTCTTCTATCTCGCCGTCATCGCCGCCTGCCTGCTCTGGTCGGCAGCGTTCACGGCCGCGGCGGCCCGCACCCGTCCGGGTTGGATCCGGTGGATCCTGATTGCAGTGGCCGTCACCGTGCCCGTTCTCGCGGCCGCGCCGTGGGTGCTCGTGACGGCGAGGCTGGCCTTCGGGGCGAGGCTCGAGACCAACTGGTTTGCCCCCACGCTCACGGCGGCGATCGCCGCGGCCATCGGCGGCGTGTGGATCAGCCGCGCGGGGCTCGCTCCACGGGCCGCCCCTGCTGCCGCGGCCTGGCCGCTGGTGGGCCTGGCGGCGATGTGCGTGCTGGCCAATGCCGTGGCGGCGGGCACGCTGCTCTTGATCGACAACGCCGTCATGGCCGAGGTGCGGGCGGCCCGGACGGAAGCGGTAGCGGTGATGCAGTCGGTCGTGCCGCCGGTGCTGCCGGCCGACGAGGATGCGGCCCCGCTCTACCGGCAAGCGTTCGAACGGATCGAGATCGACAAGGGGCTCACCGCCGAGCAGTCGCCGCTCAAAGCGGCCGCTGCGGCCGATGTCAGCACCGACGAGGTGACCGCGCTCCTCGCCCGCCATGCGACAACGCTTGATCTCCTTCGGCGGGCCGCCGCCAAGCCCGGCTGCCGGTTCGCCCGCGACTGGGCGCGGCCATCAATGGGCATGCTCCTGCCAGAGCTGGCTTCGATGCGGCACGCCGCCCGGCTCTTGGCCCTGGCGGCCCGGCGGGAAGCGACCAGCGGCGACGTGTCCGCGGCTTTGGCCGACGTCGTGCGGCTGCATCGGATGGCCATCCACGTGGCCGCGGAACCGATCCTCATCTCCGGCCTGGTGGAAACGGCGGTCGACTCGATCGCGCTGGAAACCCTCGCCGTGATCCTTCCCCTGATCACCGCCAAGGATGCCGCGGCGCTCGCCGACCCGGCGCTCGGTGACTTTGTCCGCTCGCAGCCCTCGTTTGAGCGGCACGCTCTCGGCGAGGAGGCTTTCGGACTGGCGACATTCGCAGACCTGGCCGAGGCGAAGGTACGACTGCACGACCTCGGGATGAGTCCCGATCCTGTTGGCTTTGCCATCTCCGTCGCCAGCATTCTCTATCGGTGCTTCCTCCTACCGTCCGATCTCGCGGCCTACACGGGGGCCATGAGTCGATGGCGAGCGCAGGCCGCGCGGCCCGCGATGCCGGACGAGCGCTCTGCCGAGGTCGCCCGCCGGCCGGCGCCGATCGGAAGTGAACTGACGACGAACCGCCAGGGACTGCTCACAAGCCTCCTCACCCCCGCCCTCGGCGCCATCCTCAAGACGCAGGCCAAGTCCCTGGCAAAACACCGCGCCGCCGAGGTGCTGCTCGCGGCCACGAGGGCCCGGCTGAAGTCGGGCGAACAGCCCGGGTCGGCCGAGTCGCTCGTGCCTGAGTGGCTGCTCGCAGTGCCTGCCGACCCGTTTCGAGACGAGGGCTCGCTCACCGTGAAGACGAGTGCCGACGGCTGGCTTGTCTACTCGGTCGGCCCCGATGGCGAAGACGACGGCGGGCCGGGGCCGGCCGGGGCCGCAGCGGTCGAGGGCAATGACGACGTCGGCCTGCGGCTGGCGCGGTGAACAGAAACTCCTCGTAGCGGCGGGACCGCGCGGGGCTGCCAAACAACGGCGCGGCCGCTGAACAAAGTGCCGTTGACCGGGCGATCCTCGATCAGCCGGTCACAGCGAGGTGACGTTTCGCGAAAACTTGATGTAGGGCAGACGGATGCCGCGGAAGATGTACTGATCGGCCCGCTTGGCTTCGGGCGCCGCATACCCCACCGCTCCGTAGAACGCGCCGACATCGTCCTGATCGACGCCATCGCCGCTGGAGCCGTATCCGCCGGCGAGTTGACCGTTCTTGTAGAGGGCCGAGCTTCCCGGGAAGAAGATCGTGCCGTTTTGATTTTCCTTCGGCATCACGCTGAACGGTGCGCGGAAGTTGCGACCCGGATTGAACGAATCGAAGCCGAGTACCGTTTGAAACGATGACGCCGCCTTTGGCGGGCCGATGTTGAGCCCGGTCTTCGGGTCGATGCCCGGTTCGTTCAGGATCGACCAGATCCCGGGCGCCGCATTGTCGTTCCCCGAGGGATATCGGGGCACGGCAAGGTAGCGGAACGTGCGGGTCGTAAACGCAGTGCCGAGCGGAATCCCGGGCAGTTGGTCCTGCGGCTGGAGGTCAGGCGACGCGTAGTAGACGGAGTTCCTGGCCTTCGCAGGGGTGACATCGAGCGCGTCGCAGAGCGCGTCGGGCATCCGATAGAGGCCGAGGATGTCGCCGTTGAAGTCTGCGACCACGAAGATCAATCGTGAGTATGTCGTCGGAACGCGGATCTGGGCCCGCGTGACGAGTGCCTGTGCGATGCCCTGGTTGATGATCGTCGTGACGTCGGCGGCCGAGAGAACGGATCCATTGGTCGCTGGCACAATCCAGCCGTCGGCCTGGGCCATACCGTTGAGAAGTGTCACGCCGCCTGCGGCGACCGGCTGGTTGGTGCCGTTGACGCTGCCCGGGCCGAGTACCTTCATGAGATTGAAGAGCGTCTGCACGCCGAGGGGCCCTGCCTTCGGACCAAAACTCTGCAGCGCGATGCCGCCGAGATTAATTCGCGCTGCGGCGTTGATCTTGTTGATCTGCGTTTGGAGCGGCTGCTTGGGGGAGATCTTCGCGAGGTTGATGATGCCTTGCGGCGCCCCGGTAATGGCGGGTCGCGGTACGCCACCGATCGGAGTCGGCACGAACAGTGTCTCGAAGACAATCAGTTCGGATTCGATGGCCAGCGGTGCATTGACCCGCTGCTCACGGGTCTGTGAAGCGACTGGCTGAAACGATTGCTCGAATGAGGCGTATCCGAACGGACCGGGGAAAAATGCGCCGATCCCGGCGATCAGTTCGCTGGTGCCGGCACGGTAGACGGGCAGCCCGCCGGGCATCGTGCCGATACCCCGGGACGTCTCATCGGGGTTGGTTCCCACCTGCTGTCCGTAGGACTTGCGATTGGCGACCAACTGCCCGTTGACGACGGTGCTGACCCGATTCGAGTGCTCGATCGCGAAGAGATCGACCAGCGGCTGGTTGATGATGCCGGGCGGGAACTGGCCGCCGACTCCCACGGGTGCGACAAAGCCCGGACCCCGGATCGTTTCATCCAGGCTCGTGGGATTGGCCTCCACTTCCCGCTGCGTGATCGTCGACTGACTGAGGTAGCCGACCGTCCGCGACGTGAGGATGCCCTGGCCGCTGGAGAAAAATACGGCGCTCCGCGCCTTGGCAATCGCCCCGTTGATCGCGAAGTTCAAGTCGTTGGTGACGACGTTCGCCTCGGTCCGCACTCCGAGGATCTGCCCGGAGCGATCCACCACCGCGAAGATTGCGCTGGTGCTGGGGGTTGCCGCTGCCGCTCGGTCGAGCAGTGCACCGACCTCCAAGGCCGTGAGTTGGCCCGCAGTCATCATGCTCCGCTGTTCGAGGGGCTCGGCCGAGAGGCAGTCGGGGGCCGCAGCACGCCGGCGCGGCTTGCCACGCCACCATGTTGTGAAAATCTTGCCAATCACGCCGGCGGCACTCCAAGAACCTGCCCCGATCGATCCACCATCTGCCACAATAGATTCAATTATCATCGACCGCCAGCGTCCGGTTTCATGGATGCGTTCGGGCTGGTGCCTCTGAGAAAATGCCCCGCAGGGAGAAACTGTGTCAGAACTGGCGAACCGCATGGCCGCACAAATGCCGCAATCCGCACCAGATCCCGAGTCGCGTCGGATCCGCGAGTGTTCCGATGATTCCACCGGCTGGCGGAGATGGGGCCCCTACCTGTCGGACAGGTCGTGGGGTACGGTCCGGGAGGACTACTCTCCCGATGGCGATGCCTGGGCATATCTCACCTACGACCGGTCCCGCGGAAAGTCCTACCGCTGGGGTGAGGATGGTATCGCCGGCATCTGCGACAGGTATCAACGCCTTTGTTTCGCGCCGGCCTTCTGGAATGAAAGTGATACGCACCTCAAGGAGCGATTGTTCGGGCTGACGCCTGCCGAGGGAAATCACGGCGAGGACGTGAAGGAGTATTTCTTTCATGTCGACAATACACCGACCCACTCCTTCATGGCGCTCCGCTACCGCTATCCGCAGGCGGCCTTCCCGTATGCGGAGCTGATCGCGGAAAACGGCCGCCGCCGCGGCCGGGGCCCCGAGTACGAACTGATCGACACCGGGATCTTTGAGAACGACCGTTTTTTCGACATCCTGATCGAATATGCGAAGCGGTCTCACGACGAGATCGCCATCCGCATCACGGTTGAAAACCGAGGACCCGAGGCCGCACCGCTGCACGTGCTGCCGACGCTCTGGTTTCGCAACACATGGAGTTGGGGGCAGGAGCGGCAGCCGCAGCCGGTAATCCGCTGTGATAAGGGCCCCCCGGGCACCGTCTGCCTCCTCGCTGACGACGGTCTGCTGCGTGCCGACCCCCAGATTCCGACAGCCTCTCGACTTGGGCGGCGCTGGCTCATCGCCGGCCATGCCGCTGGAGCAGGGCCGCTGTTCACCGACAACGAGACCAACGGTCCGGCGGTGTTTGGGGAGGGGCATGCGAGCCTGTCGCCGCATACCAAAGACGCCTTTCATCGCTTGCTCTGCGACCACGACGAGACCGCCTGCAATCCTGATCGAACCGGCACGAAGGCGGCCATCGACTACCGCCTGGTGGTGCCGGCAGGGGGGGCCGCCGCGGTGCATCTGCTTTTCACTGATCGGCCGCCCTTGGAGGCGCTGCCTCCCGACCGGCCCGGGCTGGCGGCGACGGTCGACGCGGCCATCGACCTGCGACGTGGGGAGGCGGATCAGTTCTATGCAGCGCTCGCTCAGCCGGAGGCGACCGCCGACGAGCGGCACGTCCAGCGGTCGGCGCTTGCCGGGCTGCTCTGGTCAAAGCAGAACTACATCTTCGATGTCGCCAAGTGGCTCGATGGCGACAATCCCGAGTGCCCGCCGCCTGCCGGTCGCCGCACCATCCGCAACCACCACTGGCGGCATCTCAATTCCCAGCGGGTGCTTTCCATGCCCGACACGTGGGAGTATCCCTGGTTCGCCGCCTGGGATCTGGCGTTTCACTGCATTCCCTTTGCGCTCATCGATCCGCAGTTCGCCAAGGACCAGCTCTGGGTGCTCCTCTTCGAGCAGTTCCAGCACCCCAGCGGCCAGTTGCCTGCCTACGAATGGGAGTTTGGCGACCTCAATCCGCCGGTGCATGCCTGGGCCGTCTGGCGGGTCTACAACATGGAGAAGCGGCAGCATGGCTCAAGCGACCGGCAGTGGCTCGAACGTTGCTTCCACAAGCTGCTGCTTGTCTTCACCAGCTGGGTCAACAAGGTCGATCGCGAGGGACACAATGTCTTCGAGGGCGGGTTTCTCGGGCTCGACAACATCAGTGTGTTCGACCGGAGCGATCGACTCCCGGACGGTTCCACGCTCGAACAGGCCGACGCGACCGGCTGGATGGGAATGTTCTGCCTCAACATGATGCGGATCGCGCTGGAACTGGCCCACGACAATCCCGTCTACGAGTCACTCGCCTCGAAGTTTCTCCAGCACTACGTCCACATCGCTCATGCCATGAAAAACATGGGCGACAGAGACTATGCGCTGTTTGACGAGGCCGACGGCTTTTTCTACGACGTGCTTAAGCGGCCGGACGGCGGCATCCGCAAGTTCCATGTCCGCTCGCTGGTGGGCCTGATTCCGCTGTTCGCGGTGGAACGCCTCGAAGCGGCGTGGATCGAGCCGTTTAAGGAGTTCTCTGGCAACCTGCGATGGTTTCTCAAAAACCGCCGCGACCTCGCTGCCGACGTGATCCACGAGATTCCCGCGGCCGATGGCTCGACGACGCACCTGTTGACAATCATGAATATTGAGCAGCTCTCGCGGATGCTCACGCGGCTGCACGATCCAGAGGAGTTTCTCTCCCCCTTCGGCATCCGCTCACTCTCGAAGCGGCACCAGGACGAGCCGTTCGACTTCGATGGCCGGCGGGTGGGATACGAGCCGGCGGAGTCGGAGACGAAGCTCAAGGGGGGCAACTCCAACTGGCGGGGGCCGATCTGGTTTCCGACGACATTCCTGATCATCGAGTCGCTCCGCAAGCTCGGCACGGCCTTCGGTCCGGGGTTCACGGTGCGCACGGCGGGTGCGGGGGGCCGTCCGATTGCGCTGCGCGCGATGGCCAGCGACATCGCGCGACGTCTCACCTCGATCTATCTGAAGGATGGCCGGGGCCACCGTCCGGCCTGGGGTGAGACGGAAATGTTTAACGGCAATCCGCTGTGGGGGGATAACCTGCTCTTTTTCGAGTATTTTCATGGCGATACCGGTGCCGGGCTCGGTGCCAGCCACCAGACCGGCTGGACAGCCCTGATCGCCAATCTCATCGACGAATGGAGTTGAGTCTCGCACCACGGAGGCGTACCGTAGGACCATGATCGTTCAGGAACTGCACCACATTCAGCACCGGCACCGGCACCTGCCCGAGGCGGAACTCCGCAAGCTCGCCGAACGCACCGGCACGCCGCTCCACCGGCTGCAGGAGGTCGCGAGCTTCTTTCCTCACTTCCGCCGGTCGCCGGCGCCGGCGGTCGAGGTGCTCATCTGCCACGACATGGCCTGCCACCAGCATGGCTGCGTGGGACTGAAGCGGGATCTTGAGCAGTCGCTCGCCGGCGAGCTGTCGGCGGGCAACGCGGCGGTGAAATATGCCTCCTGTCTGGGGCGGTGCGACCGTCCCGTGGCGACGCTGGTCAACGACCAACTCTATGCGGCCAGGTCGGCCGCCGACCTAGCGCAGATCGTGCGCACCACGCTCGCCGGCTCCCCTCCGCCAGCCGACACCGACAGCGGCTATCAGGTACATGCCAATCGTCCCTGGAGAATCGACCCCTACGCGGGTCCATCCACCTACGAGGCCGTCAGGGCCTTCGTGGCGTCTGGCGACGTGCAGGCCGTGATCGACATCCTGAAAATCTCCGACCTCCGCGGGATGGGCGGGGCGGGCGTGCCGGCCCATCAAAAGTGGAACGACGTCTGGAAGGCAAAGGGAGATGCGAAATACATCGTCTGTAACGCCGACGAGAGCGAGCCGGGCACGTTCAAAGACCGTGAGCTGCTGACGCAGCACCCGCACCTCGTGCTGGAGGGCGTGATCCTCGCGGGCCTGATGACGGGGGCGACGCGGGGCACGATCTACATCCGCCACGAGTATGCCGAACAGATCGCAATCATGAACCGCGAGATCTCGCGGGCCGTCGCGGCTGGCGTCTGCGGGGTCAACGTGCTCGGCAGCGGGCGGACGTTTCCGGTTGATGTCTTTACGAGCCCCGGCGGCTATATCTGCGGCGAGCAGAGCGCGCTGATCGAGGCGATGGAAGACCGCCGGGCCCAGCCGCGGAACAAGCCGCCCCAACTCGAGACCAACGGCCTCTACGACAAGCCGACGCTCGTCAGCAACGTGGAGACGTTCGCGTGGGCACCGGCGATCGTGATCAACGGCGGCGAATGGTATGCGGCCCAGGGAATCAACGGCTGCAAGGGAAGGCGACTGTTTTCGATTTCAGGCGACGTGCTTCGTCCGGGCGTCTATGAGGTGCCAAGCGGCATCACGCTGCGGGAGTTTCTCGTCGATCTGGCCGGCGGCGTGTCCGGCCCAGGCGGCCATGCTGGCACGCTCAAGGCGTTTGCCCCGTCGGGACCATCGGGCGGATTCATGCCGGCGAAGCTACCCGTCTCGTCCCTCCCGCGGGGCTGGGAAAAGCGGGCCCCAGCACCGCTTCAAGCGGCGGTGGCGGCCGCCGGCGGCACCCACCTCGACATCCTCGACCTGCAGCTCGACCTGCAGCGGTTTCGCGATCTTGGGCTGGCCATCGGCGCCGGCATGGTCGTCTATAACGACACCCGTGACATGGTCGCCGAGGCCGTCAACTGCTCCGAGTTCTTCCGGGACGAGTCGTGCGGGAAGTGCGTTCCCTGCCGGCTCGGATCGGAGAAGATCGTCGAGATCGGTCATGAGCTCGCCGGCCGGCGGTTCGATCCGCAGGCGTTGGCGGCACAGCAGCTGCTCGTGCACGAGCTCACCCGCGCGATGGAGATGACGTCGATCTGCGGACTGGGAATGGTTGCTGCCAAGCCGCTGCAGTCGGTGTTTGAGTTCTTTCCAGCCGACGTCGAAGCCCATCTGCAGAAGGTCTGAAGCCATGGCCGGGCACGATACCGAAACTCGCCGTCCGGACATGCTCGACGACGGCCTCGTGCTGCCCGAGGAGGACGGCCTGTTCGCTCGCGACATCGACGGCCAGCTCGTGCGGATGGACAAGGTCACGGCGGCCGATTTCGAGAAACAGATCACGATCAAGATCGATGGTCGCGAGGTGACCGTTCCCAAGGCGGTGCCGCAGACCGATTCGCAGGGCAGGATTCTCCGCGATGCCGAAGGGCGGCCGATCCCGCGGGCGACCACGATCTACGACGCCGCCACCAAGGCCTACGCGGGCGATCCCGCGGGTAATCCCGTTCCGATTCTCTGCCACCAGGAGCATCTCGACCCGGTCGGCGTCTGCCGTGTCTGCTGCGTGGAGATCGCGAAGGTAAAACGCGGCTCGATGCAGCGGGAGCGGAAGCTACTCCCCGCCTGCCACCACCGCGTCGAGGAGACGATGGAGGTGCAGACGATTCGCTCCCCCGACCTGGCGGCACGGAAGCGGGTCGATGCAAACGTGCGGACGCTCGTCAACCTGCTCGCCGCCGATCACCTGCCGGCCGATTGGAAGGCGGGCCTGCCTGCCAACGAACTCGGACGGCTTGTCGAGGAGCTTGATGAACTCGCCCTCGATGCGCGGGCGATTGAGGCGGCCACCGACCCGGCGATCGACCCGGCCGTGATCGAGGCGAAGTGGCCGCTGGCCGGTGGGCAGCTCTTCAGCCGGCGGGCGCTCGACCGTGGCCGTGACGACAGCTCCTCCCGGATCGCCGTGGATCACAACCAGTGCATCCTCTGCGACCGCTGCGTGCGGGCCTGCAACGAGGTCAAGGAAAACCACGTCATCGGGCGTTCGGGCAAGGGCTATGCCACGCACATCGGTTTTGATCTGGATGATCCGATGGGGTCTTCCAGCTGTGTCTCCTGCGGCGAGTGCATGATCTCCTGCCCGACGGGAGCGCTGGTGTTTCGTGAGTTGGTCGGGGCGGCCTCCCCTGGCGGAAGCGATCGCCCGGACATCGAGGAACTGAAACGGCATCCGCTGTTTGCGGGTATTCCGGCGAAGTTTCTCGAATGGAACTCACAGAGCATCACCCGCCGTCGCTTTCGGGTGGGCGAGGTGATCTGCCACGAGGGTGAGTATGCGTCGACGGCGTTCGTCCTCGTCCGCGGCCGCGTGGGCGTGTCGATCGGGGCGGCTGGCGCCCGTGAGGCAACGGCCGCGGCCGGCGGCTTCAAGGCGTTTGTCCGTTCCGCTACCAGTTGGCTGCAGGGCACTGCCTCCGCGCGGCCGGGCCGCCGCCTCGCAAAGCAGAAGTCCGTGGCGATCGATAGCGGCCGTTCGCTCGCGCTGGTCGATGGCAAATGGGTCGGTGAACTGACGCCCGCCGACGTGCTCTTCGGAGAGATGTCGTGTCTCAACGCCTACCCGCGATCGGCGACGGTGGTCACGCTCGAGGAGACCGAGGTTCTCGAGATCCACCGCAACGTGCTCTACATGCTGCAGCGGAGCGAGTCGTCGCGGCAAGTCCTCGACCAGGCCTACCGCAGCCGCACGCTTGCCCAGGAGCTTTCCCAGCTCTCGATGTTTCGCGGGCTCTCGGAGGAAGACCGCCGTCACTCCGCCGAATTCCTGCGAGACCGGGCGGAACTCGTGACGGTGGACAAGGGCCAGCCGATCTTCCGGCAGGGCGACGTCGCCACCGACTTCTACAAGGTTCGCTTCGGGTTTGTGAAAGTTTCGCAGCGGATGGGGGAGCATGAGCGGGTGCTCGACTATCTGGGCCCCGGCCGCACGTTTGGCGAGATCGGCCTGATCTCATCGATGGTCGACCTCGACACGGAACTGGCCAGTTCCGGCGGCACGCGCGCCCTGCGCGTGGCCACGTGCACGGCGCTCGACACCGTCGAACTCGTGCGTATCCGTGGTACTGATTTCCGTGAGATCGTCGAGCGATATCCGGCGGCTCGGGACGAACTGGTTGCAGAGGCCCGGCGGCTATTGGCACTCAACGTCGACCGCAGTCGGCAGAACGACGGCGGGCTCGAGGAGTTTATTGGCAACGGCCTCTACAGCGCCCAGAAACTGCTCGTGCTTGATCTCGAGAGTTGTACGCGGTGTGACGAGTGCACGAAGGCCTGCTCCGACACGCACGAGGGGGTGACTCGGCTGATCCGCGAGGGGCTGCGATTCGAGAACTTTCTCGTGGCTAGTTCGTGCCGGTCCTGCCTCGATCCCTACTGCTTGGTCGGCTGCCCCGTTGACGCGATCCATCGCAAGCCGCGGGAGAACCATCCCGGTGCCGTCGAGATCGTGATCGAGGACCACTGCATCGGCTGTGGGCTCTGTTCGAGCAACTGCCCCTACGGCAACATCTCCATGCACAAGGACGAGGAGGAGGACCGCCGTGTAGCCACCACCTGCGACCTCTGTCGCGACCTTGTCGGCCCTGACGACGATCCCAGCTGCGTCTACGCCTGTCCGCACAACGCGGCCTTCCGGATGAGCGGGCAGGAGCTCCTCCAGATCGTCTCCAGCCGCCACGCAAGGGTGCCCTGAGAAGGACAGGCTCAATCCTGTTCGGCACGGGGGTTGCCGGGCAGGTGAATCGGCGTCTTGCGAGGGAGGGGTTGCCCGCGTCCTTTCGCTGGACGTTCGCGGCGGGCCTCCAGCCCGCCGCTCACTGCGGTGGAAGCTGCGCTTCGCAATCCTTGCTTCGCTTGCTTCCACAGCCCGCTCGAGGACGCGGGCCACCCCTCCCGCCGGCTGTTTACCGGTCGCGACTCTCGATCGCCCTGACGATTGCCTCAAGTTCGAGGCGCACGGCGGCGGGATCGTAGTCGTGCGGGCTGTCGAACCGCACTTTTCTGCCGCCGACCTCGCCTTCGGGAAACTCGAGCATTGTCCGCACGGCAGCGAGCCGTTGCCGAATCTCCGTCACGTCCTCATGGGTCGCCAGTCGGTCAGTAAGGGCGTTGAGAGCCTTGGCCCCGATCACTACTTCGTCCCAGTTCGCGACGTTAAGACTCTCGAGTGCAAGGCGGGCGAGTTGGTTGTCGGGAATCGTCTTCAGCCGGTCGCTCGCGAGGTATTGCGCGGTTTTGACTGCCTGACGGCAGGCCTCGATCGCTTCCGGCCGTGGCGGTTGCCACCACGTGGCCTCGACATCCGTGCGGAAGGCGGCCAGCGTGCGTGCGGCATCCTCGGGTAAGAGTTCTTCCGTCAGCGCCCACCGCATCGGCTCCAGCCGCAGGCGACCGAGCGGCCGGGTGGCGGTCGCACTGCGATCAACCGGTATGTGATCGATCTGGGCGTGATCGATCTGGGCGATGGCCTGTCGGTGGCAGCCGTAGCAATCGAAGGCGGTGAACTCCGGCCAGACCCCGGCCTGGTCGCCAGCGCCCGTTTTCATCGCGCGAGCGGCCTGAAACTCAATCTTCGCCAGATACGCGTCGAGCGCCCCGAGCCGACCGAGAACCACTTCATCGAGCACGTCGAGACCACCGTCGCCAGCAGCAAATCGATCCCGCCAGTGCGGCGGCTCCCCCTGTTTGAAACTTCTGAGGTTGAAGACCAGGCGGGGATGGCCGGCGGCGATCATGTCATGGCTCACCTCGTAGAGGGCGCCGTCGGCCGCGGGGGGAGCGCCGATGTGACACTGGCCGCACTGGGTGGCGCAGATGTACGGGTCGGCGAGATCGACCATACCGAGGGAGTTGCCCCGTGTCTGCCAGCCGGGCAGCGTGTGGGCGACAAGCCAGTCACCAGCGGGTCCGTGGCATGACTCGCAGCTCACGCCCTCGGAGGCGCGGGCCCCCTGCACGGTGGTATGGCAGCCCAGGCAGGACTTGTTTTCATGGGCAGGCGATAGCGAATGGGATGGATCCCGTGCGCTGAGCAGGGTGATGATCTGCTGTGCGAGCGGTTCCCGGAGCACCTCGTAGGCCCGCGTGTGCCGATCGTGCGTGGCCCACACGGTGTAGGCGCTCTCCCAGGGCAGGTGGCCCTCTATGGGGGCGGCATGGCAACCAGCCGTCGCGCAGCCACCGGCCCCAAGCACCGCCCGGGGCGCCGCGACGCTTCGTGCGCTCCCTGCGTCGCCCACCGGTTCACTCGCACGGCGGCCTGACACGCCGTACGCCAGCAGCATCGCGAGCCCGGCAATGATCACGAAAAAAAGAATGCCACGCGGTCTGTCCATCTGCCGTGTATCCTTCACGGCGGGGCGTGGGGGCCAAGCCCGTGGTAGCCATGGCATTCGACGCAGTCGAAACGCACCCCGCCCACGGTCGTCTTGGTGGCGGCATCATAGCGTGACGGTGCATGGCACTGCGTGCATGACTCCCGGCCCGCGATCATCACGATCGAGTTGTCGAGCGGTGAACCATACGAGCCAGTGTGCGTGCCATCCGCGGCCGGATCATCGGGGTAGGCCGCAGCATGGCAGAGCCGACAGTCGTAGGAACGGTGGGGATGGTGATCGAACCGCGCCTTGGAGAGCCAGACATCCGGCACCCTGCTCGGCAGCACCCGAAACCAGTTGGTGGTCACCCCCGCCTCAGTCTCGGCTTTCTCGAGCAGGCTGCCGTCGTTCGACACGGTCGCAGTGTCGAGGGTGTGGCACTTGTCGCAGGTGCCCTGCACGAAGGTTCGGGCCGCCCGCACCCGATCGACGATAGCCATCCGGAGCGTCTCATCGGGCACGGCAGCATTCCGGACGGAGGGGAGCGGATCCGTCGTCTTGATCCTGGCATCGAGCAGACGCCGGTTGTCTTCGAGCGCCTCTTCGAGGAATGTCGATTCCAGAAATCGCCGCAGTCCCTCGGCATCGAGTCCGTGGGGGACGAAGTGCTCACTCTGCAGGCTTGGCGGGCGGCGCTCAAGGGCCGTGTCGGCGGCCACGTCGCTGCCTGCGGGTACGGCCATGCCGTCGTAGGGCAGCACGTGGCAGGCGGCGCAGTGCCGTTCAAACTCCACCGGCAACGCATAGGCCCCGGGCGATGATGCCGTGAGCAGGCTACTCACGGTCCGCAGCTCTCCCGGCGCCGAAGAGGAGGCGAACTCATGGCAGGAGTTGCAGGAGAGCTGGATCGCGTCGGCGTCGAGCCCGCCCGTGGGGAGATACCGGCTGCGATCCTTCTCCGGAAGCAGGCCATACGTCCACACCTGTGCGGCCCGCCGTGTGTACGGCTTGAGCGTGCGGTCCTCGGGATGGTCGCTGTCGCTGGCGAACGTCAACCCGGCACGCATGTGCCGGCCGTGCGAAAACTTCACCGTGCCCGGATCGGAGGCGAGAGACGCAAATGGCGGGTGGTGCTCGTTGTCGAATCGCGTGATCGGTGTCGTCACACCCGAGGGGACGACCGCCGAGGTGGCAATCCGATGAGCCGAGATGTTGGCATGGCAGGCCGTGCAGGAATGGTCGGCCACCCGCGTGAGGTCGTTCGATCGGCCCTGGTGATCGGCATGGCAGGAGGCGCACGATCCAACCTCGGCGGCGAGTTGCAATGGATGGTGGGAGGCCGCGCGGTGGCAGGCCTCACATTTGGCTTCCATCTCCCGGCGGGTTTCCGCCGTGGTCAGCCAGGTGTTGTCCTTGATGGGCGAGAGCGGCACGTGGCAGGCCGCGCAGTCGTTTTCCCACTTTGCATGCACGGTGGCCACCGGCCCCGGCGAGTGGTGCCGTGGCACGTCGATCGCTCCCCAGGCACACCAGCCGATTCCGAAGACGACCGCTACCCCGATCAGCCAGCGGCGTCCGCGTTGCAGGGAGCTGAGTTGATGGAAGTAGGAGCGGTCGATCCGTGAGACCTGCTCGCGGGACGTCGCCTTACGATTCAGCGGTTGATCATTCGGGCCGGGCATGACACTACCAGTACCAAAGAGCGACCGGCACGTGGATCGCAAGGAGAATTCCCAAGGCGACCGACACCGGCACGTGCACGAGTAGCCAGCCATGCAGCCAGCCGTGCAGCCGCGACTGCAAGTCGAACTGGCGTCGATTCTCGCACAACTGCTCGAGCTGGTTGATCAGATCGCTGGCGGCGGCGGGAGCATCGGCCCGCAGCGTTGCGAAAAACTGCCACGATTCCAGCCTCCCCGCCAGCGGCGAACCGCCGCCGGCACCGGCCAGGAGATAGGGCCGAATCTGCTCGTTGAAACGCCTGGCGATCTCCCGGGTTCCCGGGATGACGCTGTAGATCGGAACGGTCTCGAGCACCTTTCCCTGGATCCCGGTCATCGATCGGAAGCCGGTGATGACGGCATATTCGGCCTCTTCGTCATGACGATCTCCACGGTTATGGTCGTCAGACTCGAATCCTCCGGCGGTGGCACCAGATTCGTGGTCGGGCTGGTCGGCAACGGGTTCGCAGAGCGCATTGACGAGTTTTTCCGCATCGGTGGCCTGCTGTGCTGCGACGTGCTCGATCTGATCGTAGATCGTCTCGGCAGGCACATGTTTCAGCAGTAATTTCGGCAGGAACTGCTGCAGAACGAGTCCCCAGACGCCGCTTCCGATCACGATCACGAACGTCCACATCAGGGCCACATTCAGTAGTCCGCCAATAAAAAAGAGCCTCGCATGCATCACGACCAGTGGCACTGACAAGAGCCCGAGCCAGACGTGCGCCCGCAGCCAGGTCTGGGCCGAGCCGATCCGCCAGGAGCGGACGTATTTTCTCGGCCAGAGCAACAGTTCGAAGACGATAATCAGGCCCCCAGCGATCCCGTAGAGAAACCCCGAGTGGCTGCTGCCACCGGGGATCGTCCCGACGGTAGACCACTCGACGGCGTAGGCCGCCACGGCCAGCACCGAGACCGCCACGATCGCGATCACCCACTTCCGATCGTGCGGCCAGGTTTTTCCACCGATGATCAAGAGGGGCGCTCCGGGCAGAAGCAGAGGCAGAAGACAGCCTTGGCCGCTCGTTGGAGACGGTCCTCGGAACTTCCATTTCGCTGTAATACTAGGTGTTTTCGCCTCTCTGGAAAACGGCATTCGCCCCGACAACCGAGCTTTTGGTGCGGAAAAGGCTGAATATCCCGATCAGGGGGTGAATCGCACGATTTCTGCATCGGCGGGCGGTCTCCCGTCGAGTCTTCATACAGGGGACGTTGCGATCCTGGGAACTGCCTGACGTGCGACCGTTTGGAGCCGCTGTGGGGGCGTGCGCTGCCGCGCTCTTCGCGTGGATCGGGGCTCCGTGCGCCGCTGCGGAACCACTGCCGGCCCCGTGCGTGGTCCGTTCGCCCGACATCGCCCTTCCCGGGGTGTCCGGCATTCCCAGCATGCCCGGCGACGCAACCGTCTACGCGGGAATGCGGCCTCAGGCCTCGGCAACGGGCCTCAGTGTCGCCTCGTGCGGCACCGTGTCGTGCCATGGAGGGCCGAAGGACGGCAACCGCGAGGTGCAGTCGTTCGCCTTCACGATCTGGATGAACGACGATCCGCATGCGCGGGCCTACGAGGTGCTGCATGAGCCACGTTCGCAGCGAATGGCGCGGTCGCTTGGCCTGGGAGAGGCCCACCGCGCCCAGCAATGTCTGGCGTGTCATTCCATGCAGAGCGAGAGCCGTCAGCCCCTCCCGCCGGAGGTGCTTGCCGACGGGGTTGGCTGTGGTTCCTGTCACGGTGATTCCTCAGCGTGGCAGCAGATTCATTATCTCCCCGAATGGAAGCGGCTTTCGACGACCCAGCGCGAGTCGCTTGGGTATCGCGATCTGAGCACTGTGCCGACCCGCGTTCAAAACTGTATCCCCTGCCATGTGGGTGATGGATCGCAGGAGGTGAACCACGACTTGATCGCGGCCGGCCACCCCCGGCTCTTCTTCGAGTTCGCCGCCTACCAGCAGCTCTGGCCCCGACACTGGACTCCCGCCGGAAAGGCCGAGTCGCAGGTCGACTTCGCAGAGCGCTCGTGGGCGGTTGGACAGGCTGCGACCCTCGAAGCGGTGGCCGCGCTCCTGGCAGTCCGCGTCGAGCGGGCGTCTTCCGACATCGCGGCCGCGCGGCCCCACCGCTGGCCGGAACTGTCCGAGTTCGACTGTTATGCCTGCCATCAGGCCCTGGGACCGCGGTCGTTCACGGCGGGGCATCCTGCCCGCTTTCAAAACCCCTTCCCGGGGCAGCCGTCGTGGCAGCCGTGGTATGTCTCTGCCGGTCGGCTCCTCGAGGCCGTGGCTTCGCATTCGGAGCCAGGCAGGCCAGGGGTTGGAACGACCACCGTCGATATCCGAAAAGTATTCGAGCCTGAATGGTTCATCGCCGACAAGGAGCGTCTCGACCGCGTGCTCCTGGAGGCGCGGGGGCTCTCGCGGGCGGCGGGGGCTTCCACCCGCGAACTCGCGGCCCGGGAGCGGATCGTCCTCGATGCCTCCCACCAGCGGCTCGATGCCCTGCTTGCCGACGCGCCGCCGGAGTGGCGGTTTTGGGATGCGGCGGTGCAGACGCTGCTCGTGATAGAGGCGGCAGGCGGTGGGCGTGCGACGGGCGGCCGGCAAGCGGCGGCCACGGGGCAAACGCGTCGGGCGATCGACGAGCTTCGCGAAAGTCTGCAGTTTCCGCCTGGCGCCGACAGCCCTCGGCGGTTCGACCCAGTACGTTTCAACCTCGATCGGGCCGCAGTACCATTGACGTCTGACGTGCAGCCGTGAGCGTTGCGTGTGACCATCGGCGAGTTGGCAACATGAGCAGCACGGGCAGGTCCATTCCTGCGACCATTGCCGCGGTCGTCGTCCTCCTGGGGGGCGTGTCCCGAGGTTTCAGCGCGGCCCCGGACGCACAGCCACTGCGGTCCCCGGCGTTTCGCTTGAAGGGCACCGATCGCTGCGTGAAGTGCCACCGCAGCGAACAGGGTGACTGGTGCGACGTCGCGACGACGTCAGCCTGGCGGCACGACGCTCATTCACGGGCCCATCTCGCCCTATCACCGGACAACGAGCGCACGCGAGCGATGGAGCAGGCGCTCGGCATCAAGGCGGCGGAGACGGCCAGTTGCATCGCCTGCCACACGCATTCGATTGACGAGCCGCCGATCGAAGAAGAGACCAATGTGCTCCACGCCGGGATCAGCTGCGAGACCTGCCACGGCGCGGGCTCCGGGTATCTGGAGCCACACCTGGAGAAGTCGTGGCGGTTTCTGTCGTCGGCCGAGAAGCAGGCATTTGGGATGCACGATCTCCGCAACCCGATCGCAAAGGCGCAAAACTGCCTGTCGTGCCATCTGGGAGAGGTCGCGACCGGCCGCATCATTACGCACCAGATGTATGCCGCCGGTCATCCGCCGCTGCCGGCCTTCGAGATGGAGGCCTTCAGCGCGGGCATGGGCCCACACTGGAAACGCGTCTGGGAGAAGTCGCCAAAAATCCAGCAGCTGGCGGCCGAAGCGCACTATGAGACCGAGGGGGCCAGCGAACTCGAGCGGTCGTTGGTCGGGGCGCTGGTGGCGCTTCGTGAGACGGCCCGTCTGGTAAACGACTACGCGAACGTGACGGAAAATGATGCCAAGGATCATCCTTGGCCGGAACTGGCCCTCTATGACTGCCAGGCCTGCCACCACGAACTGGCCGTGCCGAGTTGGCGGCAGGAGGTAGGGTATGGCCGGCTGGTGCCGGGACGGCCGTCGCTCGTCCGCTGGCCGCGCCGACTGGCGGCGGTCGCCTTCGCAGAGGCAGGCCTGCCGATAGACGTCGATGCCCTGCTCGAGCCGTTCGTCGCTGTGCTTAACCGCAGGCCGTTCGGTACTGCCGATGGACTGCGGCAGGCGGCCGACGCCGGAGCAGAGTCGTTCGCGCAGATCGACCGCGCGATCGAGGTGCTCACCCGCTGGCAGCGCGACGACACGCTGGCTGCACGGGAGCAGGCGGCGACCACACGCATTGCCGCCGCCGGCCGGGCAGTTGGCGACTTCGATTCAGCGAGGATACTCGCCTGGGCATTGACGCACGGGCTTGCCAACGCCGACGCCTGGCCGCAGGACATGCGGTCAGAGAAGATTGCCGAACTCTCGCGGCTGCTCTTGCTCGGATTTCCCACGCCGGCGTATCCGGTTCCACCGTCTCCTGAGAAACCCTTCTGGCAGACGTCGCTCACCGCCGCACCAGACGCCGACATCGCTCGGGTGCGGAAGGCGTTTGAACTTCCGCCTGCCGAGAAGCCGGCTCCCGGTATCGAGGTCATTCCGCCGCCCGTGGCACGCTGAGCGCGAGGGCGGTCGACGTTGGTGAGATGCAGCGTGAGATGCGCTGCTCGATCCGCGGCAAAAACGTCACCTTTCCCAACGACACGAAAGGCCAAGCAGGTGGTCGCGGGCCGTCAGGCAGCGCGGGTGACGCGAGCGACTTCGTCCCGGTCTTCTTCGAGATGGCGACGCAGTCGGTCGAGCTCGGCTGCTGCTGGACGCAGGCCCGCGCTGAGCTTCGCGAGCAGCTCTATGTCGTAATACCGCAGGGCGTTGCAGAGCACGTAGACCTCGTGCAGAAGGTCGGGCGTGCCCGCCGGCGACGTGATGTCGCAGATGTTGTCGGAGCCAAGCCGTACGTGGATGCCCGCATCGAGCATCTCCAACACCCGGGCGATCGAGTTGAACGTGGGTGTAGCCACCGTGCGGTATTGCCGCATGCTGATCGCCGCCGACGGGCAGCAGATCACGCCGAGGTTGAGCGCCGCAATGCCGTCGAGCAGCTGGGCGAACCGTCGCTCGTCGTAGGTGGAAGGGGAGATCATGTGCACGAGCCAGATCCGCGGCGGCTCAAAGCGGCTCGTGCCCAGTTCGAGTTCGTCCACGATCCGCACCACCGTCTCAGTCGCCGTCTCCGCCGGATGATTCATCTGATCGACGTGGATATGCAGTTCCTTACCCATTTCGGCGGCCAGGAGGAGCGCGCGGCGGCAGCACACCTCGAAGCCCACGTGCTCGGGATAGCGGCGGCGGTCGTCCCGCTCCGGCAGGAGCCCGATGAAGTCAGCCAGCCGCGCCCCTTCCTTTAGCACGCTCCAACGGTGCGGCTCGTCGTCGCGAAAGCCGAGCGGCGAATAAGCGCCCAAGGCGAGGTCGAGCGAGCCGCGGCGGGCGTCGCGAATGCGAAGCAGCGATTCGAGCGCGGCGAGCCCCACGCAATCGGCGGTTGTATCGACGACGGTCGCGGCCCGCGTCGTGCCGGCCTCCATCATCTGATCAAGGAACCACTCCACGCGGCTCGTCAGGTTTTCAGGCTCGTAGCAAGGGCTCGCGTGGATCGCCGGGATGAGCGAGTGTTTCGCAGCCAGCGACAGCCTTGATTCGAGCCCCCGATCCCGCTCCGCGAGCAGCTTGCGCGTGGCGTCGAGCGTGCCGGACCGGTCGAGGTGCAGATGGGCGTTGTAGAGCCCACCGAGTTCCATCGCCCGGGCATGCAATTGCTTGAAGAACGGGGTCACGCAACGCATGGCTGGGGCCTCAGGAATGAGCGTGTGGGTGTGGTGCGACAGGCGGCGGCCGCTTGCGATCAGGCGGCCCGCTTCCGCTCTATACAAGGCATTGCGATTGGAATCCCGGCCGATTCGTCGGGCTCCGCGAGCGGAAATGCGTAGAGCGTCGATTCCGCGCCGCAGAGCGCCTGGATCCGGCCCACCGCCCAGCCAAGCGAGCGGACGCCGATCGCAAGCGAGCCGAGGCCGAAGACGGGGATCACAAGCAGCAACAGCCCCAACACCGCCCGGACCACGCTCATCGCCGCCGTGGCGACCGCGACCCCAAACGAGATACTGTCGTGCTTCATCCGGAAATGCGTAATGGACTGTGAGGCGCCACGCCAGAGTTGGTAGCGGAGCGTGAGGCGACCGGGCGGAATCGTCTCGTGCACCATCGCATCGGCTGCCCACGAGCGGCGGCAGCCCGCGGTGGTGGCGGCCCGACAGAAGGCGGTGTCGGAGCCGCCAGTGAGCAGGAGCCGCTCGTCAAACCGCAGCCTACTCGCCGCCAGCCACCGCAGATCGCAGAGCCAGTTGTTCGTCACGATCGTGTAGCGGCCACCCGAGGCCGCGGCTCTGGCCGCGCCTGCGTATTTCCGCAGGGATCGGGATGCGAGACTCGCGTTGATGAGCCGCTGCCAGGGCGTTGCCGTCGAGGGCACGGGGGCGACCCCAACCGGGCCGCCCACGAGTTCGGCGCCCGACCACCGCCACTCGGCGACGAGGTTCACGAGCCAGTCCGACTCCGGCACTTCGTCGTCATCGATGAAGCAGAGCGCGTCGGCGTTGCTCGCAAGGGCTTCGCGGAGGGCGCGATTTCGTGCCACTGGGATGCCGACCCGCGGTTCGACCACGTACTGCGTGCCCGGAATGCGGTCGCAGTGGGCATCGACGGTCGCACGACCTGAGCCCTGGGCGTCGTTGTCAACCACGAGCAGTGTGACATCGGCGTCGGGAGGCAGTTCGACCCGGGAATAGCCCTCGAGAAACTCGGCAAGTTCGCGGGATCGGCGGAACGTCAGCACCGCGACCATGATTGACTGCCGGCTGTCGCCATTCGGGCCCGGGGCGGAAACCACGCGAAGCGGAGGTCTGGGTGCCATGGGCAAAAGCCGTTGAGTCCGTGGTCCGAAGCTGGCGGGGGCAGTGCCCCCCCCGCCACGCCTTCAGGCGAAATAAGCATCGGCGGAATCGACACGACCGCTCCAATCGAACCGTGCACGGAATCGAGCATGGGCCCGAGCTCCTCGGTCTTGCACGTGGTGCCGGGGAGAAGAACGGGCGGCACTTTCGCAGAGGAACCTCCCCGGTTCGCCCAGCCTGTCTCGCCTGCCACGCCGCATGCCGGCGGGGCCACGGTTGACGTGCCCCCGCGTGGATCAGTATTTCTCGCGGCCACGGTGTACCGGCCACCGGCCGCGGGCTCGGGTCGCACGTTGTTCCGCCAGGACGCTCTCCATGCGGTCGATCAGGCAATTGTTGCAGTTGACGAGGCTGCGAACCGCTACGCCGCGGAAGGTTCACTTTCTGCACGTGGGAAAATGCGCCGGCACGGCGATCAAGGATCTTGCAACGCGGATCAACGCGCTGCCGAGCGGCCCGCGAATCCTCGCGCACGGGCACAGCAAGAAGCTCGCGGAACTGCCTTGCGATGCAACCTACTTCTTCTCGGTGCGGCATCCTGTCAGCCGGTTCGTGAGCGCGTTTTCCATGCGAAAGCGCAAGGAACAGCCGCGGCTCTATCGGGAGTGGACGGCAGGCGAGCAGGAGGCGTACGAGCTGTTTCCCGAAGCCAACGATTTGGCGGAGAGCCTGTTCGCCCCTGCGGCCGCGGGAAAGGCCGCCTTCGCAGCCATGCAAAGCATCGGCCACATGTCGTTTCAGCACGGCTTGTTCAAGGTCCGCGACGTCTTGTCCGCCCGTCCGCCGCTCTGCGTGCTTCGCCAGGAGAAGCTCGCCGCCGACGTGGCCCATCTGCTTCGGCTGCTGGGCGTTGACCAGGAGGTCGGACTGCCCGCCGACAGCACGCAGGCGCACCGGAACGACTATTCCCAGACGCCTCCTCTCAGCGGCAAGGCGATCGAGAACCTGACGGCGTGGTACGCGGTGGACATCGAGTATTACCGCCTGATCGACGCGTGGGTCGACGAGTCGCAGGGGCGGGATTCTTCCGTCTTCGAAAGGCAGACAGCGTGATCCACAAGACATTCGCGTCCCTTCGTGGCTGGCAGGATGCGTGGCACGCGCGGCGACTTCTCGCCGAGAACTTCGCCCGGCGTCGCCATGCACCGCTGGCGATCGAGCAGCTCTTTCCGTCGGGCGGCACGCCGCGACGGATCCTGCTCCTGGTCGAGCGGGAGGAACTCTACGGTCGGGCCTTCTTTCTCGAGAGCCTCGGCGGACAAATCGTCCGTGGGATTCCGCCGCAGACCCGGCCCGATGATGTCGCGATCTGCTTCGGTTACACGGCCCTCGAGCGGCATGCGGCCCGTCTGCGGGCCAGCGGCGTCACGAACCTGCTGTTCATCGAAGCCGGCTTCCTCCGCGGGGTGCTGCTCGACAACTCCTGTTCGATCTATGACCAGGCCCTCTGCTTCTTCGTGGATGATCTTGGCTTTCACTTCGATCCCACGTCTGCCACGCGGCTGGAATGCCTACTGAACGATCCGCAGCTGAATCCGACGGCGGTCCAACTGGAGCGGGCCCGAACGCTGCGGACGCGGATCGTCGGGGCGCGGCTCACGAAATACAACGATCAGCCCATGGCGGTTCCGGTCGGGCCGAAGCGATCTCGCCGCGTGCTCGTCGTCGAGCAGGCCCGTAACGACTGGGCTGTGCTCAAGAGCGGTGGCAATCGCCGGTGTTTCGACTCGATCCTGCAGGCCGCGATCGACGAGAACCCGGATGCCGAGATAGTCGTGAAGGTGCATCCCGACTCGCTCGACGGTAAACGAGGCGGCCTGCGGCGATCGTACTTTGGCCGCCTGCAGGGAGGCGGCCGGGTCACGATCGTGAGGGAGAAGGTCAATCCGTTCGCGCTCCTGGAGAGTATCGACGCGGTGTATGTCTTCTCGTCGATGCTCGGCTTCGAAGCCGCTCTCATGGGGAAAGACGTGCACGTCTTCGGAAAGCCCTGCTACGCCGGCTGGGGCTTTACCCGGGATCGTCACGCCGTTCCCCGGCGCGACCGCCACCGCTCGCTCGATGAACTCGTGCACTTCATCTACTTCGCGTATCAACACCACAAGGATCTCGAGGGCCAGTGGTGCGAGCCCGAGGCTGCGGTCGACATACTCCTGGCATTGCGTGAGCGGTACATGGCGGAGGCGGAGGCAGTATCGCCGCGCCGCGCGTCGGAGGCTGCCTGACGATGGATCGCTTCGTCGATATTCCGACACTGCTCGTGACGCGCGGCCGCACGCACGCCACGCGGTCGGCGATCGAGACCCCGGCGGGCGCCGTGCTGACCTACGCCGAACTCACGGCCCGCGTGGCGGGCATCGCCACTGGCCTGGTGGCCGCGATGATTCGGTCGCGGCGGCGGCGACCGCGGATCGCGATCGTGATGCCCAACGGCGCGGATCTGGCCGTGGCCCTGCTCGGCGTGACCGCCGTGGGCGAGGCAGTGCCCTTCAATCCGGCGAGCACGGCCTCCGAGCTCGACCTTTACTTTCGCAACACTGGCGTCGATGCGGTGCTCGTGCGGGCCGATGCCAACGGCGCGGCTGTCGCCGTGGCAGAGGCGAGCGGCCTGCCGCTCCTCCGGCTCACGCCTCGGCTCGAGATCGCGGGCTTCGAGCAGCCGGCGGCGGAGTTGCCGTCAGCCGCGGCCGATGACATCGCGCTCGTGCTGCTGACGTCGGGCTCCACCGGGCGGCCGAAGATCGTGCCGCTCACCCACCGTAATGTCTGCGTATCGGCCGGCGACGTGAGCCGGTCGATGCAGCTCACCGACCACGATTGCTGCCTCTGCATGTGGGAGCAGTATCATGTCGGGGGCCTCGTGGATCTGCTCCTCGCGCCGCTCTCGACCGGCGGCCAGGTGATCGTCACGGCGGGCTTCGACGCGGCAGAGTTTTTCAAGCTGTTGCACGCGAAGTCGCCCACCTGGTTTCAGGGCGTGCCCACGACGCTCAACGAACTTGTGCTCTCGGCCAGGCGGACCGGAGTGGTAACCAAGGCCAGCTCGCTCCGCCTCGTGCGGTCGGTGGCCGCCGCCCTGCCGCCGACGCTCATGCACGAGCTCGAGGCATCGTTCGGCGTGCCCGTGATCCAGACCTTCGGAATGACAGAGGCCGGCCCGCTGATCACCTCGACACCGCTACCGCCCGGGGAACGAGTGCCGGGCTCCGTGGGGGCGACGTGCGGGCCCGAGATCAGGATCGTGCCCGGGGCTGCGCCGACGCCTGGCGGTGTATTGGACGGTCAGCTCGTCGGCGAGGTGGCCATCCGCGGCCCGAATGTGTTTGCGGGCTACGAGAACGACGCCGAGGCGAACCAGAAGGCCTTTCGCGACGGCTGGTTCTTGACCGGCGACATGGGCTTTCTCGATGCCGCGGGCAATCTCCATCTTACGGGCCGGATCAAGCAGCTCATCAACCGGGGCGGCGAGAAGATCAACCCGCAGGAGGTGGACGACGCGCTTCTGTGCCATCCCGCGGTCGCCGAGGCGGCCACGGTGGCCGTTCCGCACAAGACCCTTGGCGAGGATGTCGCGGCTGCCGTCGTGCTCAAGAGCGCGACGACTGCGGACGACCTCCGCCGGTTTCTCGAGACACGGATCGCGGCCTTCAAGATTCCACGGCAACTGCTCGTGCTCGACAGACTGCCGCGGAATCCCGTCGGTAAGCTCGACAAGATCGCCATCTCCGGCGTGCTCGCCGCGGCCTGCGCCGAGACGGGCCACGTCGCGCCCCGCACACGGCTCGAAGCCCTGATCGCCGGCATCTGGGAGCAGGAGCTCGGCATTCCCGCCGTTGGCGTGCACGACGACTTCGCCACGATCGGGGGGGATTCGCTGAGCAGCGTGCGGATTCTCCTGGCGGTCGAGCAGGCGGTCGGTAGCCGGGTTCCCCAGGCGGCGTTTGCCCACGCCTCGACGATCGCGACGATCGCCGCGAAACTCGGGGCGGCTGGCGTGAAGGCTCCCGGTCTCGACGGCCAGGCGATCGAGGCGGTGCTTTCCGCGGCGCGGACGGGCACCGAATGCCTCGGCTCATCGCCCGGCGAGGCGAGCATGCGGCTTGAAAAGGCCGCATCGACGGGAGACCTGACGAGCGTTCACGACTCGATGTCGCTCTACGCCACGCCGGCGGAGCTCAAACAGCTCCTGCACGATACCCGGCGGACTCGGCCCGCGAGGTCTTCACCGGATGTCGGCTTACGCGACGCCTGCAAGCTCTGGCAGCAGCACGCCCGCTGGCGCCGGGATGTGCTGCGGGAGATCACGGCAGCGGCTACGGCCGATGCCTGGCGGCGGGAGAGCCTGGGCCGGTCGGTGTTTCATTACTCGGCCGCCGGCGGCCCCGAGGCGAAGACGCTCGTGGTGGGCTTCGGGGGCAACTACCTGCGACTGATGGTGCCAGCGCATCGCATCCTGACGCACCTCGATCCGCAGCGAGTGGATCTCCTGCTGCTTGCCGACGAGCGGCGGTCGCTCTTTGTGCATGGCATCGACGGGATCGCCGGCAGCCTCGCCGACCTGTGCGACCACGTGGATCGGTTCGCGTCGGCCAGGGGCTACGCACGGGTGGTTGCGCTGGGCACCAGCAGCGGCGGTCCACCGGCCATCTACGCCGCGATTCGCCAAGGCTGGGACAAGGCGGTCGCCGTGGGGCCGGGGAGCCCGGCTCGTCATCCCGACATGGCTGTCGCCCTCCAGTCGGTCGTGCCGCTGCAGGCCACGAGGCCGACGGAGATCGTCATCGTCACGTCGGCCAACGTCCGCGACACCGACGCCGCCCACCAACTCCGCAGCCTGTTCCCGAGCATCGTGCTGGAACGAGACGATCGATTCGACAACCACAACCTCCTGCACGACCTGCAGAGAATGGGGGAACTGCGGTCGTTTCTCACCCGCGCGGTGCATGGGCCGCGTGTGGCCGACCACCCGGGAGCAGCGCGAGCATCGGCTCGCCCGGCGGCATGATGCCTCTCGCAAGCCTGTTCCGATCCCGGCAAGCAGCCGACGAGGTGCCGCGGGTGGCCATCATGGGCGGCCTCCGTACGGGCACCAACTATCTGAAGTTTCTGCTCGAGAGCAACTACGTGGTGCGGGGGGATTTCAACGGCTTCGGCTGGAAGCACGGGGGCGTGCCGATCCTGCCGGCGGGCGGGCCCTGGGCCTATCCCGACATCCCGCTCTGCTACATCGTCAAGAATCCTTTCGCCTTCGTGCGCTCCCTCCATCGCTACCACTGCCGCAAGCGGGACCAGAGACATGCGATCAGCCTCGTCGCGGCGGAGCTGTGGGATGAGTTTCTCACCAGCCCGATCGTGATCTTCGACAGCCAGTTGGCCGGCTCACCGCAGTTGCGATTTGCCAACCCGGTTCACTACTGGAACTTCCTGTATTGGAACCTCGAGACGCTCGACCGGCAGCGGTTTCGTGTCTGGGGCGTGAACTACGAGGATCTCGTCGCCGACCCGCAGCGGCTCCGGGAGATCGAAGGCGTGGCGCCGCTCGTCCGCCGTCACGCCGAGATCGTGACTCCCGGCAACCAGCTCAAGCGGCTCGGCGGCGGGGCCGACGTCGCGTCGGCAACCGGCTACGAGACCACGGAGAGCTTCGATGTCGATGTCTACACGTCGGCCGCGTACCTCGACGCGTTCACCGACGCCCAGCGGGCATTCATCCGCGACGAAGCTGATTCCTGGCTGATCGACCGCCGCGGCTACACCGACCTGATGCGCGCGTGAGCGCTGCTACAGCGCATCCGCTTGTGGTGGAGCGGGGCGCGGTGCTAGCCGCATTCTCCGCGCTTGCGATGGGGGCTTCCTGACGGGAGGCAAGGGGGTTGGCGAACGCTCGAGGAGCCTTGGGCGGATCCTTGCCCCGGCGACTTTTGCCGCCCCCGAGCCGGCGATCCACGTAAGTCGAATACGATCTAGCCGCGCCAAATACCGTGCCGCTCCTGGAAGTAATGAATGCAGGCGGCGTTGGCCTGCTCGCGGTGGTGGTCGGCGTAGACGTAGTCCACGAGGGCGTCGACGTCGGCAAGGTCGGTCTTGTGCGACAGTTCGGTGGCTGACGCCTTGTGGATTGGAATCCGGTTGACCGCCAACTGGCCGGAGAGCCAGATGTCGTCCACCGTCCAGAGCAGATCGGGGATGTCGAATGCGGCCGGTGTGAAAAACTCCGGTCGCACGAGCACGCCGCCGTAGCCCTTGCAGATGTCCACGCGTCCGGCCTCGACCTCGAGGGCCCGCATGCCGTGGCGATAGCACGAACTGAAGAGCCCCAGGGTGGCGAGCGCTAGGCCGCGATACAGAGGGGTGGCCTTGAAAGCCTTCTTGAGCGTGAGCGCGACGACTTCACCGACCTCGGCGATGCACGCGCCGGGATGCTTGTCGCTCGCCGCGAGGAGCCGCGCGGCCCAGCCGGGATCGTAGAGCCGGTCGTCGTCGCAGTAGAGGATCCGCACGTTGTGACCGCGGAATGCTTGGGTCGCGGGGAGGATCTTCGTGGCCGGCCCGTAATCAAAGTCGCAACGACGCACCTCGATGCCGGCGGGCAAGGCAGGCAGAGTGAACGAGCCGAACTCCGAGCGGCGGTAAGACTCTGGGATCCAGAGAATCACGCCGTCGATCCGGGCATCCTGCTGCAGCAGGCTTTTGAGGGTGGGCCCGATCCGGGCCAGCCGCGGCGGAATGCTCGTCAGCGAGATGATCGTCTCGGGCATGGTGGGCTCGCAGTCGGGGGCGGCGAGGAGCGGAGGCAGGGCAGCGCGGCTGCGTGACGTGGCCAGCCCGCGTTGCTGTCGCCAAAAAATCCTGACACAATCCGGCAATGTTCAACTTGTTTCGGCAGCGACGCCAGTCCGGATCTTCGCACGGCCGCGGGGAGGCGGCTGGAGATCACGAGATCGTGTCGTCGTTCCGCATGGCTGGCCAGGACGGCGAGCCGGCCGCCACCGCGGCCGTGGCATTCCTGCACTACCGCACTTCGGTCTTCAATCTCGGCGACTATCTCAGCAGCCCCCGGCATTATTTCCGGTTCGTGCCGGCAGCCGGCAGCCGGCGAGTGGCGGTGATCGGTGGTGGCGTCTTCGGCCGCTACGAGCGCATCAGGGGCCCGGGCGCGGCCATCGATATCGAAGGCCGCGCCCGGGTGGCATGGGCGGTCGGCTTGAGCCTCAAGGGAGCCGACGGTGGCGGCGTGGAACGGCTCGCCGAGATGGCTCGCTCGTTCGACGCCGTCTCCACGCGTGATCCCAACCACGTGAGCGATGCGATTTCATTCTGCCCGTGCTCGAGCGTCCTCAACGGGATCGTCGACATACCGCCGGGCGATCGCACGGGGATCCTCTTGAACTTCGATCCTCGCGCCAGCGGGCGAGATCCACTCGCGATGCTGGAGTCGTTTCGGGATGTCGTTGTCGGCGTCAACGCCGTGTCGGAGCGGGACTTTCGCCGGTACTTTGCCCGCTGCGGACGCATCGTCACCAATTCCTACCACACCGCGTTTTGGGGACTGCTGTCCGGGCGGGCCGTGGCCATCGTGGGCTTCTCGTCCAAGTATGACAGCCTTCGGGAGATGTTCGGCCTCACCCGCGCGCCGCGACGCTACGCCATGGGCGACGGTGACAGTCTGCAGGCCGCGATCGGTGGTGCGCTCGACGAGGAATCGTTCCAGTCGCTCGACGAGCCGGAAGTCTGGCGTGCGCGGTTTCGTGATCTCAACCGGCGGTATGCCGACCAGCTCGTGGCGGCGGGCCTTTTCGAACGCATCGAGCTGATCGCCGACGACGACGATGCCCTCGATCGCCGGCAGGCCGAGATTTTCGCCGACTACGTTCTGCGCGAGTGGTGAGCCCGATGCCCAGAGGACTCGTGCGGCCGCAACCATCCTCTCGTCTGCCGGTCAACCGAGGATCGACGAGGCGGGCATGATCCGGGAGACATCGTGGCTTCGCATCCAGGCGAAGATGCGGTCGTATTCCTCGCGTCGCGCAAGGTTCGCGGCCGTGATCGCCGGCAGATCCGCCGGGGTGTCGGGAACCTGCAGATCCGCCCCGGCCGAGGCGACGATACCGCGAATTTTGTGCGTGTTGCCCTCGGAGGCGATGAAGGGCACCCCCGCGACACAGGCCGCGTAGACGGCATGATGGCGGCCGGTGATCAGGTGACTGGCCGTCCGCAGCGACGCCACCACCCGACCCCACGACCAGTCGATGAAGGGCAGCGGTCGGGCGTCGGGAAACAAGTCGTCACGCCGGCCAAAGACGTGTCGCACGCCGTTGACCCGCTTGTCTTCGAGAAAGAAGTCGGTGGTGGCCGCGGCACCCCGGAAGTTGCGGGCCCACGTGAACCGGGGAAGCTCGTCGAAGAACGAGACGTCGGGGCACACCTCGGCCCGCACCCCGTGCCGCTCGGCGAGATCCCGCTGGCTGAGCACCTCGCGCACGACGATGCCTGAAAGCTTGGACAACACGTGGTCGTAGTCCGGCGGATTATCCTGCCACACGGAGTTCACGAGAAACGCTGGCCGGCCAGACGCCACCGCAGTCGCTAACAGCCGCATCTTGTGATGAAAACGCTTCCCGCCGTGATGCATGCTCCCTTCGCCGTTCACGAGCAGGGCGTCGTAGTCGGCTTTCTCGGAAACGACCCGCCAGCCCTGCTGCGTGGCCAGCCGGCGCAGCGTCCGCGCGACCGCGTCGCAGCCCGCGTGGTAGCCGGAATGGTCTCCGGCCAGGCATAGTCTTGGGCGATGCCTCCCAAAGCGGGTCATCATCGTGTTGGTGGTCTTGTCATGAATGGGCTGGTGGTGTTATCCCAATCGACCGCGCGGAGTGTCTCGGGCCCCGATGTACGTGGGTCGCATCCGGCCGTTCTGTGATACCGCCGCTGCGAGGACGATCGGACTTCTCGGAAATGTCGCATGCTGCCCCGCATCGATGCCATCCCAGTTCCTGGTCTCGGGCGGCTCGACTTCCGCGCGATCGCGCCGGCGGTGTGGCGTAGTTTCACCTCCCGGTGTCGAGATCCACTGCGGCATCTGGCTGCCGAGTCGGCGTTCTTGGCAGGAGAGTTCGATCGTGCGATCGCTCGGTTTCGAGGCGTGACACGTGACCCCGTGCTGGGGCCGCGGGCCCGGCTGATGGAAGACTGGATCCGGTTTCACCGCGACGATGTTTCCGTCGGCTGGCCGCGGTATCCGGGCACCGACTACCAGGAGCCCGTCGCAGGCAGGGTGACCACCGCCATACGCGGCGTGCGCGTCGCCGATCCACGTCGCCCGGGTGAGCTGGCAACGCATCTCGGAATGCGACGTTGGACCGGGACCGATTCACTCGATGGACCACTGCTCGTGTGGTTCAACTTTCGTGACAGCCTGGGCGGCGAGATTCTCGCGAGTCGATTGATCCGGTTGTTTCAGCGGCGTCATCCCGTTCCGCTGTTCCTGGGCTGTGGTTCGCGGCTCGTGACGCTCTTCCGGGAGTCGTTCCCCGAGTGTGAGGTGATCGATAACTCGGGCCCCGTGGACGGGCTCGCCGGACGCTGCCAGCGCTACGTGCTCGCCCGCGATCTTTTGGGCATGGTGGTAGGTCGTCCGGAAGACTTCGCCGGTCCTGCGGCTGAGCGGCTCCGCGTGCCCGCGGCAGCGCTCGGCTCCTTGCCCGGCAGTGCGCACCGGCCGCAGGTGGCCTTCTCGTGGAAAACGACGAACGATCACCAAGGTCGCTATCGCAACGTGCCGGTCGCCAATCTGGCACGAGTGCTGGCCCGCCACGATTGCGACTGGCACGTGGCCCAGCATGGCCCCGTGGCAGATGATCTCGCCGTCCTGCGGCGGTCGGTAGCCAAGGACTGTCTGCACACCGACACCCTGCACCCGGCGGCCGACATGGCGACGTTCGCGGGTCAACTGGCGGGACTCGACGCCGTGATCACGGTCGACAACTCCTTGCTGCACCTTGCCGGCGGCCTGGGGATCCCGACACTCGGACTGCTGACGATTCCGGCGTATTGGGCCTGGCCTGCTGAGGGCCCCGGTAGCCGCTGGTATGACTCGGTGCGCCTGCTGCGCCAGCAGCAGCCGGGTGATTGGGGATCGGTGCTCAGCCAGCTTGGTGCAGCGCTTGGTGAACTGATGACGCGCCGCAGCTGCGACGAAGGCGGTAGTGAAGGCTCCCCGGATCCGCACGCGGCCTGAAGTCGGCACGGCTGCACGTCAATCGCAGTGGGAGCGGCGCGCTGGTCGCGAGGCGGTCTAGCGAAGTGGGCGATAGAGCTCCAGGTCGAACGGGTTGTCGCTGACCTTCCAGAGGCGGCCCTTGTTCAGATACATCCGCTGCTGGCTTTCGAGGTCGAGCGGTTTCGCGCCCACCCGTCCAAACACGGAGAGCTGGTTACCCGATTCATCCACGGCGCGATCGCGATCCACGCCCTCGGAGACCGAGAGCGCCATGCCCCCCTTCGTCACCGGATAGCTCGCCACCAGTTGCGGCGTGGGTCGGGGACTGAAGCCGACGTTGCCGGGAGTCTCGGGGCCGGTCAACTGCACCACCCGCAGCCCGTTCGCACCATCGGCGACGTAGGCGAACTCGCTGACATAGGTGATCCCGAGCTTGACGTCACGGACGTCATTCATCTTGCCATCGGCGTCGAAACACTGGTCGATGAACGGTGCGTGCGGATTGGTGACGTCGACGATGACGAGGCCCTGCTGGCCGGCGGCGACATAGGCATACGTGCGGGCCACATAGACCTTGTTGGCCGTTGCCAGTGGCACCGTGGCTAGCGGTACTGCTGCGGCCGGATCGGTGATGTCGAAGGTCTTGAGCCCCTCCGCATCGCAGACGAAGGCGTTGCGAAACTGAATCTCAACCGAAGTCGGGCGGATGACGTTTGGCGAGCCGATCACGGACACAATCTTTGGGCACGTCGGGTCCTCGATCGACACCACGACGATGCCGGCGTTGCAGCAGATCCAGGCATTCGTGCCCGCGATCGTGATGCTCCGGGCGCCCTTGAGAATCCCATCCGGATTGAAGGTCACGTCGCGCTTTAAAAAGTTGTTGAGCGGGTTGCCGTCGAGGAGTGTGCCGGCCCCCACCATCACGAGCCCCTCCTCGAGGTCGGAGACGTAGAGGTAGCCGTACATAGCGTGGACGGTGCCCTCGAAGTTGGCGGGGTCGTGCGTGCGGGTGGGGTCGGGCGCGGTGGTGGAGGGAGAGGCCACGCCGGTGGCGTAGGCGGTCTTCACGTAGAACTGCTGGCCCAGCGGCGACACCGGAGCCGTCGTGATCCGCTGCGAGAAGGCCTTGTCGTCGATGAATGCGATGTCAAACACCCGTAGGCCGTCGGCACCGCAGGCGGCGTAGAGATACTCCCCCCGCATCTGCACCTGCAGCACCTCGCGACGCTTGAGGGGATTGAGCGCCAGCGAGACGGCGTCGGCGGTGGCGTGGTGGTGGGATTTCTGGAGCACACCCTGGTTGGCCAGATGCTTCCCGAAATCATCTGGGAAGGCGATCTTGTGGAACGAACTGCCGATCACCGCCTGCGGCTCCTGCTGCTCGGTCACCACGACTCCGGCCAGCCCACCGCTACCGAGCCCGACCCAGCAATAGCGGCCGATGAAGTTCGTGTAGTTGGTCCCCTGCATGAGCAGCTGGGCCATGATCGCGTTGTTGTCATCCTGCTTCGAGACGTGGCAGTCGGTGCACATCTTCGTCTCGTGCGTGCCGGGCCGGTGGGCGGTGAGATCGCGGGGCACGGAGGAGTGCGGGCCGCCGCGGACGGTGTGGGGCACGTTCGTGCTGAACGCGATCCCGCTGTAACCCTCGGCCGAGATCGTCTGCTGCTGCGCGTAGATCGATTCGCGGTTAGCGTTGAAGGAGCCAACGTGGATCGCACAGCTCGACCGCGCGGGTCCGATGCGGTTGCCCGTGGCGTTGCCGTCGCGGGCGAGCATGAAGACGTCATCGCGGAGCGTCTGGAAGTTGTAGGCCACGTAGTTGCGAGACACGTCTCCCTCGTAGTGAAGCCCCGGCGATTTCTTGTTGACCTTCTGGGGCAGATGGCAGCCGAAGCAGCTCGGGTTCCACGCGCTGTGGCAGGAGATGCAGCTCATCAAGTTATCGCGATGCGCACAGGCTTCCGGACGAGTGGAGCCACCCCACTCCACGGCGCCGTCATCGGCCCGGCGCACCGTCTTGGCGAAGGCGGAGAGCACGTTGTAGTGCTCGCTCTGCGGATCGACCGTGGCCTTCGTCTGCTTGATCTCCCACGTCAGGTTCTCTTCGACCATCGAGTTTTGATAGACCCGCTCCCCTTGGACGACGAACCGCCGCTTGCCGGAGGGCGTGCGGAGCGTCCGCAGGTCGCGTCCCCCCTCGGGGCTCGAGGTGTCGCTCGCCGGGCCGCTTGTGCGGAGGGTCGCGTAGCGGTCGGTCGTGCCGTGGCAGTCGATGCATGTAATCTCGATCGCCGCGCGGACCTCACCGTAGAGCTTCGTGTTGCCGTGCATGTCTTGGATGAAGTGGCAGTCGATGCAATGCATCCCGCGTTCCATGTGGATATCGAGCATGTGCACGGGGAGGCCGTTGCGTTCATGGGCCACCATCGCTTCCTCGATCCGGATCTGCGCGGGGGTCTTTCTGTCGGCGCCGCGGTAGATCTCCTTGATCCGCTCGGGCATCTTCACGGCGGCGCGCTGGGCGGCGTTACCGCCGTCGGCCACGATGTCGCCCTTGTGGTCGAGCAGGTTTCCCTTGCGGTCGTGCTTGAGCACCGCCCGGTAGGCCCAGCCGTGGCCGTGGAAATCGGCGAACTGCGTCTCTTTGGTGCGGTCGTTCAGATCGGTAAGGTTGGCCAGGAATTCGGGGTCGGACAGCATGTTTTTGACGGCCGACTCGTTGGGATTGGCGAACTGGCTGTTGATCACCTCCTCCGACGTCGGATACCGCTGCTTTTGCGGGTAGACCAGATCGCTGTCGGTCTCCTCGTCCCACCACATGTAGCCGATGTAGCTGTTCATCACGTTGGTGCCGGGATGGATGTGGCAGACGATGCACTGGCTCGTGGGGATGCCGTTGCCCGGGGCGAACTGGTGGGCGATTGGATGGCCGCTCTCCCCCTTGGGGATCGTGGGGTCGGGCGAGAAACTGCAGCCGCGGTTTCCAAAGGCGGCGTACGGCCCCGAGTGGACGGGAGAGCGGTCGTTGGCATACACGACGTGGCAGCCAGTGCAGCCGCTCGAGCGATAGTCGCCGGGATGGTCATTCGTACCCAGGAAATTGAGCGTGGGGTCGAGGAGGCGGGTTTTGTTGAGGCTCACGAAGACCGGATCGGTGCGGTTCTCGGTGCCAAGACCACGAGCGCTCAAGCGGGTCCGCGGGCGGCCATTTTCCTCGAGCCGCTCGGGATTGCCGACCTCGGGGCGGAAGCGTCCGCCGCGTTCGAAGAACCGTAGCACGTTGCTCGGCTGCTGGCGTTCGAACCGCGGCAGTGGATCGAGGTAGCGCATCACCGACTTGTAGTTGATCTCGTCCTCGGTCGGCGGCGGCACGGTCTGCAGGCGTTGGCCGATTCCCTCGTGACTGTAGCTCTCGCCGTAGGCGGCCCGCTTGTTGGGGATCGAGCCGTTGTTGTAGAGCGCGGCGTTCCAGAGCATGCAGCCGTGCGTCATCATGCTTTTCTGGACCTGCAGCACGATCGAGGCATGACACCCACCGCAGCTTTCAGGGGCAGCGCGGAGGTCGCCTGGATTGACGAACCGGACGAACTCGGGCGATTCGTGGTTTAGCAGCGTGTATGACCGGACGGGATTCGCGGAACCGGGCCACGATTCGGGCTCCTTGGGATGCACGTGGGCTCCCTGCTTGGTCAGACAATCAGCGTTGCCGCCATGGCAGTCGGTGCATCCGAGCCGGACATTCTCACTGCGGTGCATGTCGCCGACGCCGATATGGCAGGTGACGCAACCGTGGCTCTTGCGGGCTGCTGCGGCGTCGGTCTGCCGCGAAAGATCTTCGCCGAGCAGTTCCGGGGACAAGGGCAGGGGGTTGGCAGGATCAACCGGTGGCAGCGGCCGGACTTCTTCGCTCGCGGCCAGGGGCGGGCGACCTGAGGCCACGGGCTCGTCAGCGAACACGACCGTTCCCAGGGCCACGGTCAGGCAGCCGAGCGTTCCGGCCACGAACAGCCCCGACAACGTGGGCTGCAAACGAGCCATGCGTTGAACTCCATTTCACGATGCCTCGCCAGGGCAGCTTCCCTGCTGCAATCGCGCGGTGGACACTCCCGCGCTGGCGACTCTGGTAGGATAGGAAGTCTTGCGGTCCTTGCAAAGCCGAGGTGTGCCCGGCGTTTGTGGCCGTTACGGGACCTCGCTCGGGCTGGCTGGATCGCCGGTGGCCGTCAGTGGGGCAGATGAGAGAAGCCGATCGCGAGGCTCAAGATAGACGCCCAGCAGACGAAACCCTTCGAACCAGTTGGACTTGCCGTCCGCGATCAGCTCGCGTGACGTTCTCCCCATTTCTTGATCCATCCGAAATGTTAGGTTTTTTACCTTGGCATCACGAGAAAGGGTGGGTTTTTCGGATGGGAAAGAAGCACTTTACGGAGGAGCAGATCGCTTTCGCGCCGCCGGCTTCGGTGGCTGCCGCAAGGGTGATGTCGTCATCGGGATCGGCGAGGAGTACCGGGACCGCTCCGCACAATTCGCCTCGGTATCGCCGCCCGCTTGAAATCTGCTTGATGAGAGCGGTTACGGAAACATAAACCTAGTACATGGAACACATCGTTACTCTCCACATCGAACAACTTCCCGAGGGCGTCTACCTGGCGACGAGCGATGACATCCAGGGCTTGGTTGCACAAGGCCGGACGATTCAAGAGACGCTGGAGATAGCTCGCGACGTCGCCAAGAAACTCCTGGAAGCGAGATCCGTTGCGGATGAAGCAACGGCCGGTCGTTTGCCCGAGGCTTGCGAACGTTTCGATTATCCGTTGGTCGTAGCCACCTGATGGGACGGCTCGCCGGCTATCCTTACCGCGACATCATCAAACGGCTGAAGGAACTTGGCCTGCGGTTCCACCGTCAGGCGGCTGGCTTCCACGAGATTTGGTTCAACGAATCGCTGCGCCGCTATACGACGTTCCAAATCATCCCGGAGACATGCCCGAGGGCACGCTCCGTGCGATTCTGCGGCAGGCCGGCGTCGAGGTGAACCAGTTTCTCGACGAAGAGCCTGAAAAGCAGGGCGACGCAGCGGCTCAGTAGGCCCCTCCAGCCGATGATCCAACCGTCACTATGTGGGAGTTCCCACATACCGACCGTTGGATAATGCTCGGAAAGACACCTCGCGGCTGCCGCGACGTCGTGGTTTCACTGCGCCGCACGCCGAAATACGAGGCGATGAAGAAGAATAAGAATAGCCCGGGCATCCGGAGCGGGTTTCTCGAAATGCCCCGCACCCTCGTCGTTGGCGTTTTTCTCGCGTCTGCGCAGACCGCGTCTAAGTTCGCAGTTTTCCGACATGCGTGGGTCGCGTCCGGCAGCGGTCAGAGGCTGTGGATGTCGATCGCCGGCAGCTCGT
>CAMBPQ010000014.1 GCA_945869735.1 Planctomicrobium piriforme
TCGCCAACTCCACCTCGGCCTCTCGAAGTTGGCCAATGATCTGTTCTGCCGTATGCTTCTTTCCTCGTGGCATCTATCGCCCTCCCTTGGTTGCGACTACTCCCGGATTCTCTCTCCGAATGTGGTCTCGTTTAAGGGGGGCAGGTCACGATCCAGATCACGATTTCTGATGCCCTCGCCAAGGAGGCTGCGGCCGAAGGCTTGCTCGAGACCGGCTCGATTGAGGCGCTCCTGCGCGAGCGGCTCGCGGCGGCCCGACGCTCCTCAACCGTTCACCGACTCTATTGACTCCCTCCTCCAAGGTGCCATTTCGTCGCTCTCCCAACAGCGGATGCGCTTGAGCCAGGCTCCGCCAACTGTCCTTGGGCGGTGGCCTCACGGAAGCCCGTTTTCCAGCGGTGATGGAGGGCTTCTGCCGAGGTGTCTTGCCGCAAAGCGGCCGGCGGCGAATGCTTGGCGGGTTCGGATCCGTCGTGCGGACGGCATCACGTCGTCAAGGAGGGCGGCATGAACAGTCTCAACTGGAACGGGATCATCCAGGCGCTGGTGCTGATTCGCATCGGCCAGGAACTCGGGACCGACTCGCGGCTCGCGAGGGCGTTGCACGAAGTTGTGCAGGCGCTGATGTTCGCCTGGCGATGAATCCGGCGATGCGCCTGGCGGTCGTGGGGCAATGAGCGGCGTTCAGCCGTACGTCAGCCCCCGCGGCAGACACGGAGTTCACGTTTCGGAGCGCACCAAGTCCACAAAAGTGCCCAGAACTCGCCGAGATTCGGTGTCACGCTTACAGAAATCTCGTTTCTCCCTCATCTGATTTTAAATTTGCGGTGTGGTCTCTTTCCAGCGGAGTGGGTCATCGCTCGATGCCCATGGGACGAATCTCACCGTTCGTGCCGCCTCTGACACCGCCTCAACAACTTCCCCGGCACTGGGCAGCGTCAGCGGCACCGTGTCGCTCGACGGCGCACCGCTGGCGAAAGCCCACGTGCTCTTCACACCGGAGGGACCGGGCCGGACATCGCAAGCCATCACCGACTCCGATGACCGCTCCACCCTCGGCTACCTTCGTGACATCGCCGGGGCCAACCTCGGCCCACACGTCGTCCGGATCACGACGGCCATGGATGGCGAAGCGCAGGCAGCATCGAGTGAGCAAAGGCCCGGAAGGCCGGAGCGAACGTGCGGCGACGGAGCGTGGCCAGCCCCGAACCTTTCCTTGCAACGCCAACTCAGGGATGCTCCCCGTAGTAACACGATCGACTTCGCGCTGGAATCGAAGCCGCGCTGAAGAGCCTGCGGCCGCGTGACGTGTGGCTTCGAGCGCATTCGACTTTGGTGTAGCGGCACGATGGCAACTTGGAGGACGTAGACGAGGGGTCGGCGAACGCTCGAGGAGCCTTGGGCGCATCCTCGCCCCGGCGACAATCCGCAGGACCGCGGAGCGGCAACTTTTGCCGCCCCCGAGCCGGCGTTCCACACACGTTGAATGCGGTCTAAGGTGAACCAGACGGGCCTGGAGGCTGCGGCCGATCGAGGCCAGTTTCCCTGAGATGTTGGATCAGGATACGCCGCACCTCCGCGATCGTGAGCGGATGGTGGTGGATCTTCGTGTGGCTCGCCGGCACCACGATCTCGCTCACGGCTCCGTCGGTGTGGGCGCTCGCCACAGACACGACGCAGTCGTCGCGGCCCCCGAGCAACGACTGATGGGCATCGCCGACGACGCTGTGCACGGTCACCCAGCACGGTGGCCGAAGGCTGCGGATCGCGGCCAGCATCTGCGAGTCGGGCTCGAGCAGGTCGATGCTCGTGGGCGTCCGTCGCTCGTACTCCTCACGAAAGATGCCGGGATTCAACCGGACTGCCACGTCGTGGATTCGCTGGTTCTCGGGCGGCGCTCGGACGCTGAGGGATGCAAGCCGACCGACACCCAGCGACGCGAGAATCGATCCCTTGTGGGGCGTGGCGATGCAGACGATGCGGTTGACGAATGGCACCGGTGTGAAGAAATAGGCGGGCTTCACCAGGCGTTGCATGGCGTCGGGCAGACGGACCTGCTCGAAGGGCACCTTCGCCACCGCATTCCAGAGGCGGTCTTCGGGCTCGACCACCTGGAGCTTCGCGTGCAGCCCGCCCATGCTGTGTCCCACGAGCACGAGGTTGCGCATTGCCGGGTCGCTCCCCTCCGGATCGCACTGGCGGACGGCAGCCGTCAGCTGCCGTCGAAGCATCGCCGACGACTGCAAGAAGGCGGCACCCGTCGGATAGTGGAAGACCCACGGCTCGAACCGCCGGTGAAACTCCGGCCAGGCCCGCAGTTCGTTGATCATGTCGAACCACGTGCCCTCGTCACTGGCGAGCCCATGGATGAAGACCACGGGAATCCGGCCGGGCTGGTGGGGCTCGAGCATCTCGAGATGGGGCCGCGTAGCGCCACTGCCGAACGGCTGCAGAAAGCCGATAATGCTCGAACTCGGCGTGCCATCGAGCACGTCCAGGAGCGGCGCTGACAGGTCGGCGGCGAGATGCGGCTTAGCCGTGCCGATGCGGACCGCCGCGATCTCGACGGGATTGGCGAGGTCGAGTACGGCTGGCGCATGGTCGCGGGCCACGGGACCGCTGAACTTTTCGAGAAAGTTCTCGTTGCCGGGCACCGCGAACCGGAGGACAGCGGTGGCGGCGAGCGACTGCCGCGGCGCAGCGAATCGCTTGGGCTCCTCGGGCGTCGAGTCATTCGCCACCCGCACGACCACCGGTAGGCCGAAGCCGTCGCGAAGGTGGCGCCGGGAGAGCCGCTTGTCGTCGGCCTGCCCCTGCGGCTCGATCGACGCGATGGCTATCGCATCGATCGGCAACGCCTGTGTCCGGTAGGGCACGAAGATCGGCTTGCCACGCGGGCCGATCCACAAGCCGCCGGCATCGAGCCGGCCGTGGAGACGAGCCGATTCAAGCAACCCCGCCAGGGCATCGGCATAGAGATCGGCCGCGTCGATCAGGGTGTCGCGCGACTCCGGGCACATCCAGGCGGCATTCCAAGCCTCCTCACAGGCGACGTAGTAGCCGTCGACCGCGTGGCGGTCGCCCTTCTTCAGCATCTCGCACGACGCCTTCAGGTATTCCTTCGACCTGCGAAGATGCCCTTGGGCGATGGGGAGGGGCGACTTCGCCGGCACGAGCGGCTGACTGCCTGACTGGCCACCGGGAGTGTGGCTACGTGCCTCTGCGATCGCGAAGCCAGCGACGGCTACCACGAGTGGAATGAGCCACCATCGCATGCGTCTCCGTCTGGGTTCCCGCCCCTGCTGACCGCTGCCCATAGGCCACGTCATGCACGTCGCCCCCCACGTCCCTCGGCCCGGGGCGAACCGCCCGCCCTACCATGGATATCGTCGCCGTGGCCGCAGTCCCGCGGAGCGGTCGCCACGACCGTCAAAGTCGTGGCCTATTTACGTGGCCCGCCATCGGTGCATGCGAATGCACCCCCGCAATACCCTGCCCAACTCTCCGTATGCCACCGCTCTTCACAGGACTGCGCAAGCCGCCAACGAGCAGATGAACGCGTTACGCCCGGGCGGCGGCATGCTCCTCGGCGACGAGTTCCAGGTCGCTGGAGAGATACTTCACGGCGGCCGCCGGCGCGAGATTGAAGTACACCCGGCCCTCCGTCGCCCACCGGTCGCCGTCGTGGATGAACTCGGCGGTCGCAGCCCGCACCCGCGACACCGCCTCGACTTCCTCCATGCCTCCCCCCTCGACGGCCTCGAAACTCACTTCGATCGCCACCAGCGCCTTGAGCCGCCGGCTGCGGCGATCACGGGCATAAAGCACGTCGTCGTCAAACTCAACATCGACCCAGCGCAACCCCCGAGGCTTGCCGCTCGCGGCGGCCCGCTCAATGAACTTGGCCTCGAGCGGCTCCCGCTGGCGGTGGAAGTCGCGCTGGGCGCGGGCAAGCCGCTCGGCCTGCCGCGCGGCTCGCAGGGGCCGCATGGCCACGAACGCGGCCAGCGCCGCGACCACGGCGATAGCGACCGTGATGATAATATGGACGAAGAGATAGCCCATCACATGAACTCCGCGGCGACTCCGGGCAACAGCACGTGAACGCTTCCGACTGAAGTGGCTCGCCACCTCGTCAGTTTCACGTCGCACGGCTGGGACTAGTGTAGGAGTCGGCGGCCGATCGGTAAAACGGTGGGCTCCTACTCAAGGCTTTTCCAGACTCGACAGTGGGTGCTGTCCGCCGCCGTGGCCTTACACGGGCTACCCCCAATCACGAGGACGAACCATGGCCGGCAGGCGACGCCCCACCCCATCCCTGGTGCTCGGGGCCCACCACTCGATCGCCGGCGGCTTCCACCGCGCTGTCGAGCGGGCTGTCGAGACCGGCTGCGAGTGCCTCCAGATTTTCACCCGCAACATCAACCAATGGGCGGTGTCGCCGATCGACACGGAAGCCGCTGCGGTCTTCCGCGAGGCGGTGCGTGCAGCGGGCCTGAAGCTCGTGGTGGCCCATGACTCCTACCTTATCAATCCCGCGTCCGCCGATCCGGCACTGCGAAAAAAGTCAATCGCCGGACTCGCGGAGGAAGTGCGGCGGGCCGACCTGCTCGGTATTCCCTGGGTGGTCGCCCACCCAGGCGCCGCGGGCGAGCAACCACTCGATCAGGCGGTGGCCCGCGCGGCCGCCGGCATCGCGGAGGCGCTGGCGAAGACCACGGGCCTCGCGGCCGGCATCCTCATTGAGACGACGGCCGGGCAGGGATCCTGCCTCGGCGCGGCGTTCGAGGAGATCGGCGCGATGCTCGACGCGATCGATGCGACGCCTGGCCTCCGGAAGCGGGTGGGCGTATGCCTCGACACCTGCCATGTGTTCGCAGCCGGCTATCCGCTTGAGCCGGCCACCGCCCTCGACGACACGCTGCGCCAGTTCGACCGCCACATCGGTCTCGAGCGGCTCAAGGCAATCCATGCCAACGACTCCAAGCGGGAACTCGGCTCCCGCGTCGATCGCCACGAGGGAATCGGAAAAGGGAAGATCGGCCGCGAGGCCTTCCGGCTGCTCGTCAATCATCCGAAGCTCGCCGGCATTCCGTGGATTCTCGAGACGCCGAAGGAGGGCCCTGACGGCAAGCCCTCCCCGACCGTCGACCGCGGCAACCTCGCCACACTTCGCAAGCTCGCCCAAGCGTAGGCGGGAGTATTTCCCGCGCTCGCGCGTGGGGCTTCCTGACGGGGAGCGCGGCGCACAGATGATTGAACCGATTCCCGATCGTGAGGAGCCGGCCGGAGGCACGCGCAGACGCCGGGGAATCTTTGCGACTCACGAGCAACGCCCCGTCGGCCAAGCGAGCATCCTGTAGCAAAATCCCCCGGCGGCGAGCATGTCTCCGACCGGCGAACCACTACGGCACCGTCTCGATGCCAACCGCATTCCCCGCGCTCGCGCTTGGGGCTTCCTGACGGGGAGCACCACCGGCGAACCACTACGGCACCATCTCAATGCCAACCGTATTCCCCGCGCTCGCGCTTGGGGCTTCCTGACGGCAGCCGCCCATCAACTCTGCGACGATGACTCCGGCGGAATCTCGCGACCGTGCGGGTCGCTCTGCCGCCAGCCCGTCTCCACCTCAATCCGGCGGCGCATGGCGGCCCCGAGATGATGCTCTACCCATTCGGCGGGCGGATGCAGGTGGTCGAGGGGCAAGTCCGCATGCCGGCCCAGCCACGCCTCCCAGAGGCGGTGCGACCGCACGACCGTCTCCGCCTCGCGTCGCCCCCGAGGGGAGAGCCGCCACGTGACCCCATCGCGAACGAAGCTGCCGTCGATCCGCAGCCATTCCGCGGCGCACCGCTCCAGCAGCGTCGGCGTGGCCCCGGTCGGCCTGCCGCGCGCCGCCTCCTCCTCACGCCACACGCCGGCGAGCCGGTCTTCGCAGGCCACCCGCCACGCCAGCCGCACTCGACCGATGGCCCGCGCGAAAACACCATCGTCTGGCGCGAGAATGGCGGCCGCGATGTATTCGAGTCCGAGCACCACGGCGATCATGCCGGCGGCGTTGGTGTTGAAGTGCCAGGCGGCGAGATAACCGACGCAGGCGCCAACGACACCGAGGATGATCGCGACCAGCGCCATCACGTGCAGCCGATGCGCAAGCAGCTCAGCCGCCGCCGCGGGCACGACGAGCAGGGCGACGACGAGCACGGCCCCCACCACGTCGAAACTCGCCACCGTGGCCACGGCGGTCGCCGCCAGCAGCCCGGCGGTGACCGTGGCCACCGGCACGCCCGCGGCCCGGGCCGCCGCCGAATCAAACGCGGTGAAGACCTGGAGTTTCCAGGTCACCACGGCGGCAGCGACGAGCACGATAAAGGCGAGCGTGCCCGCCACGAAAGCCCGCGGTACGGCGAAGCCCACGACCGCGACCGTGTCGAAGGGAATGAATGTCAGATCGCCCGCCAGGATACAAGCCGGATCGATGTGGGTGCCCGCGGGTGCGGCCGAGACGATCACGACGCCAATCGCAAACAGCGTGGTGAATACCACGCCCGCGCCGGCATCCTCCGCCAGACCGCCCGCCGCCTGTAGGCCCTGAATGAGCCAGACGGTGAGGAGTGCCGCCGCCACGGCCCCCACAAACACGAGCAGTCCGCCCGGCCGGCCTCCGGAGAGCACGGCGATCGCGATACCCGGCAGCACGGCATGGCCAATCGCGTCGCCGAGCAGGCTCATCCGACGCACGACGAGGAGCGTGCCCACCAGGGCGCACGAGGCCGCCACGACCGCGGCAGTCGCCATCGCCCAACCGTGGATGGCGGGATCACCGCCGAAGAACGTCGCGTTGCCGAAGAGCATCGAAGACCCTCCGGTGTCAGGCGTTTCTGGTAACGCTGCGGAGCCGTCGCGCGATCCAGCCGCGCTCGGGCGCGGCGACAAACGAGATACCGAAAATCGCTGCGGCCGCAAGCACCACGAGCGGCCCCGTCGCCAGCCCGGGCCAGGCAGCGCTCACCACCACGCCCACGACGGCCGCGACGAGGCCCATCATTCCGGCGAGCAGGAGCATCGTGCCCATGCGGTCGGTCCAGGCTCGCGCGGCGACCGGCGGGATCACCACCAGCGCTGTCACCAAGACTGCCCCGACCGCCGGCAGACCGGCCACCACCATCACCGCGACCAGGCCCACGATCACGGCGTCAATCACGAGCACGGGCCAGCCGGTCGCAGCCGCGAAGGCCGCGTCGAAGGCGACCAGCGTGGCCTCCTTGAAGAGCAGTGAGACGACGATAGTGGCGACACAAGCCACGCCCGTGAGCAGCACCGCGTCGGCGGCCGTCAGCGCGGCGGTGTGCCCGAGCAGAAACTGTTCGAGGCCCGCGCTGTCGGCATAGCCCCAGGCCGGCAGGCCGGAGACGAGGGCGATGCCGAGACCAAACGACACACCGATCACGATCGCCGTCGCCGCGTCGTCACGCGTGCGTGTGAACCGCCGTACGAGCAACAGTGCGGCGAGCCCCGCGACCGCGGCGGCGAGGGCGCCCACGAGCAGCGTGGCCAGGTCGCGCCGGCCCGTGGCCAGGAAGGCCCCGGCCACGCCCACGAGCGTCGCATGGGCGGCCGCATCTCCCACCAGCGACCGCTTGCGGAGCACGCACAGGCTGCCCACCACGCCCGCCGCGAAGCCGACGGCTGCCACGCCGACGGCAACGACAAGCGTGTTGTAGGGGAGGCCGGCGAATGTCATGGCGTACGGCCCCGGGTGGCCACGGCGCGACCGAGTTCCTCGAGCACATCAATGTGACCGGCGTAGGTCCGCTGCAGGTTCTCAGGCGTGAGCACTACCGCGGTCGGCCCGGCCGCCACGAGCCGCATGTCGACGAGCGCGACCCGGTCGAACCATTCGGCAGCGGTCCGCAGGTCGTGATGCACGACAACCACCAGCCGGCCCTCCGCCTTCAGTTCCGCCAGCACGCGGAAGATCTGCTCCTGCGACCGCATGTCGACACCCGCCATCGGCTCGTCGAGCAGATAGACGTCGGCCTGCTGGGCAAGGGCCCGCGCGAGAAACACCCGCTGCTGCTGACCTCCGGAGAGCCGGCCGATCTGGCGGCCCGCAAGATCGGCGAGCCCCACGCGGTCGAGGCTGTCGCGGGCGAGTTGCCGCTCGCGGATGCCAGGACGGCGAAACCAGCCGAGCCGCCCGTACGTGCCCATCAGCACGACGTCCATGACGTTGACCGGAAAATCCCAGTCGACCGTTTCTCGCTGCGGCACGTAGCCGACCCGAGAACGCACCTCGCGCAGCGGCCTCCCGAAGAACCGCACCGACCCGCCGACCATCGGCACCAGCCCCAGCGCCGCCTTGAGGAGCGTGCTCTTGCCGGCGCCGTTGGGACCGATGATCCCGAACAGGCAGGCCGCGTCGATCTCGAGATCGACGTTCCAAATCACCGGGCGGCGGCCGTAGGCCACCGTCACGTCATGAAACTCAACGAGTGGCGGGCCGCCTGCGCGAGACCCCTCCTGCCCGCGATCGACACCGGCGTGGCTCATCGTGACGCCACTCCCTTCAACCCGGCGACGATCGCTGCAACGTTGGCGGCGAGCGTGTCTTCGAGCGTCTCGGCGTCGCTGCCCGGCCCGCCGAGCGAATCCGAATACAGCCGCCCGCCGAGCGCGACCTCATGGCCACGCGCCCGAGCCCCTTCCTGGATCGCGGCCACGTTGCGATCCGACACGCTCGTCTCCACGAAGACCGCCGGAATGCCGCGGGTCACCACCAGCTCGACGAGACGGTTGATGTCGCCGAGCCCCGCCTCACTCTCGGTGCTCGTGCCCTGCACGCCCACCACCTCGATCGCATACGCTCGGCCGAAATAGCGAAAGGCGTCGTGCGCCGTGACCAGCACTCGGCGGTCCGCGGGAATCGCGCCGATCTCGCCGCGGAGCCGCTCGTCGAGCGCCGCGAGCCGCCCGGCATACTCCCGGGCCCGCGACCGATAGCCATCGGCCGCGGTCGGATCGACCTTCGCCAGGGCGTCTGCGACGACCGGCGCGCAAAGCATCCAGAGTTGCGGGTCGAACCAGACGTGAGGATCGTGGAGACCGCCGCCGACCGCGATCAGCCTGTCGGCGGGCAGATGGTCGGCGACCGCGACAACGGGCTTGTTCCGCCCGAGCCGTTCCAGGATCGCCGAGAGCCGGCCCTCGAGATGCAGCCCCGACGCCACCACCAGATCGGCCGAGGCTAGCCGGTCGGCATCCCGTGGAGTCGGTTTGTAGGAATGCGGGTCGATGCCGGGCGCCATCAGGCAACTCACGGTCACCCGATCCCCGCCCACCTGCCGCACGAGATCGGCCACAACCGTGGTCGTCGCCAACACCCGGGGGCCTGCGGCCTCGTCGAAGCGTCGGGGGGCCGGTGCGTCCCCGGAAAGACCGCAGCCTGCGGTTGGCAGGACTGCCACCACGCACGCGATGGCACGTCGCGCAAACCGAAACAGGCGGCCGATTTGTAGGGAATCACACAACATTTTGAAGGCCCCGCAATCATATCCGGCGGCGCTGGGCCGCCACAACGCCGCCGCCCTGCCGGCCTCCGCGAAAAATCTGGTTCACCGGCGCGTTGACCGTTTTGCGTGGCACACTTATTGTCGGGCTGTGGCCAGGAAAAAATGCCTTCGCACGAAGCTCTTCGGCCTGCCGACTCCGCCGAGCAATCGATCATGGATTCGACCTATTTTAAGCGGTTCCGCATGGAGGTGGACGGCTCAGCGCCCCGGCTGGCGGCGGCCCTGCCTCCGGGGTATCGGTTTGTGCCCTGGAACGAGGCCGTGCTCGACATCCACGCCCGCACGAAGTTTCGGTCGTTCCGCGACGAGATCGACGCGCTGGTCTTCCCCTGCCTGGGGAACCTCGAGGGTTGCCGGCGGCTGATGCGGGAGATCCGCAACAAGTCGGGTTTCCTGCCGAATGCCACCTGGCTCGTCGCCCACGGTTCCACGCCTGAGTCGCTCCAGTGGTGCGGCACGATCCAGGGCGTCTCCGAGCGGGGCGGACTCGGCATGATCCAAAATATCGGCATCGTGCCCGGCCACCGCGGCCTTAAGTTAGGCACCTGCCTCATCGAGCGGGCACTGGCCGGCTTCCGGATGCACCGCATCGACCGCGTGTCGCTGGAGGTCACGGCCGATAATTCCCGGGCCGTGCGGCTCTACCAGCGGCTGGGTTTCCGGCGGACGCGAACCGTGTACAAAGTGGTGGACGAAGCCGCCACCGGCGTGGTCGCCTAGCCTGCCGGTCGGTGCAGACCGGCCAGTTTTCCCCAAGGCGAACAGTTTGAAGCAGACGCTCCATTCGGCGACGCTCGACAACGGCATCACCCTCGTCGGTGAACTCCTGCCCGACCTCGAGTCGGTCGCCATCGCCTTCCACTGCCCGGCCGGTGCGGTACACGACCCGCTGGGGCAGTGCGGCCTGGCCACGCTGGCAGGCGAGATGTGCCTCCGTGGCGCGGGAGACCGCGACAGCCGGCGGGTCGTCGAGGATCTCGAGTCGGCGGGCGTGCTCTGGTCGCAGGGTGTGTCGACAACGCACATGAGCTTCTCGGGTGCCATGGTCGCGCGGCACTTGCCCGAGGTCCTTCCGATCTACACCGACGTGCTCCGCCGGCCACGGCTGCCCGACGAAGAGTTTTCCGGTGCGCAGCAGATGATCCTGCAAAACCTCGCAGGCATCGAGGACGATCCGACGCACCGCACGGTCGCAATGCTACGACGAATCCACTGCCCGGCGCCGTGGGGCATGCCCACGGAGGGCATCACGGTCGACGTGGAGGGGATCGACGTCGGCCATGTGCGGACGTTCATCGCCCGTCACGTTCAGCCGCGGGGCATGATCATCTCGATCGCGGGCCGAATCGACTGGGACGATTTCGTGAGCCGCATCGAGGGGCTGTTTGGCGACTGGATGCCGGGCACCGCCGCTCCAGTTGCCGCGGGGCCGAGGGGGCCGTTTGTTGCGCATGTCCACCACGACTCCCAGCAGACGCACATCGCGCTAGGCTGGTCGGTGCCGCCGTATTGCGACGACGCCTCCCACGAGGCCACGGCCGCGCTCTCGATCCTGGGCGGCGGCATGAGTTCGCGGCTGTTCACGGAGGTCCGTGAGCGCCGCGGCCTCTGCTACAGCGTCTCGGCGGGATATCAGACCCATCGCGATTTCGCCAACGCCCTCTGCTATTCGGGCACGTCGGCCGAGCGGGCCCAGGAGACGCTCGACGTGATGCTCGCCGAAATCGAACGCCTGCCCGGCACGATCACCGCAGAGGAGCTCGATCGCGTCAGGGCGCGGGCCAAGAGCGGACTGGTGTTGCAACAGGAATCGAGCGGTGCCCGCGCCGGTGCGATCGCCAGGCAGTGGTATCACCTCGGCACGATCCGCACGCTCGCCGAAGACCTCGAGCGGTACGACCGGCTCAGCGTGCCGGCGGTCGAGTCGTGGCTGGCCGCACAGCCCCCCCGTGACCTCTCGGTCGTGTCGCTGGGCCGCGAGCCCCTGGAGGTGTCCCGTGCCATTTCTGCATGAGCGGCTTCCGAACGGGCTCGACGTGGTCGCCGAGACGTCCGGGTCGGCCTTATCGACGAGCATCGGCTTCTTCGTCAAGACGGGCTCGCGGGACGAGTCGAACGAACTCTGGGGTGCGAGCCACTTCCTCGAACACATGATCTTCAAGGGCACGCCCGAGTTTTCGGGCGACGAAATCAACACCCGCTTCGATCGGATGGGCGCGAGCATCAATGCGTTCACCAGCGAGGAAGACACCGTTTATTACGCGACGGTACTCCCCGACCAGCAGCACGAGGCGTTCGACCTGCTCGCGCGGATGATGCGGCCGGCGCTCCGCGACGCCGATTTCGATACCGAGAAGCTCGTCATCCTGGAGGAGATCCGGATGTACGACGACCAGCCGCCGTTCGGCGCCGACGACCGGTGCCGCGCCGCCTTTTACGGTAGCCACCCCCTCGCCCGCAGCGTGCTCGGCACCGTCGACTCGATCCAATCGCTCACGGTGGCCGCGATGCGCGACTACCACTGGCGTCGCTACGCGCCGGGCACGATCGTGCTGGCGGCGAGCGGCGCCGTCGACTTCGCGGCCCTGGTGGAGTCGGCCCGGCGGCTGTGCGGCGAGTGGGCCCCGGCCCCCGCACCATCGCGACTGGTCCCCGACCCGCCGCGGCAGCCGGCGGTCTCCACGACCGAGCGGATCGTGCGACCGACCGCCGCACTCGACTACGCCGTCCGCATGGTCGCCGGCCCCGGCGAGCACCACTCCGACCGTCATGCGGCCCGGCTGCTCTCCATCCTGCTCGGCGACGCATCGGGCAGCCGGCTCTACTGGGCGCTGATCGACACCGGCGAGGCCGAACAGGCGGCGTGCATCCACCAGGACTATCTCGACGCCGGCCTGTTCGTCACGCAACTCTCCTGCGACGCGGCCGACGTCGACGAACTGCTGACGCGGATCGTCGAGATCTACGGGGCCACGGCGGGCGGCGGCATCGAGCAGGCCGAGTTTGAGCGGGCGCGCAACAAGCTCGCCAGCCGCGTCGTGCTCTCCGGCGAGAAGCCGCGGCGGCGGCTCTTTGACGTGGGCCTCGAGTGGTCGCATCTGGGCTGTTACCGCTCCGTCGCCGATAATCTCCGAATCGTCGAGTCGCTCTCGCTCGACGACATCCGTCGCGTCCTCTCGACCTGGCCCCTCGACGGCCCGGCAGCGAGCGTGATCGCTGGATCGGGCAGCGGCGGCTGACTCTGCGGGCCCGCGCTTCCTCCCGGCCGCACGACAGGCCATAATCCCGGCTCCCTTCCCCCCGGTGCCGCCATGATCCCGCTGTTCGCCGACGCCAATCGATGGATGATCGCCCTGCCACCCATCTGGCTGCTCGGCGCCGGTGCTGCGGCCACGCTCCTGGCGTCGCTCGTCGCCTACCAGCTGCTCCGGGGCGTGTCGCCGCGGCTCGCATCCGAGGCGCGGGCAAGCCTCGGCGACGGGTTTCTCGGGCCGTTCGCCTGGCTGCTGCTCACCTATTCTGCAGTGGCCCTCGCGTTCACGCCGCTCGTGCCGCTTGACCAGATCTACCGGTCGCTCGCCCGCATGACGGCTGCGAACAATTTCCAACGGAGCATCACGGTGCAGCCGGGCACCACGGCCGAGGAGATCCCGCTCGACGTCCGGCCGCAGGAGCTTGCCGCATTGCAACTGGAGAGCGACGTCCCGCTCATCATCCGCACGCAGCAGCCCGTCGAGGGTTTCGCGCTCGTCAAGGACGCGGAGATCCCGCTCTCCCCGGGGAAGCCGTGGTCGTGGACGCGGACCGAGGGCGCCACTAATCCATTCCTTGGCCAGCGTGCCAAACTTGAGGCCCGTAACGAAGGGGCCACGCCGGCCCGCCTCTCGATCGGCTGGCAACTCACGGCCGAGAACCCACAGTCGGGCGTGCTGCCTTGGACGTTCGCCGTGCTCTCAAGTCTCGTCGCCTGCTACAGCCTCTTCCGGCTCGGTGCTCAGCGGATCTCAGCCATCGCCTCGGCCACGACAAAAGACGCGATCGGCCAACCGGTGTTCGCGGTGGCGATCATCGCAGGCATCGCCCTGCTCTTTACCTTCATCGTGATTCCCTACAACACGTTCGGCGAGGACGTGAAGATGCTCAAGGACAGCGGCCTGACGCTCATCAAGGTGCTCGCACTCTTGGTCGTCGTCTGGACGGCCAGCGTGACGGTGGCCGATGAGATTGAGGGCCGCACCGCCCTGACGGTCCTCTCCAAGCCCCTCAGCCGCTGGCAGTTCGTGCTCGGCAAGTTTGCGGGCCTCGCGCTCGTGGCCACGCTCGTCTTCGTCATCCTCGGGGGAGTCCTGCTCGCGACGACGAGCCTCAAGGTCGTCTACGACGCCCGCGAGGCGGCCAAGACCGACCCGCTGTGGCGGGAATGCGCCGACGAGATGATCACCGTCGTGCCGGGGCTGGTTCTCTCGCTGCTCGAGACGATCCTGATGGCCGCCATCAGCCTCGCGGTCTCGACACGGCTCGGCATGGTGCCAAATCTCGTGATCTGCTTCACCGTCTATGCCCTCGGACATCTCGTGCCGCTGATCGTGCAGTCGAGCGTCGGCAAGTTCGCGATCGTGAGGTTCGTGGGCAAACTCCTGGCCACGCTGCTGCCCGTGCTCGATCATTTCACGATCGAGGCGGCGGTGGTCGGTGGCACACCCGTACCCTGGGTCTACCTCGGCTGGGCCGCGATCTACGCGGCGCTCTACTCGACGGTCGCCATCCTCGTGGCGCTCGTTCTCTTTCAGGACCGCGATCTGGCCTGACCCGCGGGCATCAGTGAACCAGTCCGGTGCGGGCCATCACGCCCACCATCGAACTGCCGTCCGTCGACGTTCCCGGCAGCGACCACCAGCCGGTCTCCGCCGACCGCATCGCCCGCGCCTCCGCCTTACCATCGATGAAGAACGTCGCCCCCTTCCGGAGCCGGCGTTCCACCCGAGGGCCAAGCTCCACGCCGACGAGGCCCCACTCCGCGTTGTTGCCGATGATGGTGCGGAGCTCCACCGACTCGCCGCCGGCGGCGTGCTCGCTCGCGAGGCCGATTCGGCCCGTCCAGCGGGCCGGCCCATCCGCCACCATCTCCGAGTCAGCCACCAGGCCGGCAGCCACGTCGAAGCGGGCGACGTGGCTACGGAGTTCGGCCGACAGCGGCACGGGCGGGGCATTCCGTCCGACGGGCCCCGGCATCGCCACAGCGACTTTGGGCATTCCGACCAGCTGTTCACGCTCGGCTTCCGCTTCGAGCCGCCGGAGTTCGGCCGCGATCGATCCGCTCCCCTCGAAGTTGTCGAGGCCGAAGCCGTCGAACAGCACCGGCTGCTCCGCCCAGGCGGCGGCAGAGAGCACGAGGGCAAGGAGGGCGGTAAGCGAAATCAGGCGGATGGAGAGCATGGATACGTCTCGGAAAACAGCCCACGCAAGCGGCGGCTCCAGCCGCCTAAAGCGCATTCGACTTCGGTGGAACGCCGGCTCGGGAGCGGCAAAAGTCTCGTCGCCGGGGCGAGGATACGCCCAAGGCTCCTCGAGCGTTCGCCGACCCCCTCGCCTCCCGTCTCCTAGGTGCCATCTCGCCGCTCCAGTAAGGTGGTATCGGCAGCCAGCCGCGCCGTGTCGAGCCTCGACCCTGCGGATCGTGACACCGGGCGCGGATGTGCCGGTCAGCCGGTCTTGCGTCGGGGAAACATGGGAACGGTGGGAGTCCGGGGGCCCGCCAGCGAACGGCCGCGGCCGAAGGCGGTGCACTCCAGCGTGTCGATCACGCGGGCCGCGATCTCGACCGCCGTTGCGCCGGCGGCGGCGGTGACCAGTGGCTGCCGCCGCTCGCGAATCGCCGCCAGAAAGTCGTCGTGCTCGGCAGCGATCGCGTTGGCGTCGGCCACCGTGACCGTCGCGAGCGGGAGCACGTCGGAGAAGAACCGCTCCTTCATGCCGCCGCGCTGGTCGGCGGGCACGTTCGCGGCGACGAATTCGCCGGATCGGACGGCGATCGACGGCGTCAGCGACTGCACGGTCTTCGCGGTCAGGTCGACCGTGACAATAGCCTCGGCTGACCAGAGTGAGAGTGTCCGCTGCGCCGTCGGGCTGATCCGGGAGGCGGAGAGATCGGCGACCAGTCCCGACGAAAACACGAGCCGGGCCCGCGCCGCGTCCTCGAATCCTCCGGTCGCCACGATCCCCTGTGCCTCGACCCGCTCGAGCCGACCGGGTTCGAGCGACAGGACGAGGTCGATGTCGTGAATCATCAGGTCGTGGATCACACCGACGTCGAGGGAGCGGAAGGTGAAGGGGGCTGTTCGCACCGCCTCCACGACCGTGGGCGTGCCGATCCGGGCCACGGCGGCCTGCCAGGCGGGATTGAACCGCTCGACATGCCCCACGGCGACGGTCCGGCCACAGCGCCGGGCGGCAATCACGATCGCCCGTGCGTCTTCGACGGTGGCAGCGATCGGCTTCTCGACGAGCAGATCGATTCCCGCCTCGAGCAGCGGCACCGACACGCGGGCGTGCAGGCCCGTGGGAGCGGCGACCACGGCGACCTCGACCTGGCCGACCAGATCGAGCGGCTCGGCGACGGCCCGGCAGCCGTGCGCGGCGGCGACGCGGTCGCGCGACTCGGCGAGCGGATCGACCACGGCGACCAGTTCCACGTCCTCGCGGGCCGCCAGCAGCCGCGCATGGATCACGCCCAGATGCCCACAGCCAATCACCGCCACTTTTGTTCGTCTCATGCCGCCCTCCTTCGCTCGCGAGCCCGTCCATGACGACCCTGCTGCTGCTGATCGAGGAAATCGAGAAGTTCAACCACATGCGGCTGCAGCATCCCCTGCGACCGCAGAATCTCCCGCGCCGGCTCGACGCTGACCTTCGCGCGATACAGCAGCCGGTAGGCCTCGGAGATTGCCTCGATGGCGGACTGCGCGAATCCGCCGCGCTTGAGCGCTACGACGTTGATACACCGCGGCCGCGCCGGCAGGCCTTCACAAAGCATGAACGGCGGCACATCGTGCAGCACGCGGGACAACCCCGCGGTGAACGACCAGCCGCCAATGGTCGCCCAGTGATGCACCGCGACGATACCGGAGAGCGATGCCCGCGAGTGCACGCGGACATGGCCGCCGAGGAGCGTGCCATTGGCGAGGATCACGTGGTCGCCGATTCGACAGTCGTGGGCGACGTGGCAGGCTGCCATCAGGAAGTTGGAACTGCCGATCGTGGTCAGCCCGTCTTCCTTCTCGCTCGCCCGATTGATCGTCACGCCCTCGCGAATCACGTTGTCGTCACCAATCTCCACGCGCGTGTCGGTGCCGCGGTAACTCACATCCTGCGGCTCGCCGCCAATCACGCAGTTGGCGAAGATGCGGTTCCGCTCGCCGATTCGCACGCTGCCCGAGACCGTGACGTGATTCGCAAGCACCGTGCCGCGACCGATCACGGCCTGCCCGGAGATGACGCAATACGGCCCGACTCGCACGTCGGCGGCAATCGTCGCCCCCTCCTCGACCACCGCGGTGGGATGGATGTCGGCGGGACGGCCCACTGCACCGGCCACCGGCTCCGCGTCGGCCCAGGGATCGTGATCATGCATCCGCATCAGGCCGAGGCCCGCCTCCTCTGCCCTGCCACCAGCAGCGACGCCAGGGCTCCATTGAGACGATGACCACTGCGGCTCGCCCGCAGGTGGGCATGCACCGGCCGGCCGACGAGCGCCAAATCTCCGACCAGATCGAGCACCTTGTGCCGCACGCACTCGTCGGGCCACCGCAGCTCGTTGTCGACCGGACCATGCGCGTCGAACACGAGCAGGTCGCGGGGCGCCACGCTCAGGGCAAGACCGGCCCCCCGCAGCCGCGCAGCCTCCTCGAGCGAGATGAACGTCCGCGCCGCTGCAAGCTCGTCGCGGTAGTTCTCCGGAGTGATCCGCAGAGCAAACGACTGCCGGCCGATGGGGCCGTCACCGTAATCGAGATCGTACTCGACCGACAGACCGGCGAAGCGGGGAGGCATGGCTTCGACCCACGATGTGTCGTCGCCAACTCGACAGGCCGCGGCGACGACCAACGGCTCGAGCGGGGCTCCGAGCGGCTCGAGCCCAGCCTCGGTGAGAACTGCGACGAATGCCTGCGACGAGCCGTCGAGGCCCGGCATCTCCTCGGCATCGACCCGCACGACACAGCAATCAACACCCAGTCCGGCCAGCGCGCTGAGCGCATGCTCCACCATCTGCACCTGCACTCCGGCCGATGCCAGCGTGGTACGGGCGATGGCATCGACGCGATGCTCGACGGACGCCGGAATCCGCACCGGCACGTCGCCGTCGGTGCGCAGGAAGACCACTCCGGTACCCGCCGGTGCGGGTAGAAACTCGACCCGCACTGCATGACCGCTCCAGTAGCCGGTGCCGGCGACGGATACTGGGCGGCGGATCGTCTGCTGGGTGCGCATAGAGCCTTACCGGGAGACAGGGGTTGGGAACGGCCGCCCACTCCGGCCGTCCCAAACCCGAGAGGTCGACGATGGATCGATCAGCGGATCGGCCTGGGCTGCGACGCCGGTGCGCCGGCAACGGCGGCACCGTTGAGCATCCGGAGCACGTCGGGCGTGATGTCGATCTGCGGATCGTAGTAGACGATCGGCTTGGTGATGCTGCCGAGAATCCGATTGCGATCGCCCGAGTCGACTGTCTCACCATCGAACCGATGCACCACGGCGATGCTATTGTCGCGGGCGAACTGACTCACGGCCCGCTCAATCTCCGTGTAGACCTGCAGGTAGACCTTCGCCTCGCGATCCATGAAATCCTTCTTCTGAAGCTGGGCGTTGACACTGAAATCACCCTGAGCCTTTGCGACCTCGGCTTCGAGCTTCTTATATTCCGGCGTACCCACGTTGAATCCCTTGAGCTGCTCCATGAGCCCGTTGATGCGGTCACGCTCGCCCTTGAGGGAGTTCTCGGCGGCCAACACCTCGTCTTTCATCTTGTCCATCGCGGTCTTGAATCGCGTGTGGTTCTTGAAGACGTAACCAACGTCGATCACGGCCACGTGGTTTGCGGGCGTCGCCGGCCGTACGGCGGGAGCCGCAGCGGGGACGGCCTGCCCCGAAACCTGGGCGTGGACGGCGGCCTGGCAGAATGCCATGGCGACCGCGAATGCGAGCGTAGCCAGTTGCCTGTTCACGGAATGCTCTCCTTGCTTGCGGAACGTGGGGCGATCGTGCGGGCGGCCCCGCCACGCGGCCATCCGTGGCCGCCGGGAATGCCGACGCGGGGGGATGATGGCGACCCGCGGCTCGCGACTCAAGGGCAACTTTGCCCTTGAAATCTCACTACTTGGGCGGTCCGAGCGTAACGTCGAGCGTGACCTCGGTGCCGGCGCGATCGACGACCACGGGGATCGTGTCGCCCCCCTTGTGCTTCCGGAGGGCGCTGTCGAAATCCTCGAGGTTCACAATGGCGCTATCGCCGACACGGACGATCCGATCGCCTCCCTGCAAGCCTCCCTTCGCCGCCGGTGAATCCTTGGAGACCCCCGAGATCGCGTAGCCCTTTCCGGGCCTGCCGAAGTCGGGAATGCTGCCGAAGTAAGGGCGGTCGCCACCGCGGGCGAAGGCGGGAGCGGCGACCTCGATGTAGGCGGGACGATCGGGCCGGTTCGCCAGATCCCGGACGAGATCGATGACGAGTTGCGTCAGCCGATCCATACCGTCGAAGTTGATCTTGTCGGCCGTGTCGGTGGGCCGGTGGTAGTCGGTGTGCGACCCCGTAAACACGTGGAGCACCGGCACCTTCTTCGCGTAGAAGCTGGCATGGTCGCTCGGACCGAAGCCACCGGGCTCCTTGGCGACCTCGAGACCGTGGGCCGCGACCAGCCGATCGACGAGCTGCTCCAGGCCGGTGCCGGTGCCGGTGCCATGGACGATGACCTTGTCGCCGTCAAGGCGACCAACCATGTCGAGGTTCACCATCGCGACCGTATCGGCCAGCGGAACCGTAGCATTGGCGGCGTAGTGACCGCTGCCGAGCAGCCCCCGCTCCTCGCCCGAGAAGGCGATGAACAGCACGCTCCTGGCCAGGGGGCCCTCCGCCGCAAGCCGTCGGGCGACCTCCACCAGCACGGCCGTGCCGCTGGCGTTGTCGTCGGCGCCGTGGTGAATCGCTTTTTCCCCTGGCGCCAAAGAGCCTCCGCCGCCGTAGCCGAGGTGGTCGTAGTGGGCGCCGAGCACGACCGTCTCCCCCGGGGCGACGGCCGGTTCACCGCCGGCTGCGGGCCGGCCCTTGCCCGGGAGGAACGCGAGTACGTTTTTCGCCTTCGTCTCGATTCGGTCGATCGCCACGTTCCCACGGATCCGCCAGCCTGGGAGCGGCGCGCTGGCCGGCTCCAGTTTTTCGTCGATTCCCTTCTGAATTTCGACGAGCGGCCTGCCGAGCGCCTGGCGGACGGCCTCGTCAACCGCCGAACGCCGCAGGTGCAAGACGGGCATTGTCCGCGCGGTCGAGCCCTCGCCCGCGCGGGTGAACGCCATCAGGTCATCGCCGTCGGCATCTGCGTCGTTGCAAAACACAACCGCCCGCGCCTCGTGCTCCGAGGCATTAGCGACCTTGCGGGTGAGCGCGGCGTGCTGCGAGGCCTGATTGCCGTCGAACACGCTGTGCGGGTCGTCCTTCTGTGGCTCCTGGCGTAACAGGATCGTCGCCGCCGACTTCGCCGCGTCGCCCAGCGGCGCGTAATCGTCAAACTTTTCTGCCGGCGCCGTGATCCCGTAACCGCCAAACACGAGCGGCAGGTCAAACGCCCCGCTGCCTCCGGCGGCGAGCGGCGTGAAATCGACACCGAGTTTCAGCGGCACGACCCGCGGTTTTCCGTCTGGTCCGGCGGGGCCCACCAACTCGACCGTGTTGCGATCGGCTGGCCCGAGGGTCGCCTCGAGCGTCATCTCAAACGGCTGAAACGGCCCTTCGCCCACCACCCGCGACTGCAGGCCGGCAATCTCGCCGAACCGTTCGGCCACCCAGCCGGCGGCCGAGTCGATTCCTGCGGTGCCTGGCCCCCGCCCTTCGCGCTCAGGCGAAGCAAGCCACTCGACCGACCGCTGCAGGCGCTGGCGCACACTGGCGTCGGCCGGCGGCCGAGTGACATTCGTTGCGGGCGCCTCCGCCCCCGTGCCCTGGTCGCTACCGGCGACGACGATCGTCAGCGCCGCGATCAGTTGCGTGATCCTGAGGCCGGCGCCCCCGGCAATCTTCCCGTCACGAGCAGCTGCGGTCATTCTCGTCGCTCCATGGCTGACCTGCGGCCGTTCGCGGCCGAGATCTCAGTTTATGCTACCGGCGCGGGCCGCCGAGTGGTCGCTTCCCGGCGCGGGCCGCCTGTGAGAGAATGCTGGGCATAAGCCCCTTGTCGCTTCCGAGCCAGAACCCCGTGCCGTCGCTTTTCGTCATCCAGGGGCGCAACCGCGGCGCCCGCTTCGACCTGGCAGCCCAGTCCGGGGCCGTGAGTATCGGCCGCGAGGCCGGCAACCTCGTGCAACTCGAGGACAACGAGGTCTCCCGCCGCCACGCCGAGATCCGCCACGTCGGCGAGGCGTTCATCGTCGGAGACCTGAAGAGTTCCAACGGCACCTATCTCAACGAAGCCCGCGTGGAGCGGGCCGAACTTTCCAGCGGCGACCGGATCCGCATCGGCCGGACGGTGCTTGTGTATGCGAAAGACGGCGAGGATCCGGCCGCCTTCGCGACCGTCGACATCGTGCCTGCCGCCAGTTCCGCCGACAGTTCACGGATCGTCCGGAGCATGCGGGAGGACGACTCGATCCTGCTCGCGGCGCCGGAAGACCCACAGAACCGCTGGCTCGCCCGGGCCCGCAGCAATCTGCAGGTGATGTACCGCACCTCGCTGGCGGTGAGCCACACGCTCGACATCGACGAACTCCTCGGCCGGATCCTCCAACTCGTCTTCGAGTGGGTAGAGGCTGACCGCGGCTGCATCATGCTGATCGATCCGGAGAGTGGCGACCTCCGCACCAAGGCCCGCCGCGACCGTCAGGCGGGCGAGACGGGCTCGATGGCCATCAGTCGCACAATCCTCGACTACGTGCTCGACCGGCGGGAGGGCGTGCTCACGAGCGACGCCCAGGACGACGACCGATTCAGTGGCGGCAAAAGTGTGGTGCGGACGGGCGTCCGCGAGGCGATCTGCGTGCCGATGCAGGGCCGTTATGGCACAGTGGGCGTCATCTACGTCGACACCACGGTGCCGCTGATCCAGCCCGCCGACCAGGGGCAGCGGCGATTCAGCGATGACCACCTGAAACTGATGATCGCGATCGGCCATCAGGCCGCGCTCGCCGTGGAAGACACGACCTACTACTCCGCAATGGTGCAGTCGGAGCGGCTGGCGGGCGTCGGCCAGACGATCGCCACACTCTCGCACCACATTAAGAACATCCTTCAGGGCATCCGCGGCGGGAGTTACCTTGTGGAGATGGGCCTCGAGAACGACGACGTCGGCACGCTCAACAAGGGCTGGGACATCGTGCGGCGCAACCAAGACAAAATCTCGTCGCTGGTGATGGACATGCTCTCCTTCAGCAAGGATCGCGAGCCCGACCCGGCCCCCAGCGACCTGACGGCCCTGATCGACGACATCGTAGAGACGGTCCGGCAGCGGGCCGAGGAAGCCCAGGCCACGATCCGCTGGCAGCCGCCGGCTGACCTACCGCTGCTCCTCTTCGACCCAGTGGGGATGTCACGGGCCGTGCTCAACGTGGTCACCAACGCCCTCGATGCCGTCGAGGGTCGGCCGCACGCGACCGTGACGATCACGGCCACCATCGACAAGGAGGCGGGAGTCGCCCGGATCACCGTGGCCGACAACGGCGCTGGGATGACGCCCGAGATGCTCGCCGACATCTTCAACCTGTTTGTCTCCACGAAGGGTTCACGGGGCACCGGCCTCGGGCTGACGGTGAGCCGCAAGATTGTCCGCGAGCATGGCGGCGACATCCATGCCTCGACCCGTCTGGGCGAGGGGAGCAGGTTCGTGCTGGAGTTTCCACTGCAGACCAACGCCGCCGCGGCTTCCGCCGATCCGGTCAACGGTTTGCCCACGATGCCGCCGACGGATTCGCCATGACCCGCCCCCAGGTCGCCACCGGTGGCCTGCCGATCTCCGCAGTGGTGATCACCCGGGACGCCGCCCAGCATCTCGCGTCCGTCCTCGCATCGGCTGACATGTGCGCGGAGCGACTGGTGCTCGACTCGGGCTCGACCGACGGCACGACCGGGATCGCCGCGACGGCCGGAGCCCGGGTCGAGCACCAGGCTTTCCTCGGATACGGCCCGCAGAAGTGCCGGGCGGTGGAACTCGCCACCCACGACTGGATTTTGTCGCTCGACGCCGACGAGGTGCTCGACGACGAGGCTCGGACGGCCATTCTTGGTCTCAACTTCTCCGACCCGTCCACCTGCTGGAGCATCCAGCGGCGAACGTTCATCGGTCGCCGCGAGATCCGCCACGGACCGTGGCGCAATGATCGGGTACTGCGGCTCTTCAACCGCCGGACCGCCGGTTTCAAGCCGCTGCCGGTCCATGAGGAGGTGGTGGCGGCCGGCCGACCGGTGCTTCTGCCCGGAGCGATCCTGCATTACAGCTACGCATCATGCACCGACGTGATCATGCGGTCGCTGCGATACGCACCGCTCAAGGCCGGCATCATGCGGCACAAGGGGCAGCGGCCCCGTGCGATCATGCTCCCGTTCCGCGGCCTCACCGCCTTCCTGAAAAATTATCTCGTGCGCGGCGGCTGGCGGGACGGCGCGGCGGGCTTCGTCGTCGCGCTCTCCCGCGTCATTGATTCAACGCTGCCGCGGGCGATCCTGCTGCTCGAAGAGGATCCACCGCCCAACGCAGAGCGTCGCGGTGACATCGAGGAAACGAAGGCAAGGGGTTAGAGCGCATCTGCCTTTGGGAGAACGGCGAGATGGCACCTTGGACGAGGGAGGCAAGGGGGTCGGCAAACGCTGGAGGAGCCTCGGGCGTATCCTCGCCCCGGCGACAATCCGCAGGACCGCGCAGCGGCGACTTTTGCCGCCCCTGAGCCGGCGATCCACGTAAGTCAGATGCGCTCTCGCAGCGGTGTGGAGCGAGACGAAGTGGCGGGCGTATTCCCCGCGCTTGCGCTTGGGGCTTCCTGACGGGAGGCACGCCGCACGGATGTTCAACACATCTCCCGATCGTGAGGGGCCGGTCTTGTTTCACGCCTGCAACGCCATCGTGGCCGTTGCAGGCGTGAGGCAGCCGAAGCGACAGCCAGAGGTGTCCCTTGGCTGCCGGGCAGCATCCTCCAGATGCTGAAACTTCCTGATCGTGAGGAGCCGGGCAGAGGCACGCGCAGAAGCCGGGGTATCTTTGCGACTCATGAACAATGCCCAGTCGGCCAAGCGGGCATCCTGTAGCAAAATCCCCCGGCGCCGAGCATGTCACCGCCGGCGAACCAATCCGGTATTGTTTCGATGCGACCCGCATTCCCCGCGCTTGCGCTTGGGGCTTCCTGACGGGAGACACGGGGGTCGGCGAACGCTCGAGGAGCCTCGGGCGTATCCTCGCCCCGGCGACAATCCGCGGGACCGCGCAGCGGCGACTTTTGCCGCCCCCGAGCCGGTGATCCACCAAAGTCGAATGCGTTCAGGGGCCGATCCCGCGAAACACCGCCAGGATCCGCTCCATGTCGGCCGGCAGCGGCGCGGAAAACGTGAGCCGCTCCTTCGAGACAGGGTGATCGATCACGATGCTCGCCGCATGCAGCGCCTGCCGCTTGAGGAGCGGCGGGCCGGCGGGCAGCCGTAGAAACGCGGGCTCGATCACGGTGCGGCCGCTGTAGAGCCCATCACACAGCACAGGGCAGCCGATGGCCGCCAGATGCACGCGGATCTGATGGGTGCGGCCGGTCTTGGGTGTCACGCGGATCAGGGCGGCGCCGCGAAACCGCTCCAGCACCTCGAACCGCGTCACCGCCTCCCGGCTCGTGGGATGGTCGCGGCGGACGGCCATCTTCTCCCGCTGGTAGGGATGGATGCCGATCGGCAGGTTGATTTCGTCGCGGTCGAACTGCGGCACCGTCTGCGTGATGGCGAGGTAGGTCTTCACCGTGGTCCGCTGCTCAAACTGGCTCGCGAGCGCGTGATGGGCCTCCTCGGTGCGGGCCACCACGATCACGCCGCTGGTATCGCGGTCGAGACGATGGACGATTCCTGGCCGAGTGGAACCGCCGGCCGTGGAGAGCCCGGCGCCGGCATCACCCTGCTCGAGATGCCACTTGAGCGCGCTGGCCAGGGTGCCCTTCCAGTTGCCCTTCGCCGGATGCACCACCATGCCGGCCGGCTTGTTCACCACCGCCATCCACTCGTCGATGTAGAGAAAGTCGAGCGGAATCTCCTCGGCGGCAGGGCCGTCGCGGGGAGGCTCTGGCACCGTGAACCTCACAAGCGAACCGGCACGGAGCTTGAGGGAGGCCCGCGCGGTCAGGCCATCGACGCGGACGGCCCCTTTGTCGATCGCCCGCGCCAGGAACGAGCGGCTGCGATTCGGAAACGCACGCACAAGAAACACGTCGAGCCGGCCGCCGACATCGGTGGGTTCGACGACGAGCGTCACCTCGTCGCCGGGCTCAGGCTGGGGCTCGGGCTGGGGCTCGGGCACCCCCTGCTCCGCGTCGTCACTTACCAACGGCAGAAGGCTGGGCCGGATCGGCTCCTGCGGCAGCATCTCCTGCGGCAGGGGCTGCAGCGGAGGGTTCGGCAGCGGAGGCGGGATCGGCGGTGGCGGCTGGTTTGGCATCGTGCTTGTCAAACCAATCGTACCACTCCGCCGTCGAGGGCCGTCCGAGTGCCACAACCCGCGAGTCGGCAAGCGTCACGAGCGGGCTTTGCGGATGCTCCGCGATCAGGGCCTCGTAGCCCTGCTTCGCGGCGGCGAGTTCACCGAGCGATTCGCGGGCCTTCGCCAGCCCGAAGACGGCTCGTTCCGCGGCCATGTTGACCGGCCGCTGCGACATCACGCCGGCGTAGAGATCGGCCGCCACCTGGAGCCGCTCCCGTCCGCGGATCTTGTCGGTGACCAGCAAACGGCCGCCCTCGACGAGCGCGTTGTCAGCGAGGAGGATCTGCGACCAGACCGCGGCAGCGGAGCCCGGGTAGCGGGTGGCCACCTCGCCGAGCCTGCCGGCATCGCGGGTCGACAGCGCCGTGAGGCACGCATCCCACGACTGCGACTTCTCGGCAGCCTGTTGCGACGAGATGACCGTCCAGGCCGCGAGACCGACAAACACGAGGCCGATCGCAGCCGCGATCGTGCGGAGATGCGGTCGAATCCGTTCGACGAGCGATATCGTCGCGTTGGCGAGGTCGTTGCCCTCGATCTCGGTTGTGTCGGCGGGCTGCATCGGCGGGATTCTCCTGGGGACGGCTCCGCCCTCTCTCACTGGCGTCACCGCGTCGAAAATAGAGTCGGCTGGCCCGCAAGCGTCAAGACGATCATGACGCCGCCGCTCGGCCGCGCCGGCGAAAGCATCTGGTAGATTCCGGGCCATGACCGTCATGCCCGCCACGCCTTCCGCGCCGCCCACCCGACCCGCCGGCTTGAACCCCGCGCAGATGGAGGCAGTGCACGCGGCACCGGGGCCGCTGCTCGTGCTCGCGGGCGCCGGCACGGGCAAGACGCGGGTGGTAATCGCCCGGATCGCGCACCTCGTCTGGCGGGGCGCGAAGCCGTCGCGGATCCTCGCCGTCACGTTCACCAACAAGGCCGCCCGCGAGATGGTCACCCGCGCGGTCAAGGGGCTGAAGAAGGGCTCCGCCGAGAAGCCCGAGATCTCCACGATCCACTCCCTCTGCGTCCGCATCCTGCGACGGCATGCCGGGCGGCTGGGCTACCCCGACCGCTTCGCGATCGTCGACCGCGGGGAGCAGGAGCAGGCCGCCCGCGCGGTACTCAAGGAACTGAAGGTGCCCGACACGATGCTGCGGCCGGGCGATCTCCTCGACCGCGTGAGCCGCTGGAAGAGCCGGGCGGTTCGCGCCGACGTCGCCATGGACGCGGTCCCGGCCGACGCCGACGACACCTGGACGCTCGCCGCCGCCGGGTATCGCCGCTATCAAAATGCGCTCAAGACGGCCGGGGCCGTCGACTTCGACGACCTCCTGCTGCTCGTCGATGAACTCTTCACCAACCATGAGGACGTGCGCAAGGCCGAGGCCGGCCGCTTCGATCATCTGCTCATCGACGAGTATCAAGACACCAGCGGCATCCAGGAGCGGATCCTCTCCGCCCTCGCCCGCGATCACAAAAGCCTGTGCGTGGTGGGTGACGACGACCAGTCGATCTACGGCTGGCGGGGCGCCGAGATCTCTCACATCCTCGACTTCGCCACACGGTGGCCAGGCGCGAAGGTCGTACGGCTCGAGGAGAACTACCGCTCCACCCCCGAGATCATCCGCGCGGCCAACCTCCTGATCGAGCGCAACTCCCGACGCCATGGCAAGAAGCTGATCGCCACCGGCGCTCCAGGCGTGCCGCCGGCGATCCTCCAGGCGCAGGACGAGGTCGATGAGTCGCGCCGCGTGGTCAGCGACGTCGAGAGCCTGCTGCGGGAAAGGCAGGTCGATCCGGCCGAGGCCGTGATCCTCGTCCGCACGGGCGAGCAGACGCGGACATTTGAGCAGGAGCTCCGGCGGCGGCAGATTCCCTACGAGCTTGTCGGCAGTCGTTCGTTCTTCGACCGCCGCGAGGTGAAGGACGTGATGTCGTTTCTGAGGGTGCTCGTCGATCCAGACGACGACCTGGCGCTCTCACGGATCGCCAACGTGCCGCCCCGCGGCCTGGCAAGCTCGGCGGTACAGGCGGCCCGGGCGGCCGCGGCCACCGCTGGCCACAGCCTGTGGCGGGAGTTGCTCGCCCGCCGCGACGCCGCGCAGCTCTCCCCCGCCGCCCGTGGCGGCGTCGACGCGATCGGACGGCTCGTGGCCCTGCGAAACGCCTCTCCGGCGCCAATGCCGGGTGAGTCGCGGGCCGCTGCCGTGCTCCGTTCGCTGCTCGACGCCGCGGGCTACCGGGCGTTTCTCAACAAGGAATACGAGGAAGATCCCGCCGAGGCCGAGACCCGCTGGGCCTGTGTCGAAGAGGTGGCCGCCGCGCTCGACGAGCACGAGCGGTCCCGCGAGGCCAAGCGGGACCTCGGCGACGTCGTGCGGGGATTCCTCGACGACTTCGTGCTCCAGGTCGAGGACCAGGAAGACCGCTTCAAGGACGACAAGCCGAAGGCCGGCGTGCTGCGGCTGATGACGCTCCACGCGGCCAAGGGCCTGGAGTTCGACTGCGTCTGGATGGTGGGGTTGGAGGAGGGCATCCTGCCGCACCACCGTTCCCTCGGAGACAGTCTGCAGGCGGTCGATGAGGAGCGGCGGCTGTGCTATGTGGGCGTGACCCGCGCCAAGCGACGACTGATGCTCTCGCTCTGTCTGACGCGAACGAAGTGGGGCAAGAGCAAGCCCTGCCGTCCGAGCCGCTTCCTCTACGAGCTGACCGGCCAGCCCGAGAAGTTCAGCGACGCGCCGCCGGAAAAACCCGCACCGACCGGACCGACTCCACGGAAGCGTCGGCGGTAACGACGAGCAACGCGTCTCCCCATCGCTCGCGCTCTGGGCTTTTTGAGGACACTACCGCCGCGTCGCCTCCCGCCAGGAAGCCCCAATCGCAAACGCGAGGAATCCGCCCGCCACAACCGGGGGCGCTTCCGTACCGCTCACGCGGTTGGGCTCTCTGGCGGCCGATCAGCCGGCGAGCACCGCGGGCAGCATCTTGATCAGCGGCCAGAGGCCGCTGCCGCCGCGGGCGAGCGCTGCGTAGATGTCGACCACGCCCTCCGCGAGCCGGGCGGCGTGCGGGTGCCATGGAAACCAGGGCGGTGTGGGCCGCACGAGCAGCGGCGCCCGCACGATGCTGTTGTGCACCAACGGCAGAAGGAGCGGATCGTGCACCCAGCCGATGCCGCTTCGCGGGTCCGCGATCGTAGCGCCGGGAAAGCCGCCCCAGGGCACACTGGCGAAGGTATAAGCAAGCGCTGACCACGTGTTGACCGCCACCGTTCCGTATTCCAGATGCTCGACGAGCAGGTCCACCCGCTGCTGGTCGCGGGTGGGCAGAGCCTCTGGCGCCGTCACGCTCGCCGCCAGCGAACCCGGAAGCCGTCTTGTGAAGGCTGTCGAACGCGTACAGAAGGCTTCCATGTCGGCGGCGTCGAGCGGCACCTCGACGGCCACGGGCACGAACCACTCGCGTTCGATCCAGTGCGGCTCGCGGGCCGGATCGACGCCTGTGCGAAACGTCCACGGCAGCGTGCCGTCGGCCGGGGCCTTCCCGCCCGTAACGTTCTCCCAGGCCGCCACCGCGGCCGGATACCAGGCCGGGCGCGCCGGCTGAGCCTCCAGCCGCCGGGCGACCAGGCTCAGAAACTCGTCCCGCTGGCCCCACGTGCGGCAGGTGACAACGCACTTGGTGGCGATGCAGTTGAACGACGTGTTGTTGACGATCGAGGCGGCGACGACGTCGGCCTGATAACGGAGCTGTGCCGGCGTATAGCGGCCCGGCACGACGATCCAGGGCGCGACACCGCCGAGCTCGCAGGTGATCGGCTTGGTGAGCACGGGCACGGCATGGAGAGGTCGCGGACCGCTGCCCCCCCAGACCACCGCGTCGAAGGCCCCCTGCCCACCGGTGAGATGCACGTGTGTGACCAGTGGTGACGCGATCGCCTCCGCCGCGATGTCGGGCCCGCCGACGACGATCGCGAGCATGCCGGCAGCGATGAGCGGCTCAAGCGCAGCCCGAAGCACAGGCTCGAGCGGCGTGTGCAGCGGATGCAGCTTGAGCAGCACCGACCGGCCGTGCTCGAACACCTGCGAGATGCAGTCGGCGGCGGCGAGCCCCGTGACATTCCCGGGCCCGAGCACCGCCGCCACGCCGCCGCCACGCAGCCGGTCGCGGGCCTCTTCCCGCCACGACCGCAGAAACGCCTCCACCCCGCCGGGATTCACGCAGCGGACGGTTGCGCGATGGCCGCCGAACATCGCCCGGTCGGCGATCCAGGGCTCGGGCACGACGTCGATGCCGATGAACGAGGCGTCGGCCGCGCCGCCACGGTGCATCACCCGCGGCGCGGCGGCGGGTTGCGGGGTGCCAAAGCGGGTGATCTCGCCGAGGGCCCGCGCCGTGATCAAGAGCAGACGAAGGGTGGCAAGCGGTCCGGTGGCAGTCTCCTCCGCAACGACCGTCGGCAGGAGTGCCTGGCCCGTGTTGCCACGCTTGATCGCGACGGCCGCGTCGACCCATGCGTGCGAGACACGGGCGACGGCGATCGCCGTCTCGCGGGCGAGTGTGGCCCGGGCGTCGCCGCCACGGCCGGCGAAAGCGGCCGCGCCGGCAGACAATCCCGCAAGCGTCTCCGTCCTCACGTCGGTCCTCACGGCCTCATTTCCCGATACAGTGTCGGGAGAAAATCCGATCGAGCAGGTCGGTGCCGAACGCAGCGCCCGTCACCTCCCCAAGCGACTCGACCGCCGTGCGGACACTTCCAGAGATTATCGACTCATCGACCGCGTGCCCCCCGACCGCCCCCTCGACGGCCCGGCGGGCCTCGGCGACCGACGTCGCCGAGGCCTCGACCGCCACCCGCATCCGCAGCGTCGCGGACGACGCCGCGGGGAGCCCCTCGACGGCCTGGTCGATCGCAGCCCTGAGCGTCGCGATCCCCACTCCCGTGGAGGCGCTCGTGGGGATCGCCCCCGCATCGTGATTCCCGTCCGCGAAGCGATCGCAGCGCGTGAGCACGTCGATTCTCGGCGTGGAGCCAACGACGATGGAAACCTCCCCTCCGCCGGTATCGCGGCAGGTGATGATCACGTCAGCCCGCGCGGCTTCCGCGCGGGCCCGGGCCTGCGCCGCCGATGCGATCAGGTCGTCCTCGCAGGCCGCAGACGCATCGAGGCCGGCGAGGTCGACGAGCAGCCACTCGCGGCCGAGATCACCCGACACGCGAGCCTCGATCCAGTCCCGGGTGGTGCCGCTCTCGTCGGCGACGAGCGCCGCATCACGGCCGACGAGCGCATTGAATAGGCTGCTCTTGCCGATGTTGGGTCGGCCGACAAGCACGACCCGCGGCACATCGGCGGCGGTGGCGTCGCGGCCGACAAGCGATCTGGCGACCTCGTCGAGCGACCGCCGGCAGCCGTCGAGCCGCGCCGCGACGGTCCGCCACGCGGGCGTCGCGGGCACCGCGTCGGGCGTGGCCTCATCGGCGAAGTCGATCGAAGCCTCGATGTCGGCGAGGAGATCCAGCAACTCACCGCGGACGTGGTTGAGCGCCCTACCGGCGCCGCCCGCCATCCGGTCAAGCGCGGCCGAAAGGTCCTCGGGAGTTCGTGCGTCGACGACGGCGAGCACGGCCTCGGCCTGCACGAGGTCGAGTCGGCCGGTGAGAAACCCGCGGAGCGTGAACTCGCCGCCGCGGGCGAGCCGCGCACCGAGCCGGCAGGCCTCGGCGATCACGGCATCGACGAGCGGCGCGGAGGCGGGCAGTTGCACCTCCGCGAGCGGCCCGCCGATCGGCCCGCTCGGCCCGGGCCAGAAGAGCACGTCGACTGGCAACTCGCCCCAGTCGCGCCCGAGTCCCTCGTCAGCCAGCCGCCCGGGCACCACCCGCGGCGATTCACCAGGCCGAGGAAGCTCCACGCCCATTGGTACGAAGATCCGCCGCAGCAGCGCCTCCGTGCCGTCACCCGCGATCCGCACGATCGCCCGGGCACCCGCTCCAGCTACGGTCGCCGGCGCGACGATGAGTTCATGTGCCGACCACATCGCGTCACGGCCGTCCCTACTTCTTTTTCCGCGACTGCCGCTTCTCGCGGGCTGCGGTCGCCGCACCGTTTGCACCCGCTTTCCCCGCGGGCACGAATGCCGCATCCACCACCCGGACACCGCCGGCCGTTGCCGGCAACGTCTTCGGCAGCCAGAGCCGCTCCGCGATCCCCCACAGGCTCGACGCGATGAAATACAGACACAGGCCGCAGGGCACCTTGAAAAACATCAGGGCCATGAACCACATCATGTAGTTCATCACTTGCTGCTGCACCTTCTGCTGCTCGTCGACGGCTGGCGGCATGAAGAGTTTCTGCTGCCAGAGGAAGAGGCCGATCGTGACCAGCGGGAAGACGTTGAGGAATGGCCCCAGCCAGCCCTCGGGGGCGGTGAGGAACGGGGGCAGCACCTTTGACCAATCCCAGAGCATGTCGGGAGCGGCGAGATTGGAGCACCAGCGGATCGCCGAACTGAAGAGCGGTGCCTGACGCAGTTCCACGTCGGTCGCGAGCGACCGGTAGAGCCCCATGAAGATCGGCACCTGGATGAAGACGAGCAGGCAGCCGCCCATGGGGTTGTATTTGTGCTTCCGCCAGAGTTCCTGCGTGGCCTGCGTTTTCTTGGGGGCGTCGTCTTTGAACTTCTCGTTGATCGCCTTCATCTCCGGCTGGAGCTCCTGCATCTTCTGCGAAGAGATCGCCTGCTTGCGACTCACCGGAAACATCGCAGCGCGGACGAACACCGTCAGGAGCAGAACGGCCAGCCCGTAGTTGCCGATCACCGAGTGGAGCGCGTGCAGTAGCGCGATCATGGGGCGGGCCACCCAGCCAAACCAGCCGTAATAGACGAGGTCGTCCATCGCGGAGCCGGGCACTCCATACTTCGCCAGCAACTCAGGCCGCTTGGGGCCGGCGAAGATGCCATAGCGGTGCGTGATCGCGCCGCCTGCCGGAATGACGAGATCTCGCGACACGAGCCGGCTGGTCACGTCGATCAGTTTCTTGCGGGCCGCGGCCGGCACGTCGCCCACTGCCAGCGGCCGCACCTCGGCAAGGGCGGGTGCGTCGGGGCCTTCCCGCGCTGGGATCAGGGCCGCGGCGAAATAGAGCGCATCGACACCCGCGAACGACAGCGGCGTGCCGTCGCCAACGGCCGACGCGGGAAAGTCGAGCGCGCCGCCGACGACCTTCAGCCCGCTGATGATCGCGCTCTGCTTGCCCACGAACCGAACCGCCACGTCGCGGACCGCCAGCGACCCCCAGTCACGGGCCACCCGCTGCGTATACCACCAGCCCTCGGTGGGCAGGCCCGTCGGTCCGTCGAGGGCGTACGACACCGTCGCATCCTTGCCCGCCGCTCGCAACTCGACCGTGAGTTCGAGCCCGTAGCCACCGTCGCCCGCCGACTCATCAGCCGAGGCAGCGAGGCGATACTCCTTGACGGCCGTCAGACCGCCGGGCAACGTGCGAGTGAAGCGGACCCGCGTCGGGTCGGCATCGGCGTCGCCCTCGATCTCCCAATCGACGTCGGCGAGTTCGCACCCGGGAATCTCGGCGAGGGGCTCCGTTGGCCGGTTGCGGCCCTCGCGGGACTCAAGCGACAGCCGAAACGACAACGGATCATGCGGATTGCCGTCGGGGTCTTCGACAGGTGCTGTGCGATACTCCGGCCGAACCACCTCGAGCGGCCGGCGATCGAGCGTCACGTCGAGCGTGGCTGCCGCCCCGTCGCGCATCACCTCCACCGCGACCTTCCGGCCCGGCTTCGTGGTTCCGAACACCTTCGCGAGGGCCGCCGCATCGGGGGTGGCTGTACCGCCGACACGCGCGATCACGTCGCCGGGCTTGAGCCCCGCACGGGCTGCCGGGGTTCCGACACCGACAACGCCCACGCGGCATCCGCCGTCGACAGTCTCGACCGCCAGATGGCCGAGATAGCCCGACCGGTCATCTTGATCGTGGAACTTCTCGTCCGCCAGTTCGATCCGTTCGACCGCGGCGCCTCGGCTCGTGAGCGTGACGAGCATTCGAGCCGCTTTGGGATCGAGCGAGCCGAGCGTCCGCCGTATCCGCCGGGCCGACGAAGACGCCCCGGCGACGACGGCGTCGGTGGTACCACTCTCCGCGGTGCGGACGGCGGCGTTATCCTGCCGCTCGGCCTTCTCCCCCGCCGCCACCGGGGCCGCCGGATCAATCGTGGCCACGGCCTTGGCAGCCGGCTGTGGAGGCCTGGGGAAGAGCCACGTCTGGAGCAACTGGCTGGCGACGACAATCGTCAGCGAAATGGCGAAAAACTGAATGTAGCGACGGTCCACGAAAGAGTTCCAGAGGGGCGGGCGGAGTGCGGGGGCGAGTCGCGAACAGGACGGTTAGCGGCCTTGTCCGAGGCGATCACCAAGGAAGTTGTCGAGGTCTGTAATGCCGTGAATCTTCCGACACGTCGTCTCGAATGGATAGGCGATCCTGCGGAATCGTACCCGGCGATCGTCTTCGACGAGGCAGTAGCACCCGCGGGGATCGTTGTCGCGGGGCTGGCCCACCGAGCCGACGTTTACCATCGCCTTGGTTGGCGGCAGTTCCAGCGCCACCTCCGTCTCGCCTCGCGGGACGCCCGGCGAAATGAACTCGGGCGATAGTGTGAAGATGCCGGGGATGTGAGTGTGTCCTTGGAAGCAGTAGCGGCCGACGAGTTCGAAGATGTGCTCCATCTTAAGAGGGTTATAGATGTCTTCCGGAAACACGTATTCGTCGAGTGGGCGGCGGGCCGACCCATGCACGAACAGAAACTCACCATCGGCGTGGGTGCGAGGCAGTTCTCCGAGAAAGTCAGTGAGCCGGTTCGAGGCGTTGCGCGGCATGCGATCGTGCGTCTCGAGTTGGTTGCGGGTCCAGCGGATCGCCCGCTCCGCCCCTGAGTTGAAACCGTCGGGATCGAACAGGGCGCCCTGGTCGTGGTTGCCGAGGATGACCACGCTGCAGCGGTCCTGGACGAGTTTGACGCACTCGCAGGGATTTGGGCCGTAGCCAACCACGTCGCCAAGGCAGATAATGGTGTCGACGCGTTCACGGTCAATATCCTCGAGAACGGCGTGCAGCGCCTCGAGGTTGCCGTGGACGTCGCTGATAATGGCCCGCTTCACGTACGCTCCAACCTTCGCGAGCCGCGATTTGGCTGGCTTTCCGCGAAAATCGAGAGTACGGCCCCTCTTCGGCACGGTCAAGGACACGTCCTGTCGCCGCCCCCCCGCCATCCATGAAAATCCTTGCGTTCGACACGAGCCTCGGCTCCGGGTCCGTGGCGGCGGTCGATGAAGGCGGCGTGGACGAGCGGCCGCTGGGAGCCGCGGGTGACCATGCGAGGCTGCTGACCGCGGCTGCGATCGACGTTGCAGAACGCCGGGGTTGGGGAAGCGGCCAGGCCGCGATCGCCTGCCTCGGGCCAGACGATGTCGTGGCAGTGGTTCGCGGCCCGGGTTCATTCACGGGGCTGCGAGTGGGTGTGACCGCCGCCAAGGCTCTTGCCTGGGCGACCGGGGCGCGTCTCGTGGGCGTTTCAGGCTTCGCAGCCATTGCCCACCGCACGGCTCGGCTGGCTGGATGGCGAGACGCGCCGTTGGCGATCGCCTTCGACGCCGGCCGCGGCGAGGTCTTCGCCGCGTGGGCCGAGCCCGCTACGACCGACGCCCTCGGCTGGCGGCTGGCGACACCATGCCTCATCCAGTTCGACGACTGGCTCCGATCGCTGCCGCCGGGATCGCGTGTCAGCGGCCCGGCAGCCGACGCCCATCGGGAACTGATCACCGCTCACGGAGGCATCGCGTGTGCACCAGGCGACGCATGCCATCCGTCAGCGATCGACGGAGCGGCAATCTCCAAACTTAAGGCGCTCGCGGGCGAGTTCGACGATCCACACACCTTGGTGCCCGACTACCTGCGACCAAGTTACGCGGAGGAAAAAAAGCCGGAAGCCGGTGGTTCAGGAAGCCCCGCGCCGTAAGCAGTGGGCGCGTACCGCCTGCGTAGTCCGGCCGGCTGCGGGACGGCATGAGGTTCCTCGCGGGAGTATTTCGCATCACCTCGGGCGAGGGTTTGAACTCCAGAGGGCGAAATTCTCAACGCTCGTCACGCTCACGCCGATCCCTCCGCCTCCTCCAGCGAAGATCCCCAAGAGCGCCGATGCCGAAACCCTCTGATCGTGAGGAGCCGGGGGTGGCACGCGCAGACGCCGGGGAATGTTTGCGACTCACGAGTGATTCCCCGTCGGCCAAGAGGGCATCCTGTAGCAAAATCCCCCGGCGGCGAGCATGCCACCCCCGGCGAACCAATCCGCCACCGTCTCCAAGCCACCCGCATCCCCGCGCTCGCGCTGGGGGCTTCTTGACGGGTGGCGCCGGTAGCAAGCCCGCACAGCCCCGGTACATTGGTGCCCCAGAGCCCCTGCCCCCGCCCCACCATCCGGAAGCTCCCATGCGGCCGATCACGAAACTCCTCGTCGCCAATCGCAGCGAAATCGCCATCCGCGTGTTTCGCTCAGCCCACGAGCTCGGCATCCGCACGGTGGCCATCTATGCGCACGAAGACCGCTTCGCGCTCCATCGTTTCAAGGCCGACGAGGCTTATCTCATCGGCAAGCCAGGTGAGCCGATCCGCTCGTATCTCGACATCGAGGGGATCGTGGCGCTCGCCAAGGCACACGGCGTCGATGGCATTCATCCCGGCTACGGCTTCCTCTCGGAAAACCCGGAGTTTGCGGCGGCCTGCGGGAAGGCCGGAATCACGTTCGTGGGCCCGCGGGTCGAACTGCTCCAGACGCTGGGCGACAAGACGGCCGCCCGCGACCTGGCGCACAAGGCAGGCGTGCCGATTCTTGCGGGTAGCTCAAAGCCCGTCGTCAGTCTTGCCGATGCCCTCTCGATCGCCAAAGGCCTCGGCTGGCCGGTGATCCTCAAGGCCGCGCACGGTGGCGGTGGCCGCGGCATGCGGGTGGTCCGCGGCGAAGACGAACTGGCCGTGGCGCTCGAGAGTGCTCAGCGCGAGAGCAAGACGGCGTTCGGATCATCGAGCGTGTTCGTTGAGAAGTTCATCCAGCGGGCCCGGCACATCGAGGTACAGCTCCTCGGCGACCTCCACGGCAATCTCGTGCACCTCTTCGAGCGCGACTGCTCCGTGCAACGGCGGCACCAGAAGGTGGTCGAACTAGCCCCCGCGCCCAACCTTAATCCGAAGACCCGCGACGCGATCTGCGAGGCGGCCCTCGCCATCGGCCGCACGGCCCGCTACGAAAACGCCGGCACGGTCGAGTTCCTTGTCGACGCCGACACGGGCAAGTTTTTCTTCATCGAAGTGAATCCGCGGATCCAGGTGGAGCACACGGTCACGGAGGAGATCACCGGCATCGACATCGTGCGGCGGCAACTGCTCGTGGCCCAGGGCTACAAGCTCTCCGATCCGCAGGTGGGCCTGGGCGACCAGAAGGCGATCCGCTCGATGGGGGCCGCGATCCAGTGCCGCGTGACCACTGAGGATCCCGAGAATCGCTTTCTCCCCGACTACGGGCGGATGACGGCCTATCGCTCGGCCAGTGGCATGGGCATCCGTCTCGACGCTGGCACGGCCTTCTCGGGCGCCGTCGTCACGCCCTACTTCGACTCGCTGCTGGTGAAGGTCACCGCCCGCGGACTCACGCATCACGAGGCCGCCGGCCACATCGAGCGGTGTCTGCAGGAGTTTCGGATCCGCGGGGTGAAGACTAATATTCCGTTTCTCATCAATCTCGTCACTCACTCCGAGTTCCTCGCCGGCAACTGCACGACCCGGTTCATCGACGAGACTCCGTCACTCTTCGACTTCCCGATCCGCCGCGACCGGGCGACGCGGGTGCTCGAATACCTCGCCGACGTGATCGTCAACGGCAATCCGCTCGTCAAGGGTCGCCCTGCCGCAGCTCGCCGACAACCGGGCCCTCTCCCAGAGTTCGACCGTTTCGCGCCGCCGCCGGCCGGCACGCGAACGAAGTTCCAGGAACTCGGGGCCACGAAGTTCGCCGCCTGGGTCCGCCAGCAGAAGCAACTCTTGATCACCGACACCACGATGCGGGACGCGCATCAATCACTCCTCGCGACGCGGATGCGGACGCACGACATGGTGGCGGTGGCCGACGCCTACGCCCGGCAATGCGCCGGCTTCTTCTCGCTGGAGATGTGGGGCGGGGCCACGTTCGACACTTCGATGCGGTTCCTGAAGGAATGCCCCTGGGATCGGCTGGCGGTGCTGCGAGATCGGATTCCAAACGTCCTTTTCCAGATGCTGCTGCGGGCGAGCAATGCCGTCGGCTATACGAACTACCCCGACAACGTCGTGCAGGCGTTCGTGAAGGAGTCGGCGGCCAGCGGGATCGACGTGTTTCGCGTGTTCGACCCGCTCAACTGGGTGCCGAACATGCGAGTGGCAATCGACGCCGTCGTCGAGAGCGGTGCGATCTGTGAGGCGGCTGTCTGCTACACCGGCGACGTCCTCGATCCAAAGCGGACGAAGTATTCGCTCGACTACTACGTGAAGCTCGCGAAGGAGCTCGAGAAGGCGGGGGCCCATATGCTCGCCATCAAGGACATGGCGGGGCTCTGTAAGCCGTTTGCCGCGGGCAAGCTGGTCGCGTCGCTGCGTGCTGAAGTCGGCATCCCGATCCACTTCCACACCCACGACACGTCGGGGGCGTCGCTGGCCAGCGCGCTCGAAGCCGCCAAGAGCGGCGCCAGCGTGGTGGATGCCGCCTTCGCCTCGTTCGCCGGCCTCACCAGCCAGCCCAATCTCAACGCGATCGTCGACGCCGTTCGCAACACGCCACTCGACACGGGCCTCGACCCGGAGCCCCTACGGCACTTCTCGCACTACTGGGCTGCCGTCCGCGAGCATTACACGGCGTTCGAATGCGGCATGAAGGCCCCCGATGCCGACCTCTACCTCCATGAGATGCCCGGCGGCCAGTTCACAAACCTCCTCGAGCAGGCCAAGGCACTCGGCCTCGGCGAGCGCTGGGAGGAGGTCTGCCGCGCCTATGCCGACGTCAATCAGTTGGTGGGCGACATCGTGAAGGTCACGCCCACAAGCAAGTCAGTGGGCGACCTTGCGCTGTTGCTCGTGACCAACAACATGCACGCCTCCGAACTGCTCACCGACTCCCGTGAGCTCGCCTTTCCCGAGTCGGTGATCGACCTACTCGCCGGCCGCATGGGGCAGCCCCCGGGCGGCTTCCCCGCGGACGTCGTGAAGCGGATCGTCCGCAAGGCCGACATCGTCACCGGCCGCCCCGGCGAGTCGCTACCGCCGGCCGACTTCGCGGCCGCGGGCAAGAAGGCAACCGAGATCGTGGGCCACACCGCTTCGCCCCGCGAGGTGCTCTCCTGGCTGCTCTACCCCCGGGTGTTCGCCGACTTTGCGGCCCACCGTGCCAAGCACGGCGACGTGAGCGTGCTCCCCACGCCGGCTTTCCTCGAGGGCCCGAAGCCGGGCGAGGAGCTTTCCGTCGATATTGAGCCGGGCAAGACGCTCCTGATCCGTCTGCTCACCGTGGGCGAGCCGCATGTCGACGGCACGCGGACGGTGTTTTTCGAGTTGAACGGCCAGCCCCGCAGCGTGTCGGTGGCCGACAAGAGCCTGGAGGCGAAGGTGCAGCGGCGGCCGAAGGCCGTGGTGGGCGACGCCCGTGAGGTCGGGGCGCCGATGCCGGGCCTGATCGTGACGGTGGCCGTGAAACCCGGCGACGTGGTGACGAAGGGCCAGAAGCTGCTCTCGCTCGAAGCGATGAAAATGGAGACGACGGTCTACGCCGAGCGCGACGGCAAGCTCGCCGAAGTCCTCGTCGCGCCCGGCACGCCTGTCGAAGCCGGCGAGCTGATCGCCCGTTACGCCGACGCCTGACGCCCCCAGTCGCATCGCCGCCAGCTCCTCACGATCGGGAATCGTTTCGATGAGCCGTACGGTTGTGCCTCCCGCCAGGAAGCCCCAAGCGCGAGCGCGGGGTATACGTTTTCCACTCCACTCGACCCCGCGTCACGACCACGGGGAATACGGGCTGCATCGATTTGATGCCGGATCGGTTCGCCGGCGGTGACATGCTCGCCACCGGGGGATTTTGCTACAGGATGCCCGCGTGGCCGACGGGGCGTCGCTCGTGAGTCGCAAACATTCCCCGGCGTCTGCGCGTGCCCCCGACCGGCTCCTCACGATCGGGAGATCTCAGCATCTGGATGTCGGGGCCTCGTCCCACGAGCCGGCAATCGCGAGATCGACGGCGTCGGCAAGCTTTTTCGCCGTCGTCACTTCACCAGGTCCTTAAAGACCTTTCTGACCTTCTCGACCTTCGGGGCCGCGACCGCCTGGCAGTAGGGCTGGGTCGGGTTGGTGGCGAAGTAGTCCTGGTGATACGCCTCGGCAGGATAGAAGATGGTCGCCTTCGTCACCTCCGTCACGATCTTTCCCGAGAAGACCTTGGCATCGTCGAGCCGCTTGATCACCTCCTCGGCGATCCGCTTCTGCTCGTCGTCGTGATAGAAGACGCCCGAGCGATACTGCGTGCCGACGTCGGCTCCCTGCCGGTTCTTCGTGGTCGGGTCGTGCGTGGCGAAGAACACTTCGAGCAACTTCTCGAAACTGACGATGGACGGGTCGTATTCGATCTCGATCGCCTCGGCGTGGCCGGTGAGCCCGGTGCAGACGTCCTTGTACGTCGGGTTCGGTACCTGCCCGCTGATGTAGCCGCTGGTCACACCTTTCACACCCTTGAGTTCGGCATACACGGCCTCGGTGCACCAGAAGCAGCCGCCGGCGAACGTCGCCTTCGTCAGTTTCGACGCATCGGTTCCTGCGGCCGCTGGTGCTCCGATACTCATGATGATGCTCGCTCCGAAGATGAGGAATCCGGACAGGCTGAAAAGACGATGGTTCATGGCTGGGGTCTTCCTTTGTTGTTGATTGTAGAAAGCCGCGCGGGATCGACGACGAACCGCAGGGGTTTTTCGGCCCATGCCCCTGCGTAGCCCACGCCGATCCGGGGCGTCCGTTCGACCAGCCGCGGCGGCACGCGGCCACCGCCAGGCTCCAACCAGAGCCCGACCCTCCGGCTGGCAGGCCGACCGTCGAACGAGCGGTTGATGCCGAGGGCCTTTGTGACGCGGCCTGGGCCAACATGTTCGCCGACGCCTCGGATCAGGACGGCTGCCGGCAGTCCCTCCGCGCCGGTGACGATATTGAGCATCCAGTGCATCCCGTAGCAGAGGTAGACATACCACCGGCCGGCCGGGCCGAACATGGCAGCGTTTCTCGCCGTCATCCCCTTCGAGCCGTGGCAGGCGAGGTCGTGGCCGCCGAGATAGGCCTCGGTCTCGAAGACGACGTGCCGCCGTAGCCGGCCATCGGCTCCTCGTACCACGAGCCACGCCCCGAGCAGATCGCGGGCCACGGTGTCGGCCGGACGGTCGAAGAAGTCGGCGGCCAGCGGATGCAGCCGGCGGGGATGGGCTTGGCGAGGCATATCGGGCATCATACCGCGGTTCGCCCACCATCCCGCCTCGGAGCCCCGCCAGGAATCATGGAAGCAGGCATCGTCGGACTGCCGAACGTCGGCAAGAGCACGCTCTTCAACGCCCTCACGCAGTCGAAGGCCGCGCAGAGCGCGAACTATCCCTTCTGCACGATCGAACCCAACGAGGGGATGGTGAGCGTGCCGGACGGCCGACTCCAGCGGATCACGCAGTTCATTCCGCCCCAGAAGGTGATCCCGGCAGCCCTCAAGCTCGTCGACATCGCTGGCATCGTGAAGGGGGCGAGCGAAGGCCAGGGGCTCGGCAACAAGTTCCTCTCCCACATCCGTGAGGTCGACGCGATCCTGCAGGTGGTTCGCTGCTTCGAGGATCCCGACGTGATCCACGTGGCCGGCAAGGTCGATCCGCTCTCCGACATGGAGACGATCGAAATCGAACTCATGCTCGCCGACATCCAGCACCTCGACAACCTGCTGCCCAAGACCGAGCGGGCGGCGAAGGGGGCCGACAAGGAGGCCAAGCTCAAGGTCGACGTGATGAAGAAGTGTCTCGACCACCTCGGTGAGCAGAGGCCCTTGCGAACGCTCGCCTTCGACGAGGCCGAGAAGAAGGCGGTCAGGGAGCTCGGCCTGCTCACAGCCAAGCCGATCCTCTACGTGGCCAACGTCGATGAAACCGACATCGAGGGCAAAAGCCCGCTCGTGCAGGCCGTGCGAAACGCGGCCACGAAGGCCGGGGCCGAGGTCGTGCCCGTGTGTGCGAAACTGGAGGCCGAGATCGCCGAACTCGACGAGGCCGACCGGGCCGAGATGCTCGCAGGGGCCGGGCTCGAGGAACCGTCGCTCGCCATCCTCGCGCGGGCGGCCTATCGGACGCTCGGCCTGCAGAGCTACTTTACTGCCGGCGAGAAAGAGGTCCGCGCCTGGACGGTCCCCGCCGGCGCCACGGCGCCACAGGCGGCCGGCGTGATTCACACCGACTTCGAAAAGGGATTCATCCGTGCCGAGATCTATGCACTCGAGGATCTCGAGCACTACAAGAGCGAGAAAGAGATCCGCGCCGCCGGCAAGCTCCGCGTCGAGGGCAAGGAATACGTGATGCGCGACGGCGACATCTGCCACTTCCTGATCAACAAGTAGGGCCCTTGCTGAGAGGCCCTCCGCAGTCCCCCGATCTCATGATCGGCGGCTTTCTGAGAGCCCCGCACTGCCGAGTGACCACGCCTCAGAAAGCCCAACGTCGTCAGACGTAGAAATGTGCGTGCCACTCTGCCAGCGGAACCGCCCCGTCACGCCGTGATTGACTGGGGCTTATCGATGTCGTCCCGGAGATGGTCCGGGAGCCATTCCTTCTCCGCGTCGTCGGGCGCGACCATGCTCGTCTCGCCGCCTGCATGGGGTGCGTATCCTGAGGCAAACTCGTCGATGTGCTCCTCACGGGCGCTGGTGCCGAAGAAGGAGTACATCACCGGCACGAGGATCAGCACGAGCATCGTCGTCATCATCAGCCCGAAGGCCATCGACGTCGCCATCGGCACGAGAAACTGCGCCTGAAAACTCTTCTCCAGGAGCAATGGCATGAGGCCGCCGATCGTGGTGATGCTCGTGAGCATCACCGGCCGAAACCGCAGGCAGCCAGCCTCGCGAAGCGCGGAGCGGAGCGGATGCCCCTCACGGACGCGGAGGTTGATGAAGTCGATCAGACAGATCGAGTCGTTGACGACCACGCCCGCGAGCGCCACCAGGCCAAACATGCTAAAGAGCGTGAGCGGCATGCCCATGAACGCGTGCCCAAACACGGCGCCGGCGATCCCGAAGGGAATCGCGGCCAGGATCAAAAACGGCTGAAAGTACGAATTAAACTCCATCGTGAGCAGTACGAACATCGCGAACAGCGCGACGACAAAGCCGACACCGAGACTTTTTAGCGACTCATTGGTCTGCTCCTGCTGCCCCTCCCACCGTACGCGTACCAGAGGAAACTCAGCCTTGAGCGTCGGCATCAGCCGCTTTTCCATGTCGCCGGTGATCTGCGAACTGGTAAGCGAACTCTTCGCCACGTCGATATCGGCCGTGACCGTGATCGACCGCTTCTGGCCGAGCCGATTGATCTCCGAGTAGCCGCGCTCGACCGCCACGTCGGCGAGTTCCCCGATGGGCCGCTGCACGCCATCAGGGCCAGTGACGCGGATATCGTCGAGCGTCGCCAGCGTCCGCCGCTCGTTCTGCGGGTAGCGGACCATGAGCTTCACCTCGTGACGGCCCCGCTGGAGCCGCATCACCTCCTCGCCGTAGAAGCTCGCCCGGATCGTGCCTGCGAGGTCTGCCAGCGACACCCCCATCGTCTCCGCTTTGGGCTTCACCTTGACCTGGTATTCCCACTTGCCCGGCCGGGAATCGTCGTCGATGTCGATCACCCCCGGATACTGCACGAGCCACTCCTTGCATTTCTCAATGGCAGCCTCCAACTGCCGCACGGCCTCGGGCTCCGTACTGGCCAGCAGTTTGAACTCGATCGTCTTGCCGCCGGGGCCGATGTTCTCGGTGCCAAAGATGAGGGATTCGGTGCCGGTGAACTCGCCTGCCAGCTGCCGCCATTCGCTGATGAACTGCTCGCTGGTGACGTCCCGCAGTTCCCCCTCGACCAACTCCACCGCCACGGCGCCGACATGGCTGCCGCTCATCCGGGCATTGGGGCCGATCTCACCTTGGGCCGCCACCTGCCCCACCGATCGATGGACCAGTTCCACGATCGGTGCCTCCGGTGGGGAGAGTTTCTTGGCTGCGTCGAAGGCGGCCCGCTCGAGCCGGTTGGTCGCCTCCTCTGTCACGCTGGCCGGCGTGCCGTCGGGAAACACCACCTTGGCGAGCAGCCGGTTGGCGTCGATCTTCGGAAACAACTGGAAGGGCGTGATGCCGCTGCGAACGATCCCGAAGGCCCCCATCAGCAACGCCAACGCCAACGCCAGCACCGACAGCCGGTTGTCGAGGGCCAGGTCGAGCATCGGGGCATACGCATGCTTCACAACCCATTTGAGGCCTCGATCGCAGCCCTTCTGGAGCCAAGCCACGGCCGGCAGCAGGAGCCTGAGCGGATAGAGCACGATGCCAAAAATAGTGAACAGGAGATTCTTTTCGTGGGCGAGGTGCCCCGGCAGGATGAGCATCGACTCGGCGAGCGACATCAGGAGCGTCGTGATGAAGGCGAACGGCATGACGGCGATGAACTTCCCCATCACGCCCGACACGAAGCACAGCGGCAGAAAAGTGATCACGGTCGTAAGCACGCTCGAGATCACGCTCGGCACGACCTCGACCGTGCCGTCGATCGCCGCAGCGGTCAGGCTCTTTCCCATCCGGCGGTGCCGGTCGACGTTATCGCTGACCACGATCGCGTCGTCGACGACAATCCCGATCGCCATCAGGAAGGCGAACATCGAGAGCATGTTGAGGGTCTGGTCGGTCGAGAACATGAGCGCGCCGGTGCCGAGCATCGAAAAGGGGATGCCCATCGCCACCCAGAACGCGATCTTCAGGTCGAGAAATAGGGCCAGCATCACAAACACGATCACGAGCCCCTGCAGGCCGTTCGACAGCAGCATGTCGAGCCGGTCCTTGACATCGATTGACTGGTCGGCCCAGGTCGTGAGTGCATACCCCGGCGGCAGCTCCGCCCCGGCGACGTATTTCTTCACCGCGGCCACCATCGCCAGCAGATCCTCGCCCGAACTGCGATCGATCGAGACCACCATGCCGGGGCGACCGTTGATCTGGTTGGTGGAGGCGATGTCGGCGAACTCGTCGCGGACCGTGCCCAAATCCCCCACCGTGAGCACGAGCCCATCGGACAGCGTGATCAGCGGAAGCTTGGCGATCTCGGCACCGACGTATCGTTTGTTCTTGCCGCGGAGGAGAATCTCGCCCCGCTCGCTGCGGATCGTGCCGCCCGGCAGTTCGAGATTCTCGCGGCGGACGATCTCGGCCACTTTCTGGAGCGATAGGCCGTACTTTCGGAGAGTCTCCTCCGAAATCTCGATATCGATCTGAAAATCCTTGGCACCGATGAGATTTGCGGCCGACACCGCCGGCAGTGCAAGCAGATCGTCCCGGACAACTTCGGCCACATCCCGCAGTTCGAGTTCCGACGTGATGTCGCCAGCCGCATTCTGTGGCGCGAGCACGCCCACCTTGATAGCGGGCGTGCGGAGCGAAACCTGCTCGATCTTCGGATCCTCGGCCAGTTCGGGCATGCTCGGGATCCGCTCCACCTCGGAGCGGATCTCGCCGAGGGTCTTCTGCACGTCCTTGATGCTGTCCTGCAGCTCAAACACGCAGTAGCCCATGCCCTCCTGGGCCACGCTCGTAATCTTCTTGATGCCTGCGACGCTCCGGCAGGCTTCCTCTACCTTCTGGCAGATGCCCTCCTCGACCTCATCCGGCGTGGCCCCCGGATAGGGCACGGTCACCAGCACGATCTCGAGGTCAAACTCAGGAAATACCTCGCGGCGCATCGAGGCGAAGGCGAGGGCTCCCACCAGCAGGATGGCGATGACGAGCGTGTTCATCGCCGGCATGTTGCGGACGGTCCAGCCGATGATCGATCTCACGAGGCATCCTCCCCGTCGCGACGAGCGGTCTGCGTCGTGGGCCGTGAGGGGGAAGAACTCGTCTCGCTGATCTCCAGGCCATCCCGCGGGTTCGAGATCTGACTGACAATCACCCGATCGCCGGCCTGAAGCCCGGAAAGGTTGGAGTCAAAGACCAGCCGGCCAGCAGACGCCTGCACGGCTCGCGGCCGCAACACCGTGAGCCGGCCGTCCCGCATCAACCAGACCTCACCATTTGGCCGCTGGGCTTCGTCGGGAATCGAAACAAGCGACTCTGGCGAATCGACATGAACGTGCACCTGCACGAACATTCCCCGCAACAGCGATCGCGGTGCGCCCGCGGGGGCTTGCGGCATGGTCGCCCCATACCGATCGAGCGCTCGGACACGACCTGGCTCCCGAATGATCACGCGGCAGGGGAGCGTCCGTGTCTTCTCGTCGAGTCCGCGGCCCTCCTGGCGCGACAACACACCATCCCATTCGTAGGCGGCCTCACCGACCCGAAAAACAACCGACGCGGGCGTGTCGTATGCGTCGCGACCGTGGCCGGTGGAGGCCGAGCCGTCGCCCCGGCGGCCGCCCCAGATCCTGGCCAGGTCGTCCATCTTGAGACTCGTGCGGACCTCTGCCGCGCTCGTGTCTTCGATGGTGACGAGTGGAGTGCCCTTCGACACAAACGATCCCTGCTCGCCCTTGTCTTCCACGATCAGGCCGTCGATTGGTGCCTTGATGGTCGTCCGCGAGAGGTCGAGATTTGCCTTCTCGAGCATCGTCGCCGCGAGTGAACGGGCCTCGAGCAGTCTGTTTCGTCGCTTGCCGAGCACCCGGCGCTGCCCGTCGAGTGTGGACACGGCATTCGCAGCCGTGAGTTCGTCGCGAAGTGCGCGGTCATGCTCCGACTCCGTCACGATCCTGCCGGCCTTGAGGGCCTCGAGACGCGCGACCTCGCGGCCGGCCAACTCGATCTGCCGCTTTGCCAGCCCCACCAGTTCAACGTTTTGGGCAGCCTCTTCGTCGAGCTCTTCGATCGCCAGTTCTGCCTGCTTAAGCTCCCGTTCGAGCCGCTCGACATCGAGTTCGTAGTCGCGCGGATCGATCTCGAAGAGCACCGTGCCCGCTTTGACGAACTGCCCTTCGTTGCAGGACTCACCCTTATTCTTGACGCGGCCCGCTACTTCGGCCGCGAGCGTGACTTCCCGGAGCGGCACGACGGCGCCATCGGCTTCGATCGTCAGGCCTTGGGTGACGGCCTCCACCGCCACCGTGCGGACCGGCAGCACGGCCGCCACCGGCGCGGCCTTCCGTTCGGGCGGCGGCTGGCTGCCCATCGACAGGAAGATGGCGATGCCCGCCCCAAGGATCACCAGCGGCGTCACCCAGCCCACGATCGTACGCACGACACTCATGCAATGACATCCTTGGTGACTCGAACCAATGGCAGCGCGAGCGGCGTGCCCAGCCCCAGCGCGGCAAGCGCGTACCGCGTGATGTGTTGGGCAAGCGGCTTCGGTGTGTGCAGCGACTCGATCTCGTCACGCGGCACCAGCATGCTGACGACGTCGCCGGCGGCACGATAGACGAAACACTGCCCGACGATGCTCATGCCCACTCGCCGGAGTTCGGCCTGCGAAAGCATCCCGGCCGTCAGTTCATCGAGGATCGCCACAAGCATCGCGAAGTGGGGGCGAATGTAGTCCTCGACCAGTTCGCGGCAGGCCTCCGTCGGCTGGAGCACCTCGCGCATCATCAGCCGCACCTGCCAGGGCGGCTGCCCCGCGCCAAGCATCCGCTCGAGCATGGTGTCGATGAACTGATGGAGCTTTTCCTGCGCCGGCGTGCCTGTTGCCCACTCGGGCTGCGGCACCTGACGCAGCCGCTCCTCGTGGGCATGCTTCACGCTCTCGATGTAGAGCCGCCGCTTGTCGCCGAAGTAGTAGTTGACAGCGGCGACGTTCACGCCCGCCGCTGCGCAGATGTCGCGGATGGTGGCGGCTTCGTAGCCGTGCTCGGCGAACTCCTGGCCGGCCGCCGACAGAATCCGCACCCGGGGATCACGGGCATCGTCGGCGGGGCCAACGACAGGGGTCGGACTGGAACGGAGATGGGGGGCCATGGCGGATCGTTTTCGCGATGTTCAAACGACTGTTTTAATCGATTGTATGAGAAGAAACCGCAAGAGCAAACGCCGACGAACGGATTTTTCTCAGCCGGTCCCGGCATGGCGTTGCCGGGGGCACGGTGCCGCTGATCGGGTTTCGATCACGGCCCGACGCGACAATCCGCAGGACCGCGCAGCGGCGACTTTTGCGCCGCTCAGCCGGTGCTACCCACAGTCGGATGCGCTCTCCTAACAAGCCCCTCAAATCATCACGGCACGTCATGCGCACGCTTTTCTATTCACGCTCGTCACTCATCTCCCGGCTCGCCCTCGCGGCACTGCTTCCGATCGCCATCCGTGCCGCCCACGCAGCGCCGGCACAGGATCCTCTGCCTTCGTGGAACGACGGTACCGTCAAGCAGGCCATCGTGGATTTCGCCCGCCGTGTGACGGACGACGGCTCACCCGACCACGTTCCCACCGCCGAGCGGATTGCCGTCTTCGACAATGACGGGACGCTGTGGCCGGAATACCCCCTGCCCTTTCAAGCTGCCTTCACGGTGGATCGTCTTCGGCAGCGTGCGGCCGTGGAAGACTGGCTGGCGACGGCGAAGCACCCGCGTTTCGACCGTCCCTACGACCAGCTCACCTACCGCCCCATGCAGGAGGTGCTTGTCTTCCTGCGGGCCCACGGATTCAAGACTTGGATTGTGTCGGGCGGCGGGGCCGATTTCATGCGTGTCTGGTCGGAACGGGTCTACGGCATCCCACCGGAGCAGATTGTCGGCTCGACCGCGCGGACACGGTTCGAGATGCGGGCAGATGGTCCCATGCTCGTCAAGACTTTGGAGCACCTGTTCGTGGACGACAAGGCCGGCAAGCCCGTCGGTATCCACCAGTTCATCGGCCGCCGGCCGATCGCCTGCTTCGGCAACAGTGACGGCGACCTGGCGATGCTGCACTACACGACGGTCGGCAATCCGCGGCCGACGCTCGGCGTGATCATCCACCATACCGATGCTGACCGTGAATACGCCTACGACGCGAAGCCAACGGGCACTGGCCGGCTCGTCGAGGCGCTCGCGGAGGCACCGCAACGCGGATGGACCATCGTGAACATGAAAACGGATTGGGCTCACGTCTTTGCCGATGCTCCTCAGGGAGATGCCCCTGAGCACACGACTCAGATGCGAAACAGGGAACAGCCCTCGACCGGACTTCCTAAGGCGTCGGACGGACGATGAGCACCGCACGACTGCTCACGAGGCCGCTCGAGCGTATCCGGCTTACGTGGATCGCCGGCTCTGGGGCGGCAAAAGTCGCCGCTGCGCGGTCCTGCGGATTGGCGCTGTGGGCCGCGGCGGCCCGACGCTCCTCAGAGAGTTCGCCGACCCCATCACCTCCGTTTCCTAGGTTGCCACGTCGTCGCTCCAGCTCTCTCGAACCGTGACGCAGAGGGAGTTGGGGGGCGGACGGATTCCCCGCGCTAGCGCTTGGGGCTTCTTGTCGGCAAGCATCGCGGTTGAGAAGTGTGATGCGAACACTCGCGTCCATCGAAAAACCGTCCGGGCTCGGCTGGAAGAAGCCGTCGGTGACGCAGGCGTGCAGATGGGCGTGGCGGTTGAGGCCAGAGCCGAAGCGGTGCAGGAAGGATAAGGCACCCTCGTCGTTGGCGAGAGCGCCTCCGCTTGGGCACGAATGGCATCCGTACCAAATCGAGGCTAGCTGCCGTGCCGCGGTTGAGCGAATCGTCCCACTCGTTCGGGTCTGCCGGAGGTGTGTCGTGGCGTCACGCACCGATGATGGCCTTCGCGCAGCGGCGGCCGCTGGCGAGGGCCGCGTTGATCGAGGCCGTGCCGCAATGATCGCCGCAGATCCAGAGGCCATTGGCTAGCTGCGGGCCGAACACTCGGGCTAGTCGCGCCGCCGGTGATTCGTCGGGAAGTGCCCGGGCGACCTCGACCGTGGCAAGGTGGTGCCAGGCCTCGACCGTCTTGCCACACCACGCGGCAGCCTGCCGCCTCACTGCAGTGACCGGATCACCCCCCTTCCAGTCACCGCGGACCGACACGGTGATGAGCGACCGGCCCGGTGGTGCGTAGCCCGTCGCGATATCGGAGGGCACCGTGAGGTTGTCGATCGGGCCATCGGGCTCGGCGCTCACGACCAGCGTGCGGGAGGTAAACGGGGAGCGGTCGGCCGCGAACGCAATGAGCCGGGTGCTCTTCCATACTCGCTCCGCGAGGCCACCGCGGAGGGCCTCAGGGAGCAGCGCGGCAGCCGATGCTCCGTCGACCGCCACCACGACGTCCCTGGCCGAGAGGACGGTGCCGTCGGCGAGCGTCACGTGCCCCGGAGCACAGGATCGCACTGCTATGCCGAGCCGCACGCTCGCCGCCGGCAGCCTCGCGGCAAGTTGTCGCGGGATCGCGTCCATCCCGCCTGCCGGCAGGCAGGCCCGCCCGAGTGAGAACATCGCGAAGTCGAAGAGAAACACCGCCGCCGATGTGTCGAGCAACCGCTCGAGAAACACGCCGCCAAAGAAGGGCACGAAAAATCCACGGATGAAGCGCTCAGAAAAACCGCGACTCTCGAGTTCATCGCGGGTCGTCCGCTCACCCGCGGTCGTGGCGTCGGGATCCACGCCGGATCGCACCATTTGGATCGCATCGCTTCGCAGCCGCGCTGTGCGCACGCCGTCGGCGATGCCCACGCTGCCATCGAGTATCGAGCCGAGCGCCGCCAGCGGCCGCCGCCATGGATCATTCACTCGCCGGAGCCTCACCCCGTCGGCAATGATCGCCCCCGACTCGAAGGTGCCCAGATGCAACGCCGCCAGATCGAGCACCCGCCGACCCTCCGGATAGGCGTCGTTGTAGACCTGGAATCCGCGATCGATCCGAAAGCCGTCGATCGTGTCGGTGGCGATGCGGCCCCCCGCGCGATCGGCCGCCTCGAGCACCACCACTCGGCGGCCCGCACGCACGAGTTCTCCGGCACATGCCAGCCCGGCGAGCCCAGCCCCGACGACGATACAGTCGACGGGGTGCGTCATCGTGCCGCCGTCCCCGCGATTCGCGCGGCGAGCCACCGCCCCGCTGCCAGTCCGCTTGTCGCCGCTCCTTCGACTCGCGGCCCGGCGAAAGCGTCGCCGCAGCAGACGATCGGCGGGGCCGTTGTCACGGCGATCAACGTTTCGGGCAGGATCGTGGTTGGCGTTGCAAACTTCCAGCGGTGGACCGATCGTTCCACCACGACGGTCGCCGGATCTCCGTCGATCCACGGCCGCACCGCATCAACGAGCACCTTGGCCACCTCGTCGAGGGGCATGTCGAAGTGCGTGCGACTGAACGCGCCGGTGGCGTGAACGGTCAGGGCCGGCACTGCTGAGATGCCCTTCCGCTGATTATCGGCCAACCAGGCGATCGGGCCGGTCGCATCATTCTCGAACTGGATGGCCCCGGGATCCGGCAGCAGGCTCGGTCGGTCGAGCACGAGCATGACCGTGAAGCAGGGATCGTAGGCAACGGTACGGAGTGCCCGTACGGCGGCCTCGTCGGCCCTCTCCAGTAGGCCGCCGGCCGAAAGCAGGTCGAGGGATTGAGGCACTGGTGACGTGAGCACGACGCCCGCAGCCTCGACGAACTCCGCGACGCCGCCCTCGTGGTCGATCGCGATCCCCAGGCCACCGTTCATCTCGACGATCGACGCCACCTTGGCGCTCGAACGGATTTCCACCGCATCGCGGCGGTCGGCGAGCCGCGCCGCGAGCCACTTCGGCAGGTCGGTCATTCCGCGGACACCACGATACCGCGGGTGGCCGTCGCCCACGGGCCCGTCGGCCCCGATACTGCCGTCGCGAGAGAAGCCACGGCACCACTCGGCCACCGTGCCGGTCCGCTCCGCATCGCCCACGACCGCACCGAACTCTTCAGTCCGTACCGTGAAGAACTGCGCCCCGTGGTCGCAGACGGCACCGCCCAGCCGCCGCGTCGCCATCCGACCACCGATCCCTCGGGATTTTTCGAGCACGATCACGCGGCATCCCGCAGCCGCCAGTTCGGTCGCAGCCAGCAAGCCGGCGACTCCGGCCCCGACGACGAGGGCGTCAAATGAGTCGTAGCGCTCTTTCTGGCTCACGGCCTGCTGTTCCATGTTGAAGTCAGCGCTCACGGTTTCCGTCAGCGGTCACGTCGGCAATCCGGCAGCCGGCAGGAGCATTCGCACAGGCTCGGTCGTCAGCGGCAAGCGGCTCGATGCCAGCAACTCAGCAGCCGCACAGCCCGACATGATGCCTACCGTCTCGGCCATCGATCTGACCCGCGAAAAGACGTGCGCCTTCTCGGCGGGAAACTGCGAACGGTAGCAGGCGATGGCCTCGATCTTCGCGTCGACGTGCGCCGCGATGTCGACCGCCAGAGGCCAGTGGCCGTGCGGCACCTGCGGCACGCCGGCGAACAGAAAATAGGTGAGAAACTGCGGCACCGTGTGCACTGGCAGACCCGCGAACGTGTTGTCCCACTTCGTGAGCCGTGAATAGAAAACGGCTGCTTCCGTGATCGCCATGGCCTGCGCGTGGTCGGGCGACGCCAGCGGTGTCTTGTCGCCGAGCCCGATCACGATCCGGGGTCGCCAGCGACGAAACACCTTGGCGAGCGCGACCCGCACCTCAAACTCGTCGAACAGCCGCCGATTGGTGAAGGGCAGCGTCTCGCGATGCACCACGCCGAGCACCGCCGCGGCGGCCGCCGCCTCGCGGAGCCGCTCCTCGGGGCCGCTCGATCGCGGAGTCGGTTCGCCATCGGTGAGATCAACGATACCCACCCGATGCCCCTGCGCTGCCAGGAGCGCGAGCGTGCCACCGCAGCCGATCTCGACATCGTCGGGATGGGCACCGACCGCGATCACATCCAGCGGTTGCGGCAGATCGGCCATCATGTCACGCCGGCTTCGTGGCCGCGATCAAAAACATCGGATTGATCGCTTCGAAGCGGATGCGGTCGAGTTGCTCGATGCCTCGGGCGATGTTCACCATCCAGTAGGCGGCGTCGCCCGACCTCGCCCGCAGGAGCGCATGCACGGCGGCGAGGTTCTCGATGCTGTTGCACGCGGTCACGAGCCGACCACCCGACTTCAGCCGTTCCCACGCCTGCTCGACGAGCATGGCAACGTCACGGCCGCTGCCACCCACGTAGATCGCATCGGGGTCGGGCAGCGACAGCCAGGCCTCGGGGGCCCGGCCGAGTACCGGATGAAGGTTCGTCACGCCAAACCGGGCGGCATTCTCACGAATCAGCGAGTGGTCGTCGGGATCCATCTCGATCGCGTACACAACGCCGTCACGGGCGATCCGCGCCGCCTCGAGGCCGACCGACCCGCTGCCGGCACCCACGTCCCACATCATGCTTGTTGTCTGCAGACCCAGCTCGGCGAGCGCCAGCGACCGCACCTCGGAGGGCGTGAGCAGGCCGCGTTTTGGCCGCGACTGGAGGAAGCACTCGTCCGGATTCCCAAACAGCCTCGTGCCCACGTGCCCCGGCTTGTCGGCGACCCGGGCCTTGCGGACGAGAATCATCACGTTGGGCGAGGCGAATGAATCTTTGGCGATCTCGGCAAGGCTGCCCTGCGTGACACGCTCATCAGGTGAGCCAAGATTCTCGCAGACGTAGGCTTGAAAGGAATCGATGCCCTCGTCGAGCAAGGCCCGGGCCACGGCTGGTGCCGGCCATTGATCGCTCGTGAACAGCCCCGCCGTGTCGCTCGATCGTACGCGGTCGATGACCCGCTCGATCGATTGGCCGGCAAGATTGGCGAGAAAGGCCTCCTCCCACGACTCCTTCACACGTGCGAACGCCAGTTGCATGCTGCTGACGTGCGGCACGACCTCGAAGCGGTCTTTGCCAAGCTTCGAGCAGACATAGCGAGCCGTGCCGTAGAAGAGCGGGTCGCCTGACGCGAGCACCACGATTCGCTTCGATGCTCCAGCCTCGATCCGCTCGACGAGTTCCTCGAGATTCGAGGCTGGCACCAGTCGCGACCGCAGTCCCGCAGGCATGAGTTGGGCGCACGATTCGGGACCCACCAACACGTCGGCAGCCTCTACGAGCCTGCGGGCATGGGCTGTCATGCCCTCGACGCCGTCGTCGCCGATACCGACGATATGGACCTTCTCCGCAGCCACGACAATGGTGTCCTCTGGGAAGCCCCGACGGCAGCCGTCAGGCCGCGGTGCCGATCAGGCCTGAAACGAACTGCCACATCCGCAGCTCTTCTTCGCGTTCGGATTGATGAACGTGAAGCCGCGCTTGTCGATCCCCTCGTGGAAGTCGAGCGTCGTGCCGTCGAGGAACAGATCGCTCTTCTTGTCGACCACCACGGCCACACCGTGCTGGTCCGACTTCGTGTCGGCCTTCACGTCGAACTGCGTGTCGAAGCCGAGCGAATAGCTGAAGCCACTACAGCCGCCGCCGGCAACGCCCACGCGGAGCACCGTGGCCGGATCGAGCTTCTGCTCGGTGATGATTTTCTTGACCTCGCTGGCTGCCTTCTCAGTGATCATGACCGACATGGGCTGAATCCTCCTACTGACCTGTTTCGTCGAGGATCGCTTTCTCGCTGATCCCGATGAGTTAATAGTATCCCACTGCTGCCGACACGGAAAGCCCTCTGCGTAAGCCGTGGGGACTGCATCCCATGCCCCGAAGCCTATATCGCCCGCAAACCTGCAACACCGGCTGCGATCCGGCGGGCGGCTTCATCCACCTCGTTTTCGGTCGTAAACCGTGACAGTCCAAACCGTAGGCTGGCCCGAGCCTGGTCCTCCGAGAGCCCGAGGGCCAAGAGCACGTGGCTCGGCCGTGGGCTCTCCGACGAGCAGGCGCTGCCGGAACTCACCGCCAGGCCCTCGCCGGACAGGGTCGCGAGTAGCGACTGGCCGTCAACACCAGGAATATGAACGTTGAGATTGTTGACGAGCCGCACCGCAGCGCGACCGCCATCATCGGCGTCGATCGCGGGGCCGTTGATCGCGACATCGGGGACCGTGTCCACGAGCGCCTCCCAGAGCCGATCGCGGAGCCGCCGCATCTGCGGCCCCTCTTCGGCAAGTCCTTCGTTGGCGAGCCGCGCTGCCTCCGCAAGCCCCACGATCGCCGGCACGTCGAGCGTGCCGCTCCGCATGCCCCGCTCCTGGCCGCCGCCGAACACGAGCGGATCAACGCGAACCGCCCGGCCGCGACGGCGGACGTAGAGCGCTCCCACGCCTTTCGGCCCGTGGAACTTATGGCCCGAGAAACTCGCGAGGTCCGCGCCGATCGCATCGACATCAACTTTCATCCGCCCAAGAGCCTGCGCGGAGTCGACATGAAGCATCGCCCCCTCCGCATGCACGCGGTCGGCGATCGCTGCGACCTCCTGCACCACGCCGATCTCGTTATTGGCCAGGAGCACCGACACGAGAAAGGTGTCGGGCCGCAGCGCCGCGTCGAGGTCGGCCAGTCGGATCCGGCCGGGCACGCCGGGATCATCCTGACCGACCACCGGCAGCCGCGTGACGGCGAAGCCTTCGCGTTCCAGGTGTTCGATCGGATCGAGGATGGCGTGGTGCTCGGTGGCGATCGTGATCACATGGCCCCGCGAGATGCCTTCCGTCCGGCCGCGGATGCGAGACGCCGTGCCGAGGATTGCGAGGTTCGCGCTCTCGGTGGCCCCACTCGTGAACACGATCTCGTTGGCCCGGGCCCCGATCGCCGCCGCAAACACCTCGCGCGAGGCATCGACTTTCACCCGCGCCTCGCGGCCCAGCTCATGGGTCACGCTGCCGGCGTTGCCGTAGCGGTCGGTGAGCCACGGCAGCATCGTCTCAAGCACCCGCGGATCGAGCCGGGTCGTGGCGTGGTTGTCGAGATAGATCACGGCCGCGTCGCACCTAAAGTGCCTGGAACGTTTTCGATCAGTCCAGCCTACCCTCGCGGAGCGCGTCGAGTGTGATCTGCGACCAGGTCTCGAACCGCTCGCGGTCGGCGAGCAGCGACTCAAGCGTCTCGAAGCCGCACTCCACCAGCTCGCTCTCCCGCGACGCGACGCCGGGACGCTCCAACTCCAGCACGTGGACGATCCCCAGGTGCACCCTGCCCACCGCGTTGGAGTCGTCGTTGATCAGCCCGACGCACCGTGACGTCCACCCGCCGTCGATCGCGATCTCCTCGGTGATCTCCCGCCGCATGCCGGCCTCGTAGGAAGTGTTGTCGCCGTGCTCGCCGTCGATACTCGAGATGTGGCCGCCGATCCCGACCGAACGCTTCGCCCGCAGGCGGGCCTCGCTCTGGCCGCCACCCCGTGTGTAGGCGAAGTAGTGCGGCGTGCCAGCGGCATCCCGCCACGAAAGCACGCAGTATGGGATCAACTGCTTGAGTGACGGGTCTTCCTCGACGGTCGCCCGCGGCCGCCACGAGGTGTGGGCGGGATCGAGCAGCGCCGAGAGATAGGCCGCGGTGTCGCCGCAAAAGCCCTGAAACTCCCCTACCGTCTCGAACAGCGACCGCGGCACTACGAGCACATCTTCCTGCGGAATCATCGACATCCCTTTCTGCCCGGCGGCGGCTCGTCACACGATCAGCATCGCGTCACCGTAGCTGAGCATCCGGTAGCGTTCACGGATCGCCTCGGCGTAGGCACGCATCACAAGGTCCCGCGAGGCAAATGCCGACACGAGGACCATGAGGGTTGTCCGCGGCATGTGGAAGTTCGTCAACAGGCCGTCGACCACCTGGAACGGAAACCCGGGTTTGATGAACAGATCCGTCGGCCCGGACCAGGGCGAGAGCGTGCCCCCGAGGGCCGCGGCCTCGAGCGTCCGCACGGCCGTCGTGCCCACGGCGATGACGCGGCCGCCTCTGGCCTTCGTGCTGCGAACGGCGTCGATTGTCTCCGCCGGACACTCGCACCACTCGGAGTGCATCAGATGGTCGTCGAGCCGCTCGGCCGTGATCGGCCGAAACGTGCCAAGGCCCACGTGGAGTGTGACTGTGGCCCGCGCGATGCCGCGGCCCGTGAGCGCCGCGAAAATCTCGTCGGTGAAGTGCAGGCCCGCGGTCGGCGCCGCGGCCGAGCCCGCGGCACGGGCGAACACGGTCTGGTAGCGGTCAAGGTCGCCTGCGTGCTCGACACCGCCGCGGATGTAGCCCGGCAGCGGCACACGGCCCACCCGCAGGAGCACCGCCTCCGCGGGTTCCGCCGCGGCCCCGCCGAGCGGCCGCGCAAGCCACGCCCCACCTTCGGCCCGGCCGAGGAGTTCGAGCGGGTCGGCATCCGTCCCATCGCGGCCGGTGAGCACGATCCGCTCGCCCACCTCGGGTCGGCCACGAGTCTGGGCGAGTACGACCCACGCGCCGGCATGCGGCCCGACGGCCTCGCGTCGCAGGAAGAGCCCTTCCCACTTGCCGCCGGTCGCGGCCCGCCGACCTACAAGCCGCGCCGGCACGACTTTCGTGTCGTTGACCACGAGCAGATCGCCGGCGGCGAGCAGCTCGGGCAGATCACGAAGGGTTCGATGCGCAAGCGAGCCGTCGGCCCGGTTCACGACGAGTAGCCGCGCCGCAGCTCGGTCGGCGAGCGGCTCCTGCGCGATCAGCACGTGCGGCAGGTCATAGACGTATGAGGCGGCGGCGTGGAGGTCGGGCTCAGTCATTCGCGCCATGGTAGCGTCGAAATCTCGGCACACGAACTGCGAAGCCCGCGAGGCTTTTTCGCCGCGTGCTGCGGCTGGTAGAGTTCAGGCACATGTCGTCGTCCAGCATCCACACCAGCGTGCTTCCTGCCGAGGTCTTGGCGTATCTGGCGATCGAACCGGGCATGACCGTGGTCGACGGCACCCTCGGCGGCGGCGGCCACACGCGGCTGATGGTGGAGGCCGTCGGCCCCACCGGCCGTGTGATCGCCCTCGACCGCGATCCCGCGGCGATCGAGCGGGGGGCACGCGAACTGGCCGGCAAGCCGATCCGATTCGCGCAGGCAAACTTCTGCGATCTTCCGGAGGTGCTCGACGCCGTGGAGCTCAAACGTGTCGATCGGGTGCTGCTCGACGTCGGGCTCTCCAGCGACCAACTCGCCGACCACACGCGGGGCTTCTCGTTCGACTCCGACGGGCCGCTCGACCTCCGCTTCGATCCCACCGAGGGTGAACCGGCGTGGCGGATGATCAACCGCCTCCGCCCCGAAACGCTCGCCGACATCATCTACGAGTTCGGCGAGGAACGCTTCAGCCGCCGGATCGCGCGGCGGATCGCCGACGCCCGCGGACTGACGCCGATCCGTTCTTCACGCGATCTCGCACGGGTCGTCATGTCGGCCGTTCCGCGAAAGAAAACGCCGTCACGGATCCACCCCGCCACGCGCACATTCCAGGCGCTGCGGATCGCCGTCAACGAGGAGCTCAAGTCGCTGCGGATCGCCCTCGAACGGATTCCGGCCTGCCTCTCACCAGGTGGCCGGCTGGCCGTGATCTCGTTTCACTCGCTGGAAGACCGGCTGGTGAAGGAGGCCTTCCGAAACCGGCAAGTCTGGGAAAATCTCACGAAGTCGCCCATCGAGGCGGGCGATGACGAGGTGCTGCGCAACCCCCGCAGTCGGTCGGCGAAGCTCAGGGCCGCGCAGGTGCTCGACATCGCGCCCGCGACCGAAGAATAGGCAAGGCTGGCAATCTCGCCGCAGCTCCGGCGGTCTGGCGACGAAGCCACTATTTCCGCACAATCCCGCCTCCCCTGATTTCGGGCGCCTGCGCCCAGGGAACCGCCGGACGTTCATGGGACGAGAAACAAAAATATTGCTCGGTCTGCTGGCCACGCTGGCGGGCATCTTTGTGGGCGTGCTGTCCATGAAGTTGCTCGTGCCACGGCCGCCGGACGGCGCGGGCCCCGACGTTCATGCCGACGTCGCCGCGACGGAACCGCACGACCTCGTCGAGCCCCCGCAACTCGTGCCGGCCGACGCGCTGCTCGCGTCGACTCCGGCGGAGCCAGCGACCACACCCGCGCCTCGGTTCGAAGCGGCCGCCAAGGGGCACGCAGTTTCTCCTATGGCGCACGACCCATTCGTCGCCCGGGCGTTGCTCGAACAGGCCGACACGCCACTCGCCCCCGACGACTCAGGTCCACCGGCGGAACTCCTCTCGCCCGCTGTAGCGGCAGCCTACGCGAGGGCGGAGCCTTCGCCCGCCGTCGGTTCAACCTACGTCACCCGGCCCGGCGACTCGTGGTGGTCGGTGGCAGAACGCAGCTACGGCGATGGCCGGTTCTACCGCGCGCTCTTCGCATGGAACCGGGCGATCGATCCACGGGTCTCGCTCGTGCCCGGCACGTCGATCGAGGTCCCGCCCGCCGAGCGGCTGCAGAACGCGTGGCCGGCACTCCTGCCGGCCCACTGAGACGACAATTCGTGGAGCAGCCCCACAGCCCGTGATCATGGCGGGGTTTCCGCGCAGCTCAAGCCGGGCTGCGGGACGGCATGAGGTTCCTCGCGGGAGTATTTCTCGCCACCTCAGGCGAGAGTGCATTCGACTGTGGTGTATCGCCGCCACACCAAAGGCAGATGCGCTCAAGGATTCGAAATCCCGCGAGCGACATCCTCAATGCTCGTCACGCTCGCGCTTGGGGCTTCTTGAAGGCAGGCACGCTCTCCCGATCGTGAGGAGCCGGGGGTGGCACGCGCAGACGCTGGGGAATCTTTGCGACTCACGAGCAACGCCCCGTCGGCCAAGCGGGCATCCTGTAGCAAAATCCCCCGGCGG
>CAMBPQ010000015.1 GCA_945869735.1 Planctomicrobium piriforme
GTCCCCAGCGGCGCATCGTGCGGGCGAGCCCCGAGCCGCCAAAGGCCACGAGCGCTCCTGGTAGCAGGAGTGCAAGCAGCCACATCCACCAGTTGTAGCCACGCTCGATCACGACCGTGCCGGGATCCACCGGGTCGTACCATCCCGAAACTGTGCTACCGATCCGCCACACCGACAGCTTGCCTAACGCTTCGTCACGATCGTTGGTGAGGCTTGTTTGCGCCGGCCGGCTCCACGACTCGAGTTGTCGTCCGTCGGCGGTGTAGCGGACGCGGAGGCAGGGCTGCCACGTCGATGAAACCGCTCCGGCCGGCGCCGTGGCCGTGCGACGCACCAACCCCTTGCCGATGACCGTGCAGGTCACCGGCACAAAGTCGTGGTTCATCCGCCACTCCGGCACCGCCACGCCGGAGAGCAGCAAACCGCCGAACACGAGTCCGGCAGCCAGGAGAACCGCGTGGAAGGCGCCGTCTCCCAGCGAGGCCCAGGCCGGCGAACCGGTTCGCCGGTGGCCTCGTTTCTTGCCAAAGAATCGCGGCAGCCTCACCATCGACCTCCTCGCCGCCAGTGGCACGTGCCCGGCCGCAGGGGCCCGACAACCCATGCCGACCGACCGTCGAACCACGCCAGTATGACGTGCCGGCGAAGCGGAATCACACGCATCCGGGGAATGGGGCCTAGAAGGCCTGGCCCATCGGCTCCGGCTGTCGCTCGGCAGTCTCGCCAGCACCGCTCGGGGATCGGAAAAAACCGATCTTTTCCAGCGACTTGTAGACCTCTTCCAGCGTTTTCTCGCCGAAGTTGGAGATCGAGAGCAGGTCTGACCGGGTGCAGTTGAGCAGGTCGTGCACCGTGAAGATGCCCCGCTCCTCCAGACAGTTGGTCGTACGTACAGAAAGCCCGATTTCGGCCGTGCTCATTTCGAGCTTCTCGGCCATCTCGTCGGACTGCATGAGGTTCTTGTATGGAACTCTCGGCATGGGGTCCCTCCCGTGCAAAGCGAGATCATCATCGGCCGTCGGGGCAACGAGCACCCGGAACCAGCCGGTCAGGAATATACTCAAAGGAATCCGAAATCGACTACGTCTACGGGATCAGGCGTTCTGCGCCACCTCCTCAGCCTGCCCGATTTACGCTCCTGGACCTTTGAAACGTGCCTTCCTCGAATGCCGCATCCCTGAACGTATCCCAGCGTCAGGCCGCGTCCCACGTCGAGGGACCGCTCCTGGTGCTGGCAGGGCCTGGAAGCGGCAAGACCCGGGTGGTGACGCATCGGATCGCCAACCTGATCTCCTCAGGGGTTCCTCCCGAACGGATCGTCGCGCTGACCTTCACCAACAAGGCGGCTGACGAGATGCGGCGGCGTGTCACCGAGTTGGTGGGGCCCCAGCCCGTGGAGATGGGCACATTCCACCGCTTCGGGGCCCGGCTCCTCCGCCGTCACGCGCGGCAGGTGGGCCTGACGAGCGATTACTCGATTCTCGATCCCAACGACGCCGCTGGTGTCCTCAAGCGCGCGGTGAAGTCGCTCGGACTCACCGCGACGCACACCCCCGTTGACCGGATCGCGGGCGTGATCTCCCGCGCGAAGAACGACCTCCTCACACCCTCGACCTTCCAGCCGCGCTGGGGCAAGCCGGTCGATGACGTCGCGCTGCGAGTCTGGCCGACCTACCAACAGTTGCTGCTGCGGGCCAACTCGGTCGACTTCGACGACCTACTCGTGCACGTCGCCACGCTCCTGGCCGAGGATCCCGAACTCCGCCGCCAACTCGACGCCCGCCACCGATTCATCCTTGTCGACGAATATCAGGATACCAACGCCGTCCAATACTGCATCCTCCGCGGACTCTCGATTGACCATCCGAATCTTGCCGTCACCGGCGACCCCGATCAGGCGATCTACGGCTGGCGGGGCGCCAGTATCCGCAATATTCTCGAGTTTGAACGGGACTATCCGGCTGCGACGGTCGTGAAGCTCGAGGACAACTACCGCAGCACCGCCAATATCCTCGGTACAGCCGATCGCCTCATCGCCCACAACTCGCGGCGCAAGCCGAAGCGGCTGGTCACGACGGCGGCGCCGGGCGCACCGGTGCGGATTGTTCTCGATGGCTCAGGGCTCGAGGAGGCCGAGCGGATCGCCGCGGAGATCGCGCAGGCCTCGGCGGCCGGCCGGCGATCGCTCCGCGACTTCGCGATTCTGTTTCGGGCCAATGCTTTGTCGCGGTCGTTCGAACTCGCGCTGCGAACCCGCGGCATCGCCTACCAGCTCGTTCGCGGCCTTGAGTTTTTCAAGCGGCGTGAGATTCGCGATGTGGTCGCGTGGCTGCGGCTGCTGCGAAACCCCCGTGACGACGAGGCGATGCTCCGCGTGGTCAACGTGCCGCCGCGGGGCATTGGCCGGCAGTCGCTCGACCGGCTGGCGGCCTGGGCCGATGACCATGCCGCCACGCGGCTGGAGGCCGCGATGAAGGCCGCCGGGATCCCCGGGATGCCCAAGCGGGCGGCCACGGCGTTGGCTGCGTTTGCCAGGCTGCACGCCGAGCTCGCGGCTACCGCCGGCCGGGAGCCCTCCGTGGCGGCCTTGCTGGAGGCCGTGCTCGACCGCACCGGCTATCGGGCGATGCTTGCCGAGGATCAGGATGACGATGAAGAAGGGCAGGATCGTTTGGCGAACGTGGAGGAACTGGTCACCGCCGCGCGGCAGTTCGACGACACGTTCGCTCCCGCCCCGGCCACAGGCACCGAGGCCACCGACGCCCTGGGGGGCTTTCTGGAGACGACGGCCCTCGTCGCCGACACCGACGTCTGGGACTCGGCCGCCGACCGGGTCGCGCTGATGACGTTTCATGCCGCCAAGGGCCTCGAGTTTCCCGTCGTCTATCTTGTCGCCATGGAAGACGGCATCCTGCCCCACGAGCGGAGCCTCGGCAATCCCGAGCAACTCGAGGAGGAACGCCGCCTCGTGTTCGTCGGGATCACGCGAGGGCGCGAGGAGGTCCATGCCAGTTGCGGGAGGATGCGCGACTACCGTGGCACCCGACGCATCTCGGCACCGAGTGTGTTTCTTGCCGAGATGCAGGGGTCGGAGACGGAGGTGGTCGGCGAGGAAGCCCCTCGCGGCCATGACGGCTTCGATCCCTTCGGAGATGCCGCCCGTCGTGCCGGCGGCGAGTTCGACGATCTCTCGCAGGAGCCGCCGCCCGACCGGAGTATCGCCACGCCCCGCATCTCCCGTGGCGACGGCCTCACCATGGATCTCGACGATTCCCAAGACGAGTCGGCGGTCCGGCCAGCGCCCCCGCCGCGACGTCGCGTCCTCGATGCCGCGATCGAGCGGGCCACGGATCTCGCCCTGCGGATGGCCGGCGGATCGCGTCCGAAGCAGCAGTATGAGCCGGGCCAGCGAGTGCGGCACGCCGACTACGGCGAGGGACTGCTCGCGGGCATCAGTGGCACAGGGCCGCGTGCGGTGGGCACGGTGATCTTCGACGGTCCGGCCGGCATGCGCAAGTTCGTTCTCAGTCACGGCGTCCTCGAGCAGCCTGAAAGCGCATCCGACTGATACGGCCACGAGGGGGCGGCAAAAGTCTCGTCGCTGAGGGCCGCGGCGGCTCAGGCGCTCCTCGAGCGTTCGCCGACCCCCTTGCCTCCCTTTTCCAGTTTGCCAAGTCGCCGCTACCGCTATCCGAAATGCGCTCTAGCAACGGTGTGGAGCGGGGCGGGGTGCGACCCGCATTCCCCGCGCTAGCACTTGGGGCTTCCTGACGGGAGGCACGCCGCTCGGATGTTCAACACGTCTCCCGATCATGAGGAGCCGGTCGGAGGCACGCGCAGAAGCCGGGGCATCTTTGCGACTCACGAACAATGCCCAGTCGGCCAAGCGGGCATCCTGTAGCAAAATCCCCCGGCGCCGAGCATGTCACCGCCGGCGAACCAATCCGGTATTGTTTCGATGCTATCCGCATTCCCCGCGCTCGCGCTTCGGACTTCCTGACGGGAGGCAAGGGGGTCGGCGAACGCTTGAGGAGCGTCTGATCGCCAAGGTCATTACTCGTCGGTCACGCAGCCGCGGGAGGCCGGGGCGACGCAGCGGATGTATTTGGCGAGTATGCCCCGCGTGGCCTTGAGCGGCGGAGCCTTCCACTCCGCCCGGCGACGGGCGAACTCCTCGGCCGTGACGTCCGCGTCGATCGAGGCGGTGTCGGCGTCGATCACCACCATGTCGCCGTCCTTCACCAGCGCGATCGGGCCGCCTTCCTGCGCCTCAGGCACCACATGGCCCACGATGAAGCCGTGCGAGCCGCCCGAAAACCGTCCGTCGGTGATCAGGGCCACGTCGTTGCCGAGGCCGGCTCCCACAAGCGCCGAAGTTGGGGTAAGCATCTCCGGCATGCCTGGACCGCCCTTCGGGCCCTCGAAGCGGATGATCACCACGTCGCCACGCTTGATGCCGCCCTGTTCGAGCGCCGCCAACATCGCCTCCTCGCTGTCAAACACGCGGGCCGGCCCGCTGAACCGGGAGCCCTCCTTGCCGGTGATCTTCGCCACGGCCGAGTCGGGGGCGAGGTTGCCGTGGAGGATTGCGATGTGACCCGTCTTTTTGAGTGGGCTCTCGACCGGATGGATAATCTTCTGCCCAGCGGCAAGCCCTTTGCTCGTCGCCAGATTCTCGGCGAGTGTCTTGCCGGTGACGGTCATGCAGTCGCCGTCCATGAGCCCCTTGTCGATCAGATACTTCATCAGGCCGCTCGTGCCGCCGATCGTGTGCAGGTCTTCCTGGACGAACTTGCCGCTCGGCTTGAGGTCGGCGAGGTAGGGGATCCGACGGGCCGTCTTCTGGAAGTCGGCGGGCGTGAGTTCCACCTCCACGCTGCGGGCCATCGCGATCAGATGGAGCACAGCGTTGGTCGAACCGCCCAGCGCCATGATCGTGACGATCGCATTCTCGAAAGCCCGGCGGGTCATGATGTCGCGGGGCTTGAGGTCGATCTCGAGCAGCTGGCGGACGGCCGCCGCGGCCCGGACGCACTCCTCGGCCTTGGCAGGATGCTCGGCCGGGATCGAGGCGCTGTCGGGGAGCGCCATGCCCATCGCCTCGATCGCGGTGGCCATGGTGTTGGCCGTGTACATCCCGCCACAGGCGCCGGCGCCGGGGCAGGCATGACGCACGATCTCACCGCGACGTGAGTCGTCGATGCGTCCGGCCACATATTCACCATAGCACTGAAAGGCCGAGACGATGTCGAGCGTCGAGCCGTCCGCGAGATGGCCGGGCTTGATCGTCCCGCCGTAGACCATGAGCGCGGGGCGGTTGAGCCGACCCATCGCCATCAGGCACCCGGGCATGTTCTTGTCGCAGCCAGGGATCGCCACGAGGGCGTCATACCACTGGGCCTGCATCACCGTCTCGATCGAGTCGGCGATGATGTCGCGCGATGGGAGCGAGAAGCTCATGCCGTCGGTGCCCATCGAGATGCCGTCGCTCACGCCGATCGTGTTGAACCGCATCCCCACCATGCCCGAGGCGAGCACCCCCTCGCGAACCTTGGCGGCGAGGCGGTCGAGGTGCATGTTGCAGGTGTTGCCCTCGTACCACATGCTCGCGATGCCGATCTGCGGCTTATCGAGATCGGCCGCCTGAAGACCGGTACCAAGAAGCATGGCCTGCGAGGCCCCCTGCGAACGCGGCTGGGTGATCCGGGAGCTGTAGCGGTTCAGCGGGGGCATGTCGCGGTGTTCCTTGCGATGAGACGGAGCCTGGTCGCTCGCCGGTCCAAGCCGGTCAGCAGACGACTCCCGCAGAATAGTATGCTGATCCCACCCTTGAAAGACGCCGCCACCGCCACCGTCGCATCGCCCCAAAATGCCTCCCGCCTTCATCTATTTCGATCTCGGAAACGTCGTCTTCTTTTTTGACCGTGAACGGGCCTTCCGGCAGATGGCCGAGACGAGCGGCGTCGATGCGTCGCGGGTGCGCGACGTCGTCATGGACGGTGGCCTGCAACAGTCACTCGAGCGCGGTGCCATCGGCTGGGAGGAGTTTCACGCCGAGTTTTCCAGCCGCACCGGCACGCAGTCCGACCCCGGGGTGCTGGCCCGGGCGGCGAGCGACATGTTTGATCTCAATGCGGGAATGCTTCCGGTCGTCGCAGCCTGCAAGCGGGCAGGCATTCCGCTCGGCATCCTCTCCAACACGTGCGCTCCCCATTGGGATTTTCTTGCCTCCGGGCGATACGCCATCGTGCCCGACACCTTCCGCGAAATCGTGCTCAGCCACGAGGCGGGCATGGCGAAACCAGACCGTGAGATCTACGCGCTCGCAGCCGCCCGGGCGGGCGTCGAGCCGGCACGCATCTTTTTCTGCGACGATCTGCCGGAGCACGTCGCGGCAGCCCGTGCCGCGGGCTGGGACGCTGAGCTCTTCACGACGGCCCCCATGCTTGCTGACCAACTCGAGCGTCGTGGCCTGCCCCTAGGACTGTGACCGTCGATCAACTGCGAGCACGCGGACGAGTTCGCGTTCGTCGAACCGACCTTCCAGCGCCACGACTCCGTCGATCTCCAAGACAGGCACCCGCAGGCCGAAGCGCTCGCGGGCCGCGTCATCTGAATCCACGTCGATCACGGCCGCGTCGACTCCGTGGAAGAAAAGGAGGTCTTCAGCCTGATCGCAGAGGTGGCACCCGCGACGTGAATACAGCACGAACGGCATCTTTGGAGTACGATAAGGATTGATTTCGGCGCGTCGCCACGCGCTCTCCCTCGAATGTGCACGACATGGCAGGCCCGGTCCAGAGCGTCGACGAGTTTCTCCAGGTGGTCCGCCGCAGCGGGCTGGTGGAGGAGGACCGGCTGATGGCGGCCGTCGAGCCTTGGATCGGTCACGTGGGACTGCCCCCGCGGCACATGCTCGCGGCATTAACCGAATCTGGCCTGCTCACGCAGTGGCAGATCGAGCAGTTGCTCAAGGGGCGTCACAAGGGCTTCACCCTCGGAAAATACAGGCTGCTGCGGCTGCTCGGGGCAGGGGGAATGAGCAGCGTGTATCTCGCTGAGCACGCCACGCTCCACAGCAAGGTTGCCATCAAGGTGCTGCCGGTGAAGCGGGTCGAACAGACTTCCTACCTCGCCCGCTTCGAACGTGAGGCCAGGCAGTCGGCGCGGCTCAGCCATCCGAACATCGTTCGCACGTTCGACCTCGATACGGCCGGCACCATTCACTACATCGCAATGGAGTACATCGACGGCATCGACCTCCACGCAAAAGTCAAGCGCGACGGGCCGCTGCCCGTCCGCGAGACCGCGGACTTCATCCGCCAGGCCGCAGCCGGCCTTCAGCACGCCCACGAGGAGGGACTCGTGCACCGCGACATCAAGCCGGCCAACCTCATCCTCGACGCCCGCGGCACGGTGAAGATCCTCGATCTCGGGCTCGCCTTGGCCGGCGGCGACGAGGACGGGTCGCTGACCCGTGAGCACGACGAGAAAGTCCTGGGGACCGCCGATTTCCTCGCCCCCGAGCAGGCGACTGACAGCCACAAGGCTGACCGCCGGTCCGACATCTATTCCCTGGGCTGCACGCTCTACTACCTGCTCATCGGCAAGGCTCCTTTCGCCACAGGAAAACTCTCCGACCGCCTCCAGTCACATCTCCACAAGCCACCACCGAATCTCCTCGACGACCGGCCCGACGTGCCGATCGCGATCACCGAGCTCTACTTCCGGATGCTTGAGAAGCATCCCGATGGCCGACCGCAGTCGGCACGCGAGGTGGCCGACGCCCTCGCCGCCTGGCTCGCCAACACCGCCGACGCAGCCGCCGGGCTGAAACCGGAAGGGCCGAGGCGGTCGCTTCCGAGGAGGGCGGTCAGTGGTGCCACCGCCCCGGGAATGGTCGTGAGAAGCGGCCCCGGCAGCGGCAACACATCGAGCGGGATTTTTTCTTACGCTCCACCGCAGGCTTCCGCCGCTGGGTCTGGCAGCCTGCCCGCCACACCGTCCCCATCGAGCATCGCCCGCTCGCAGCCGTCGCCGCCCCGCATCGAACCGCGGGCCGCGACCGGCCCGGGCGGCGACTCGCCGTTCCGCATCGATACGTCAAGGAACGCCACAGCAAGTCCGGGATCCAAGCCGAAGGCGTCGATCAAGAGGCCAAAAAACTTCGGCGGGCTGCCGCTGGGGCTCTGGATCGCGGTGGCCCTTGGCATCGCGCTGGCGATCGGCCTCGGCATCATGCTGCTGAAGAAGGGCTGACCTCCCGCCAGGAAGCCCCGGAGCGCGCGGGGAATACGGCCCACCACCCCAACCCGCTCCGCACCACGCCGAGTCTTCAGCCTATCCGCCACTGGCCGGCGGCGAGGTCGTCGAGGCCGGCGCGGTGGGTGAGGTCGTAGTCGAGCGGCGTGAGCGTGACGGCTCCCGCGGCGAGCGCGGTGACGTCGGACTCCAGCGGCGACGGGGGGGGCGGCGGTTCGTTGGTGGCCCAGTAGTAAGCGCGGCCCCGCGGATCGACACGTCGCTCGAACGCCTCACCGTACCGGGACACGCTCATCGGCACGACCCGCAACTCGGCAGGCCCGTGCAGCGCGCGGGTGGGAATGTTGATGTTGAAGAGGCTGCCCGGCACCGGCTTCCGAGCGAGCAGACCGCGGATCACGTCGATCGCGATCTCCGCGGCGCGGGTGTAGTTGGCATGCTCGTCCCACTCGAGCGACACGGCGATGCTCGTGATCCCGAAAAATGCCCCTTCGATCGCGGCGGCCACCGTGCCCGAGTAGAGCACGTTGATCCCGGCATTGAGACCACTGTTGATGCCGCTGACGACGAGGTCGGGACGTCGAGGGCAGAACTCCGAGATGCCGAGCTTGACCGCGTCGGCCGGGCTGCCGTCGACGGCCCAACCGCGGCTGCGGTCGCCGTCGAAAATCTCCTTCGCCGTGAGCGGCGTGAGAAACGTGATCGCGTGCCCCATGCCGCTTTGCTCGGTCGCCGGTGCCACGACACTCACGTCACCGAGACTCCGCAACGCCTCCGCCAGCGCCGCGATTCCGGGTGCAAAAAGGCCGTCGTCGTTGGTCACCAAGGTCAGCATGCCGGGCACTATAGCAAGGCCGGTCGCGGTGCACCCCGCCCGCGCCTATACTCCGTGGTTTTTCCAGAGCCCACTCCACGCCATGACACGCCCCGCCGCCGCGGCGACCTCCGCGACCACGCCCTCCACGACGTCGTCTCCCGCCAGCCCCCAGCAATCCGAACGAGTCATTGTCCTCGACTTCGGCTCGCAATATGCCCAGCTGATCGCGCGGCGGGTTCGCGAGCAGCACGTCTACTGTGAGATCGTCCGCCACGACATCGCCGCCGAGCGGATCCGCGCGCTGGCCCCCCATGGCATCATCCTCTCAGGCGGCCCGGCGAGCGTCTACGAAGACGGGGCGCCGCGGTGCGATCCGAACGTGTTCAAGCTCGGCATCCCCGTGCTCGGAATCTGCTACGGCATGCAGCTCGCCTATGACGCCCTCGGCGGGCGAGTGGGGCGAGCCGAGGCCCGCGAGTATGGCCGGTCAACGTGCGAGGTTCTGAACGCCGACACGCTCTTCGCCGGCGTGCCGTCAGAGACCGAAGTCTGGATGAGCCACGGCGATCAGGTCGACGGCATGTCGGCCGAGTTCGTGCCGCTGGCCCGCACCGCCACCTGCCCGTTCGCGGCGGTTCGCCACGCGACCCTTCCCATTTTTGGCCTGCAGTTCCACCCCGAGGTCACCCATACCCCCGCCGGCGGCGCGATCCTCGGCAACTTCCTCATGCGGGTGTGCGGCTGTTCCGGCACGTGGCGACTCGACGACTTTGCGACTTCAACGATCGCCAGCATCCGCCAGCGTGTCGGCAGCGACCGCGTGATCTGCGGTCTTTCGGGCGGTGTCGACTCGGCGGTAGTGGCGGCACTCCTCAGCCGGGCCATCGGTGACCAACTCTCCTGCATCCTTGTCGACAACGGCCTGCTCCGGAAGGGCGAGGCGGCGGCGGTGATCGAGGAGTTCACGAGCCACTTCAAGACCGACCTGCACGTCGTCCCGGCCGAGGACCTGTTTCTGGGTGTGCTCGCCGACGTGACCGAACCCCAGGAGAAACGGCGGCGGATCGGCAAAGCCTTCGTCGACTGCTTTGCTGCGGAAGCTGCCAGGATCGAGGGCGCAAAGTTCCTCGCGCAGGGCACTCTCTATCCCGACGTCATCGAAAGCGGTGCGGCGTCCGATGGCCCTGCGGCCACCATCAAACTGCACCACAACGTCGGCGGACTGCCTGACGATCTCCAGTTTGAGCTGATCGAACCGCTCCGCGACCTCTTCAAGGACGAGGTCCGGCAACTCGGCCTGCAACTCGGGCTCCCCGAGCGGATCGTCTGGCGGCACCCCTTTCCAGGGCCCGGCCTCGCGGTGCGGTGCATCGGCGCCATCACGAGGCCGAGGCTCGACACGCTCCGCGAGGCTGATGCGATCGTGCTCGAGGAACTCGACCGAGCCGGGCTGATGCGACAGGTGTCGCAGGCGTTCGCTGTGCTCCTGCCGGTGCAGAGCGTCGGCGTGATGGGCGACGCCAGAACCTACGACGACGTCCTCGCCGTGCGGGCGGTCGAGACCGAGGATTTCATGACCGCCGACTGGAGCCACCTTCCCTACGAGGTGCTGGCCAGGATTTCGACCCGCGTGATCAACGAGGTCCGGGGGGTAAATCGCGTGGTGTACGATATTTCCTCGAAACCGCCGGCCACGATTGAGTGGGAGTAGCCGAAGCCCGGGCGCGTTATGATCAAGGGCGTCGAACGGTAACAAGGCTGTCCGGCAGACGTGCCCGTGTCTTCTGGGGAATACCGCCATGCAGGTCGCCATCGTCGAGGACGACCCGCTCATTGCGAAGGCCGTCTCCACGGCGATCCGTGATGCCGGCCACGAGTGCCGCTGGATCGCCGATGGTGACTCGGCCGTTCGCGATGGACGAACTGCTCGCGCGGATCGAGGCCGTGCACCAGCGCACCGCCGACAAGCCGGCGATGACGCTGTCTGCAGGAGGGCTGCAACTCAGCCTTTCCAACAAGCGGGGCACGCTCCACGAGCGAACAGTGGATCTCACGCCCACCGAGTTCAGCATCCTCGAACTGCTGATGGGCTGCCACGGCCAGGTCGTGACCCGCAAGATGCTCTGCGAGCACGTCTGGGGCTTCGATTGGGTAGGGCCCGACGAACGTCATCGAGGTGCACATCAACCGCCTCCGCGCGACCAGCCTCCGCACGCGACTGACCGCCTGGAATACCGCGGTCGTGCTGCTGATGACCGTGACGACGCTGCTGGCCGTCCGGTATGCGGCGCGGAAATGAAGCGGAAGGCGGAGAGCCACGAAAAGCGCGGCTGGTTCATGCACCTGCTGACGCAGGAAGGCACCACGATCTGGAAGAGCAACCACTGCCCGGAAGCTGTGTCGAGTTTCCCTCCCCTGAACCTGGATTGCGAGGAGAACATCTCGCAGGGAGGGCCCTACCGCTACGTGCGTCTCCGGCTTGTTCGTGCGGGCGAGCCCACGTACCACATCCGCGTGGGCACCTATACGACCGGCCTCGAAGCCAGCCTCGGCAGCCTGATGAGGGAGTGTCTGCCCTGAGCCTGGTGCTTTCCCTGCTGCCGCCGCTGGTCGCGTATTGGCTTGCTGGCCGGGCCACCCGCCCGATCGGCAGCATTCTCGAGACTGTCGTACGGCTCCGGCCAACGCGGCTCGGTGACATGCTCGAGGTGAGCCGCCACCTCTCCAAGATCACCAACGACCTCCTCCTCGCCGAGCGCGGCGGAAGACAAGGGGTGAGCCTGATCCTCGTCGTGCATGGCCCCGTGATGGTTGTGGGAGAAGCCGCCGATCCGGCCCGCAGTCACGGTGGTACCGGCAGGAGCGGCGAGATGGCACCTTTGAGAAGGGAGGCAAGGGGGTCGGCGAACGCTCGAGGAGCCTGGGCGTATCCTCGCCCCGGCGACGAGACTTTTGCCGCCCCCGAGCCGGCGTTCCACGTAAGTCGGATGCGATCGAGGGGCGCTGTCTGGGCAAGACAGTGAGGCTGTGTTTCTCGATGGCTTAAAATCCTGTTCAAGCGGACCGCCGAGGGTTCCGATGAAGAGGGTTGTAGAGATTGTTCTGCTTCTTCGGACCACGCGGCCCAGGGAAGATGCGGGCCCTGCGGACGTTCGGACGCCAGCCCATGACATGCTGCCTGAGCTACACCGGCGCGGTATGGATCGCGCTGACGTGCGTGGCAGGCCTGTGGTGGGCCGCCCCGACGGTCGCCGTCGAGCTCGTCGTCCTGCCTGATCACGCCGACGCCCAGCCCCTTGCGATTGAGAGCGTCGCCTCTGGTTTTGGATCGTTTGCGGAAGTGTCGGAGGCGGTCGAGGCCGAGCGGCAACGGATCACGGCGCTCGAGACGCGGCTGAAGGAACTGGAGCAGAAGACCGCGCCCGAGTCGTTGCCCGCCCCCGACAAGACGACCGGAGGAAAAGACGACGCCAACAAGCCGCCCGATCCCTACGAGATCGGCACCGACCCGGCGTACAAGACGAAGTGGGCCAACACCTTCCAGGCCGAGTCGGCCAACAAGGATTTCCGCGTCAAGATCGGCGGCCGCTCGCAGGTCGACGCCGTGGCCTTCTCGGCCGCCCCTAGCCCCAACCAACCGCCGAACCAGGGCGGCCTCGACCCGGAACTCGCCGATACGGTGGCCCTGCGGCGAGCGCGGCTCCGCATCGAGGGCCGGATGTATGAGTTCTACGACTGGGCCTGCGAATACGACTTCGTCAACCAGCTCAACATCAACAACGAGGTCTATCCGACGGAGCGTGACTCCGGTCCGGTCACGGCCGTGACCGACCTCTGGATGCAGATCCGGGACGTGCCCTTGCTCGGCACCGTCCGCGTCGGCAACCAGAAAGACCCCTTCGGCTACGAGCATCTCACGAGCAGCCGCTGGCTCAACTTCATGGAGCGGTCGTTCAGTCAGGATGCGTTTGAGGGACCGTTCAACAACGGATTCCTCCCTGGCATCCAGGTGATGAACAGCAACGAGGAGGGGGATATCGGCTGGCAGGTCGGTGAGTTCAAAAATACCTCCAACCCCTTCGGCTTCTCCAACTCCAGCGGCGGCAGCATGACCGTCGGCCGCCTCGTCTGGCTGCCCATCTACGAGGACGAGGGTCGCAAACTGCTCCACACGGCCATCTCAGGCCGCACGATGCAGCCGCGGCGGCAGTACACGTCGTTCGACAAGACGACGGGGCTGCCCAACGGCGATCCCGTCGACGCCGTCCGGTTCCGCACCCGCGGCTCGCTGCGGAACGGCCCTCCGGGTCCGCTCAACTCGATCTATGCCGATTCCGGGCTGCTGCAGGGCACCTGGCAAAACATGCTGGGCCTCGAACTCGTGGGCAACAACGGCCCGTGGTCGTTCCAGTCGGAGTACTTCGGCTCATGGCTCTACAACGCCACGACCACGAGCGCCGGACCGCTGGCCACCAACGGCATCCAGCCTGCGCCCGGCACCAAGGTCGGCACGGTCTTCTATCAGGGCGGCTATGCCGAGGTCCTCTACTTCCTCACCGGGGAGAGCCGCACCTACTCGAAGATGGAGTATCGATTCGATCGGCCAGTTCCGCACAACAACTTCTACGCTGTCCGCGGTGGCGGCTCCGGCCGCCGGCTCAACGTGAGCGAAGGCGCCTGGCAGGTGGGCATGCGCTACAACTACCTCTGCCTCAGCGATGGACAGGTGAATGGCGGCGTGCTCAACGGCATGACGCTCGGCCTCAACTGGCTGCTCAACCCCAACGCCCGCCTCTACTTCAACTACGACTTCACGTATCGCGACTTCCAGAGCACGCCCTTCAACAAGGTGAATGGCGTCGTCGTCCCGTCACCGAGCTACGACGGCAGCGGCTGGATCCACGGCTTGGGCACGCGGCTCGCTTTCGACTTTTGAGGCACTCGCGGAAGAAGCCCGCCAGGGCCTTCTTCCTCCACTCCACCGGGAGGACCCATGAAACGCATCACACTCGCAGCGATCCTCGGCTGCATCGTCGCCTGCTGCCTCGCCGATCCGCCCGCGGCGAATCCGTCGTATTCCGCGACGTCCTGCACCGACACAGGCATCCGCCAGGAATGCGTGCCCGCGTGCAAGGCGACCTGGGACGAGAAAAAGTCCTCGAAGCCGACATACTCCATGAAGTGCGAATACGCCTGCACCCGCGGCCGGGATTCGTGGCATGCCCCAACGGCCGAGTGCCGCTGCAGCCCGCCCTGTGGCGACGTGATCGTGAAGAAACGATTCTACAAGACCGACGGCGCGGAGACGGTCGAGCGGGTGCCGAAGTACGAGGTGCAGATGGTGGCGGCCGAGCCCTGCAACTGCGCGTCGTGCACCGGCCACGACCGGCTATGCTGGTGGAATCCGCTCAACCTGCTCCGCCGCTGTGGCGGCTGGTGATGACCTCGCGTCCGCCGGCGGATGTCCCCGCTGGTCTGGCCGCATGAACCACTCGACCTCGCCAAACACCGATCGCCTGCCGCCGGCCGTCGGCTGCGACGCGGGCCTCATCTTCGCGGTGCCGATCGAGGCCGCTGCCTTCGAACGGCTCGCCACCGACCGCATCGAGGTCCGGGCCGCCACCGTGACGTTTCAGCAGGGAATCGTGGCCGGTCATCGCGTCGTCTGGTGCGTGTCGGGCATCGGCGCCGAAGCGGCCGCGGCGGCGACCCGGCTGCTCATCGACGGCCATCGTCCACGACTTGTGATCACGGCGGGATTCGCAGGTGGCCTCGATCCGGCGCTCACCCGCGGCAGCGTCGTACGGCCGGTCGTCAGCGTGGTGGAACCCACCATGCCCCCGCTGTCGCTGGCGCCGTTTGGCGTCGCGGCCTGGCCGGCCTCGCCCCAGGTCACGATCGTCACCGTGCCGTCGGTGATCGCGACGGTGGAGGCGAAGCGGCAGCTCGCGGCGCGATCCGGCGCGCAGGTGGTCGACATGGAAACCCACGCCGTGGCTTCCGTCGCGCGGGCTGCGGGCCTTGACTGCGCGTCGGTCCGCGTGGTCTCCGACGACGCGTCGCAGGAGCTGCCCCGCGAGGTCGCGGCGCTCGCCGCTCCGCAGCCGCCACTACGGAGGCTGGGCTCCGTAGTCGGGGCGATCGGGAAGCGGCCCCGGGCCGCCGTCGACCTCTGGCGGCTCTGGGAGCATGCCGTCATCGACGGTCGCACGCTCGCGGAGGCGCTCGCAGACCTGCTGCGGTCGCTCCCTGGGAGGCCCTCAACCTCTTGACGGCGAACGCTGGAGGAGCGTCGGGCCGCCGCGGCGATAGAGCGACGAGACTTTTGCCGCCCCCGAGCCGGCGATCCGAATCGCCGCCACGGCAGTCGTGACCGCAAGGGCGACGACGAAACGGGTGCAGCGCGTCATGGCTCGGATCCTCGGAGGGCCGGGGTCTCAGTGTCGTGAGCCCGGTTCGGGTCGCGGTCGTGGTGGGCCTGATCGAAGTGGATGTGAACGTCGGGCCGGCTCTCGCAATACCCTCCCCACGCCTCGTCCGACACCGCGGCACCGTCGAGGTAGAGATTCCTGAGCCTAGGCATTTCGGCCAGGATCGCGAGGCCAGCGTCGCCGATCTGCACGTCGATGAGGTGGAGAGACTCGAGCGTCGGCAGCGTGGCGATCGCCTCGCACGCCACTGCGCCGGCCAGATTCGCCCCACCAAGCCGGAGCGACCGTAGCTCCGGCAGCTCGCACAGTGCCCGCACCCCATCGGCCGTGCAGGACGCCTTGGGCACGTTCAGTTTCCGAAGTGTGCCGCAGCGGGCGATCGTACGAAACCCGGCATCGGAAAGCGGCGACTCCCTGAGCACCAATCGCTCGATCGCTGGTAGTGTTGCGAGAATCTCTGCCTTGGCGTCGTCGGCCACGCCGCCATGAAGCACGAGCTCCCGCAGGCCGGCAAGGCTGCGGAGTGCTTCCCACTCTTCATCCGTGAGCGGTGACTCGGTGACGATGCTCTTGCCCTTGCCATCGCGGACCTGCATAATTTGTGATGCGAACGAAGGCAGCGCGATGGAGCGGCCGGCGGTTTCCGGCGTCGGACGCACACGGCCGCAGCCCGCCGTGACCGGCACGCAGGCGATCACGGCGAACAGGATGCCGCAGAGGCAATGTGAAGGAGCGGGAATTTGCATCGTCGCCAATCGTACACTGTCGGCTTCGCGACACGACCAACGTCCGCCGGTGCCCGTGCGGCAGTGGGTGATCTCCATTCCAAAATGGCTGCGCCCCGGTAGCTCATCGACCGCTCATCGACCGGCAAACGTGGTCACGTGGTGGCGGAGTGATGCCTTGACCGATTCCCATTCGGCCGGTGTGAGTATCGTCGGCATCGGGTCAGACTCGGCGTCGTCGAAGTAACACAGGCCGGCGAGCACGCGAGTCACGCACGTTGGATGCGCTCTCGCAGCGGTGTGGAGCGGGGCGGGGTGCTACCCGCATTCCCCGCACTTGCGCTTGGGGCTTCCTGACGGGAGGCACGGGGGTCGGCGAACGCTCGAGGAGCCTCGGGCGTATCCTCGCCCCGGCGACAATCCGCAGGACCGCGCAGCGGCGACTTTTGCCGCCCGCCAGCCGGCGATCCACAGAAGTCGAAGACGATCTGAACCGGCGGCAGCACGTCTTTGTGCATCAGGAGACCCCTATCTGCTCCCAGATCCGTCGCTCTGGCGACGCGAGCCATTCGGCCACCGCATTGTCAGGCAACCCGACCAGCACCTGCCAGAGCCGGAGTTGCTCTGAGCTCAGCGACCGGCCGCGATGTCGAAGGATTTGGTCGCGAATCGCGGCGGCAGATCCGGAGGCCCTCAGCGTCCTGACAACAGCCGCACGAGCGGGTTTTTCGGAAGATCGCCCACGAGGCTCGCGAGCCGCCGGCCCAGCGAGGCGGCCACTGCGTCGGCAGCCGTGCGGCCGCTACGGATGGCACCCTCCATGGTGGAAGGCCACCCGGTGTCAGTCCAGTCGCCGGCGAGGAAAAGATTCGACACGGCGGTCGTCGGCCCGGGCCGCAACATCTCGACACCCGGCCGCACTGAGAGCACCGCGGTGGGATCGGTGACAACCTTGGAATCGATCAGCGCGGCATCCCGCGCGGCTGGAAACACCTCGCGAAGCTCGGCAACGACGGCCTTCACCACCGCCTCGCGATCGCCCCCCATGAGTCCGCGAGACGCGCTGATCACGACCTGGCAGTAGCCCTGGTTCGAAGGGCCGTCGCCGGCGTGTTCGTCACCACGAAACACCCACTGCGACACGCGGCCCACCAAGACTGCGTGCGGCAGGTCGACGATAGCGCGGTCGAACCAGAGATGAACCGCCGTGATCGGCGAACCGGTGAAGCGGTCGTCGTCCGCGGCCACCAGGTCGGGCACGAGCCGGCCGGCGGCCTTCCACGGCACCGCCAGCACCGCCGCGTCGCACGGCACCCGCTCATCGCCGCAGCGGACCGCCACGACGCAACCGGCGGCGTCTCGCTCGATCGCCGAAGCGGCTGCGGCCATCCGAATGGTCGCCCCACGCGACGCCAGCCAGGCCACGAGCCGCTCGCCAAAGAGGATGCCGAGCGGCTCCATCGGCACGACGAGATCGGCCGCATCACGGTGGGCCAGAAACCCGTCGACCGCCACCTTACGCGCGGCGGCCACGCTCACGAGGTCGATCGATTCACCAAGCGCGCTTTCAATCACCGGCTGCCAGAACAACTCGATCACCCGCGGCGGCTGTCCTGCGGCCTGTAGCCATGCGAGGGCCGTCTGGGCATCGGCGGTCTGTCGCGGCCGCAACCGCGCCAGCCGGAGCATGCCAAAGGCGAGCGCCGCTTTTTCACGTAGCGAAAAGTGCCGCATGCCGAAGAGCAGGGGTGCGAGATGAAGCGGGGCCGGCAGCCACCTCGACGGCGTACAGCGGCTACGGTCGCCGTCGGGGCCGATGAACCAGAGCGTGCGGTCGCGACGCAGGGCATGCTCGAGTCCTGCGCGGCGGCAGAGATCGAGGAAGTTGGTGCAGCATCCCATGGCAACGTGCTGACAGGCGTCGACGAGCCCACCCGAGACGGGATCGTCGAACGATGCGGCCCGGCCGCCGGCACGCCGCCGGCCCTCGAGGATCGTCACCGCGAGCCCCGCATCGAGGAGCCCAGCCGCTGCGGCCAAGCCAGCGAGCCCACCCCCCACGACGACGACTCGCGGTTCCTGCGCGACCGGCAGTTGCGTGACTCGGTTCATCGCAGCCCCCGGGTGCCGCAGAACAGCGTCGCGACAGCTGCCGCCAGCAGTCGCGGCCGCGAGGGCCGCACGCGGTTTGTGAAGATGGCCGGACCGGCTCGCCGGACGGTGGCCAGCATCGACCGGTAGAGGCCGAACATCGCGCGAAACACGCCCCGGCCGTCCGTGGAAAGCATGCCGTCGATCGCGGCCGCCCGCGCATAGAAACCAGCGGCCCGCTCGACCTCGAGCGCCGCGAGCCTGGAGAATCCGGGCCCGATCCGTCCCGCGGCGAGCTCATCCTCCGTGCAGCCGCAGGCCAGAAAGTCTTCGTGCGGCAAGTAGATCCGGTCGCGACCGAGGTCCTCGGGGATGTCGCGGAGGATATTGGTGAGTTGAAAGGCGAGGCCACAGTCGTGCGACAGGGTGACTGCCGCCGGATCGGTGTAGCCCCAGACGTGGATCGCGGCCACGCCCACGGCGCTCGCCACGCGGCTACAGTATCGCTCGAGATCAGTGAATGCCGCGTACCGCCGCTGCACGAGATCCATCCGCACGCCGGTGAGGATGTCCCGAAGACACGTTTCCGGAATGGCGAACCGTCGCACCGTGTCGGCGACCGCGCGAAGCACCGGCTCATCGACGGCGTGTCCTGAAAGCGCCGCCTCCGTTGCCGCGGAGAAGGCCTCGAGCCCCGCCGACGCCGACGCCTGGTCGGCGGCATCGTCGACGAGATCGTCGGCGATACGGCAGAACGCATAGATCGCTGTCGTGCCGCGGCGCTTCGCCTCGGGCAGGAGGCGGATCGGCAGCGCGAAGCTCGACCCTGACTTTTTTAGAGTCTCGGCGCACACCGCATGGTCCGCTGCAAGCATGCTCATGCGTTCATGCCTCCGCCCGACCTTGTCGCAGCCCACCAGCCGCGGGCCGCGAGCCTGAGCTTCGTCCACCGGCCCACGGTCGGCCGGCGGGTGAGCGTGTCGAACCCGGCCCGCTCGATGGCGTCGGCCACCGCCCGGCCGCCGCCGAGAAACATCGTGATCGCCGGCCGGAGGACCGGCGGGCCACTCTCCGCAAGCGGCGCACCGGCCGCAAAGCACCCGCGAGCCCACGCCACCTCGTCGGTGAGCAGTCGCCGCAGGGCAGGGGACGCAGCCGGTTCATCGAGTGCGGCTTCGTCCACGCCGTGGCGCTGCATGTCGTCGCGGGGCAGGTAGATGCGGCCGGCGATCCGGTCGCGGCGGATGTCCTGCCAGAAGTTCACGAGCTGCAGCCCCGTGCAGATCGAGTCGGACATCGCGACGAGTTGCGGATCGTGGCACCCCTCCAGGCTCAGCACGATCCGCCCCACGGGATCGGCCGACCGGCGGCAGTAGTCAACAAGTTCCTCGCGGGTCTCGTACCGCGTCTTCCGCTGGTCCTGCTCAAAGGCATCGAGCAGGTCGGCGAAGGGCTCGATCGCGAGGCCGCTCTGCCGCACGGTATGTGAGAGCGCGACCATCACGGGATGCCTCGGCCGGCCAGCGAAACATTCCTCCAGCTCATGCCGCCACTCCGCCAGGCTCGCGATCGCCTCCACTGGATCGGCCGCTTCATCGGCAAGGTCGTCGCTCCAGCGGGCGAAGGCGTAGACGGTGGCGAGATGCTGCCGGAGTCGTGGTGGGACGAGCCGCGTGGCCACGGTAAAGTTCTCGTAATGCCGCCGGGCGACCTCACGGCAAAACGCCTCCGCGGCAGCGAGATCGCCGGTGGCCGGCAGGTCGGCCAGTCGCCATGCCGTTTGATCGCGCCGGGCGGCCTGCCCGCTGCTGATCGCATGCATCGTGGCATCCGCACCTGGCTTCATCGCGCTCACTCCCAGGCCGCCACGCTGCCGGGAGACGACCGTCGCCGCCCGGGTTCTCTGGCCGGGTGCCGCCACCTCCACTAGGATGCGGAGGCACCTGAGAAACGTTGTATCTTACGACGCCGGTGCCCACCCGGTCGACGCCGTCCTCGCCCCGAGTCATTGCCATGAAAATCCTGCTCGCTAGCCCCCGCGGTTTCTGCGCGGGAGTCAATATGGCCATCGAGACCCTCGAGACGGCGATCCGTCTCCACGGCACGCCGATCTACGTCTTCCACGAGATCGTTCACAACAAGCACGTCGTCGACCGGTTCATCCGCGAGGGGGCGGTGTTCGTCAACGGGGTCGAAGAGGTGCCGGAGGGTGCCGTGCTCCTTTTTTCAGCGCACGGCGTGGCTCCCGAGGTCCGCCGCGTCGCCACCGAGCGGCGACTGCGAGCTATCGACGCCACCTGCCCACTCGTCACGAAAGTACATCTTGAGGCGATCAAGTACGCGAAACAAGGCTATCGCATCATGCTCATCGGCCACGAGGGGCACGACGAGGTGATTGGCACGATCGGCCAGGCACCCGATGCCTTCACGCTTGTGGAGACACCCGAAGACGTCGACTCGCTCCCGTTCGGCCTCGACGACAAACTCGCCTACCTCACTCAGACCACACTCTCCGTCGATGACGCCTCGCGGATCATCACCCGGCTCAAGGAGCGGTTTCCGCAGATCGTCGGCCCGCCCAAGGATGACATCTGCTACGCCACGCAGAATCGCCAGGAGGCCGTGCGATTGCTCTCCGAGGGGGCCGAGATCGTGATCGTGCTCGGGAGCCAAAACAGTTCCAATAGCCAGCGGCTTGCAGAACTCGCCCGTGAGCGGGGCATTGCGGCCTACCTCATCGACGGTGCCAACGAGATCGACCCGGCATGGTTCCGGGGCGATGAGACGGTGGTGATCACGGCCGGCGCGAGCGCTCCGGAGAGCGTGGTGCAGGACTGCATCGCGTGGCTGCGTGAGCGATTCACAGCCGACGTCGAGGAGCGAACGATCCGTCAGGAAGACGTCTATTTTCCGCTCCCGAAGGAGTTGCGGGCCGCCGCGACGGCCGCGCAGTTCCCGATGGCCTGACGGTAGCGCGGAGTGGGACGAGGTAGCGAGCGGATTCCCCGCACTCGCGCTTGGGGCTTCCTGGCGGAAGGCGGCCTCACGGATGATCGAAACGATTTCCGATCGTGAGGAGCCGGCGGTGGCACGCACAGACGCCGGGGAATCTTTGCGACTCACGAGCAACGCCCCGTCGGCCACGCGGGCATCCTGTAGCAAAATCCCCCGGCGGCGAGCATGTCACCGCCGGCGAACCAATCCAGCACCGTCTCAATGCCACCCGCATTCCCCGCGCTCGCGCTTGGGGCTTCCTGAAACGGAAACACCGCCGGCGAACCAATCCAGCACCGTCTCAATGCCACCCGCATTCCCCGCACTCGCGATTGGGGCTTCCTGGCGGGAGGCGGCGCGATTTCAGAGTCCGCATTCGCGGACCATGCGGGCGGCATCGATCGCTGCGCCACGGGCACCGGCTGAATCGCCGCTCGGCATCACGTGGATCGGCAGGCCGGCCTGTTCCTCCCGCTGCGCCGGCATGCCGGCGCGGATCTCAGCGATGAACCACGTCCGGAACTCAGCAGAGGTTTCAACGGCGCCGCCGCCCACGATCAAGGCATCGGGATCGAAGACGTTGATCATTTCGTCGAAAAACAGCGCGAGGGCCCGGGCCTGCACGCGGAAGATGTCGCGGCAGAGTGGGTCGCCCTGCTCCGCCAGGCCACGAACCCGCTTGGCGGCCTCGCCGGCGTCGCCGACCGCGGCAAGCGGGTGGCTCGGGTTTCGCGCCAGGAAATGCGGGAGCAGCGTACGCCGAATCGCGGTCAATGAGCAGAGCGACTCAAGGTCGCCCGTCCGGCCACAATTGCAGTCCGGCACGAGGCCCTCGATGCCGGGGATCGCCTGGTAGGGGATCAGCACATGGCCCAGTTCACCGCCGAAACCATGACGGCCGGTGACGACGCGGCCGCTGGTGATCACGCCCCCGCCAAGGCCCGTGCCGATGATCGCCGACACGCTCGCAGCCTCGTTCTCGGAGCCGAAGATCGAGACATGGCCCCAGAGCGCCGCCGCGTTGCCGTCATTGAGGTAGGTGACGGGTAGGCCGAGCCGGGACTCGAGGCCCGCGCGGATGTCGTAGCCCGCCCAGGCGGGATGGACGAAGTTCGTCGAGCCCCGCCGGCTCAGCACTCCCGCGGCGCTGGCGGGGCCTGGCGTGTCGAGGCCCACGGCGACGAGTTTGTCTCTCGCGACGTCGGCCCGCTCGGCGGCCAGCACCAATCCATCCGCGATCTGCCCGATGCACACCTCGGGGCCTTCAACGCTCCGGGCGGGATGCTCGCAGAGGCCTTGGATGAGGAACTGCCCGCGCTCATCGAGAAACGTGTAGTTGATGGCGGTGCCGCCGAGGTCGATCCCAGCGACGACTTTCTCTACTGGCGACATGATGTCGATAAATCCTTTTTGTCTCGTTCCGGTCGGTCCGAACCGCTCAGCCGGCCGCGCTCGCATGATTGGCGAACCCGCGCTTCACCCGGGCCACGATCGCCCGGAGTCCGCGGGTCCGGAGGATGCCAAGCACGTCCGCCAGGCCCATCCGCTCGAGCATGTCATCGGAGATCGCGGCCACGTCGGCCACCGGTCGGCCGTTGATGGCATCAGCGAGGATCGCCACGAAGCCCTTCACGGTCGGGGCCTCGGCCGCCACTTCTGCCACCAGCCGCGCCGCATCGGCAGTGCCCTCGGTCCAGAGAAAGACGGACGTCTGACACTCGTGCACCCGCCGGTCCTCCAAGGCCTTCCGGGCCTCGTACTCCGCCGGGAGCGGCGGAAGTCCGTGGGCAAAGTCGACGAGCAACTCGAGTTTCTCGCGGGCGTCGAGATCGGCAAACTCCCCGATCAGTTCGTCGAGCCGCTGCTGAATACTTTCCATGCGCTAGGCGTGCACGGCCGGGCTCGAGGAGCCGGCGGCGGCGGCGGCGGCGGGGCCGCCAGGTTCGGCACCCTTGACGATCGGCACGCGGACGCAGTTGCCCCACTCCAGCCACGAACCGTCGTAGTTCTTGACGTTGCCGAAGCCCAGCAGGTAGGTGAGCACAAACCACGTCAGGCTCGACCGCTCGCCGATCCGGCAATAGGCGATCGTGGGCGACCGCCGCTTCATCTTGAGTTCCTTGATATAGAGCTTCTCAAGCTCCTTGGCCGACTTGAACGTGCCGTCGTCGTTGCAATTCATGGGCCACGGCACGTTCACCGCACCGGGAATGTGGCCGCCTCGAACGGCGCCCTCGTTGGGATAGTCGGGCATGTGCATCCGTTCGCCCCGGTATTCCTCAGGCGACCGCACGTCGAGGAGTTGCTTGCCAGCCTTCTGATGCTTGAGCACCTCGTCGCGGAGGGCCCGGATCGAGCCATCCTGTTCCTGAGCCGTGTAGTGGCTGTGGGCGTACGACACCCGCTCGGTCGACCACTGCCGGCCGTCGAGTTCCCAGCGCTTGCGGCCGCCGTTCATGACTCGGCAGTTGGTGTGGCCGTAGAGCTTGAAGACCCAGAAGGCGTAACAGGCCCACCAGTTGTTCTTGTCGCCGTAGAACACGACGGTGGTGTCGTTGGAGATGCCCCGCTCAGCGCAGAGTTTCTCGAAAGCCGCCCGGTCGATGTAGTCGCGTTCCGTCTGGTTCTGGAGATCGACAGCCCAATCAATCTCGACGGCACCGGGGATGTGCCCCTGCGTGTAAAGCGCCCGGTCCTCGTCCGACTCGACGATCCGCACCGTGGGATCGGAGAGGTGCTCTGCCACCCATTCGGTGGAAACCAGCAGTTCGGAATGCACATAGTCGGGCATGGGGGCTTCTCCGCGGCGAACCATGAATTTCTGCGTCGAAATCGATGCCTTGAATGGTAGTGCATGACCCGAAACGCTGCAACGAGCCCTCATGATGCGTCGTTGTATTTGCTAGGATCGGGTGAGAGACACATCCCCTCCTGTGGAGCGAAGTTTCATCCGATGGGCCCCGCCTTTATTTTTCAGGTTTCCGACCTCACCAAGAAATTCGGCCAGCGCGAGCTGCTCAAGAACGTCAACCTCGCGTTCTATCCCGGCGCCAAGATCGGCCTGCTCGGCCGCAACGGCGCGGGCAAGAGCACGCTCATGAAAATCATGGCGGGCATCGACAAGGAGTTCGACGGCGAGACCAGGCTCGCCGAGGGCTACACCGTGGGCTATCTCGACCAAGAGCCAAAGCTCGACCCGACGAAGACGGTGTTTGAGAACGTGATGGACGCGGTCGATCACTCGCGGGCTGTGCTCCGGCGGTTCGAGGAAATCAATGCGCGGCTGGGCGAACCCCTCGGCGATAACGAGATGGAAAAGCTACTTGCCGAGCAGGCCACCGTGCAGGATGAAATCGACGCCAAGAATCTCTGGGATCTCGACCGGCAGGTCGAGATTGCGATGGACGCGATGAATCTGCCGCCGGCAGACTCGGCGGTCACCAACCTCTCCGGCGGCGAACGGCGGCGTGTGGCCCTCTGTAAGCTACTGCTCGAGAAGCCCGACCTCCTGCTGCTCGACGAGCCGACGAACCATCTCGACGCCGAGAGTGTCAACTGGCTGGAACGGCATCTCGACGAATACCTGGGAACCGTGGTGGCCGTCACCCACGATCGCTACTTTCTCGACAACGTGGCCAAGTGGATCCTCGAGGTCGACCACGGCCGCGGCATCCCCTTCGAAGGCAACTACTCGTCGTGGCTCGAGCAGAAGAGGGCCCGCCTCCAGCTCGAGGAGAAGCAGGCCAGCGCCCGCCAGAAGACCCTCGACAAAGAGCTCGAGTGGGTGCGGATGTCGCCCAAGGCCCGACAGGCCAAGAGCAAGGCCCGTATGGCGTCGTACGAGAAGCTCGCTGCCGAGCAGGCAGCTGTCCGCGATCAGGACATCGAGATCTTCATCCCGGCCAGCCGGCCGCTCGGCGACCAGGTGATCGACGTCGAAAACATCTCGAAGGGCTATGGCGACAAGCTCCTCTTTGAAAATCTCTCCTTCCGGCTGCCACCCGGCGGCATCGTGGGCATCATCGGCCCCAATGGCGCCGGAAAGACCACGCTCTTCCGCATGCTTGTGGGGACCGAACAGCCCGACTCCGGCACGGTCAAGGTCGGTGCAACGGTCGACATCGGCTATGTCGACCAAAACCGCGACGCGCTCGATCCCAACAAGACCGTCTTCGAGGAGATCTCGGAGGGCCACGACACGATCGAACTCGGCAAGCGGACGGTCAACGCTCGCAGTTACGTCGCCAAGTTCAACTTCATGGGGCCCGACCAGCAGAAAAAGGTGGGCACGCTCTCCGGTGGCGAGCGCAACCGCGTGCACCTCGCGAAGCTCCTCCGTGGAGGTTCCAACCTTCTCCTGCTCGACGAACCGACCAACGATCTCGACGTCGACACGCTGCGGTCGCTCGAGGAAGGGATCATGAGTTTTGCAGGCTCGGTCGTCGTGATCACCCACGACCGCTGGTTTCTCGACCGGCTGGCAACGCACATCATCGCCTTCGAGGGTGATGGCTACGTGCACGTCTGCGAGGGCAACTTCGAGGTCTACGAGCGGAGCCGCCGCGAACGGCTCGGCATCGGCGCCGACGAACCCCACCGCTTCCGGTACAAGAAGCTGACCCATTGAGCTGTCGTCCGCAGGAAGCCGCGGCCTCCCGTCAGGAAGCCCCACGCGCGAGCGCGGGGAATACGCTCACCACCTCGGCTCGCTCCCCACGACCGTCATGGTCGCCACCCGTTTTCCCATCGCTTGCGCTCCGGGCTTCTTGGGGCCACGCCTCCCGTCAGGAAGCCCCACGCGCGAGCAAGGGGAATACGCTCACCACCTCGGCCGGCTTCAGGCCACGCGGTCGATGACCGGTAGCGACGGAAGCCCATTGGGCTGGAGGCGAAGAGCCGGGGCCGGTGCAGCTGGGCCATCGGCGGCTCGCTTCGACTTCGGCGGACCGAAGAGCATCAGCCGGGCCGTCGCGAACATGCCCCCGAGCGAGCCAAACGTGGCTTCAACGGCTGCCGGCTCGTAGCCGCAGTGGACCATGCAATCCTGGCACTTGGCGTTGCCGCTGGCCCGGCCGTAGGCATCCCAGTCGGTCTCCTTCATCAGTTCGCCAAACGTCTTCGCATAGCCCTCGTCGAGGAGGTAGCACGGCCGCTGCCAGCCGAAGAGATTGTAGGTGGGCGTGCCCCACGGTCGGCACTCGAGGTCCCAGTCACCCTTGAGAAATTCGAGGAACACCGGCGACTGATTGAACTTCCAGCGGGACGGGGCGCCCTCGAGGATCCTGCGGAAGAGCGTCTGGCTGCGCTCACGCGGCAGGAAGTGGTCCTGATCGGGAGCCTTCGAGTAGGAATAGCCGGGCGAGATCATCATGCCTTCCACGCCGAGGGCCATCGCGTCGTCGAAGAACTTCCGGTAGCGGACGGGGTCGGCGTCGGCAAACAGCGTCGAGTTGGTGGTCACGCGAAAGCCGGCCCGACGGGCAGCCCGAATCGCCGACACCGCCATGTCGTACACACCCTCACGACAGACCGCGCGGTCGTGCTCCTCGCGGGGCCCGTCGAGATGCACGGAAAAAGCCAGGAAGGGCGAGGGCTTGAACCGCGGCAGCATCTCCTCGAGCTTGATCGCGTTGGTGCAGAGGTAGAGATACTTCTTCCGCGCCACGATCCCCGCCACGATCTCCTCGATCTGCGGGTGGAGCAGGGGCTCGCCGCCCGGAATCGAGACCATCGGGGCACCACATTCGTCCACTGCGTTGAGGCACTGCTCGGGCGTGAGGTGCGACCGCAGCACGTCGGAGGGATGCTGGATCTTGCCGCACCCTCCGCAGGCGAGATTGCAGCGGAAGAGCGGCTCGAGCATGAGCACGAGCGGATAGCGGGCATTGCCCCGGAGCCGCTGGATCGCGACGTGGCGGAGCACGGAGATCATCTGTCCAACAGGAACGCTCATGCCACTCGCTCCCTGCGGCGAGCCGCCGCTGCCCGCCGGACGCGGGCCAGCGCCATGAGCGGAAAGTAGATGGGGTACCAGTGATACCGCAGGTAGAAGACCTGCGGGAAGCCCGTGCCGGTGAACTCGCGCTGCTCCCAGGTGCCGTCCGCCTCCTGCCGACAGGTAAGCCAGTCGACTCCGCGGATCACTGAGCTTCCGGCCGCCCGGCCGGCGGCCACGAGGCCCGCCACGGCCCATGCGGTCTGGGAAGCCGTGGGCACACCCGTGCCGGCGAGGGACCGATCGGCATAACTCGCCGGCGTCTCGCCCCAGCCGCCATCGCCCTGCTGGTGTATCTCGAGCCAATCGGCGCCACTGGCAACGGCGGAATCATCGCAGGGGATCCCGATCGCACGCAGGCCCTCGAGCACCTGCCAGGTGCCGTAGATGTAGTTCACGCCCCAGCGGCCATACCACGCCCCGTCGCCCTCCTGGCTCCGGCGGACGTAGGCCACGGCGCGGTCGACCGCCGGATGCCCGACCCGCAGGCCCACTTTGCCGAACGCCTCCAGCACGCGGCCGGCGAGGTCGGGCGAACTCGGATCGATCATCGCGTTGTGGTCGGCAAACGGCACCTTACAGAGGAACTCGCAGTTGTTGTCGCGGTCGAAGGCGCCCCAGCCGCCGTCGGTATTTTGCATCGCCTCGAGCCAGCGCACCGCACGGCCGATGGCGGCGTGGACAGACGCGATGCGAGCCTCATCCCGACCCCTTCCCCCGCTGCCGGCGGCCACCGATCGCCATGTCGCCAGCGCGATCACCACCATGGCGGTGTCGTCGACGTCGGGATAAAAGCGGTTTGCGTACTCGAAGCACCAGCCCGAGGGCTCGGCACGCGTCCGCTCCGACCAGTCGCCCGCGGTGCGAATCTCGTTGCGGAGGAGCCAGTCGACCGCACGGTCGGGCGCTTCGCTTGCCGTGGGGTGATGACGACCGTGGACGTCCGCCCCGCGCGATTCGACGAGGGCGATCAGGGTAATGGCCGTATCCCAGACGGGGGAACGGCAGGGCTCAAGCCGGATCGTGCCGTCGCCCTCACGCTCCACCAATCGTTCCAGCTGGCTCCAGGTCTCACGCACCTCCGGGGCATCGTCGTCGCACCCCATCGACTTCAACGCGATAAAACTCCACACGATGGGCGGAAAGATCGCGCCGAGCCCGTCACTGTCGTCGAACCGTTTGAGCATCCATCGACGGCATGCCTGAATCGCCCGAGCTCGCAAGGGCATGAACCCGACGGCCTCGCAGGCCTTCATGAACCGGTCGACACCCCGGAAGAATCGCGCCCACGGACTCACGTCCACCGGTGGCGGAGGCCCGCGACGATCCCGCTCGGTGAAGAGCTCAGCGATGCCGCGGCCAGCCGGCACGCAGCGCAGCGGCTTGAAAGCCCACATCAGCGACAGCGGCACGATCATCGTCCGCGACCAGGCGGAGACGCGATGGAGATTCACCGGAAACCAGTCGGGCAGGAGGACCACCTCGGGAGGCACCGCGGGGCACGCCGAGTAGGGCATCTGCCCGAGCAGAGCGAGGTAGAACCTCGTGAAACTATTGACGGCCCACGGCCCGCCAGCGTCTTCGATCGCCCGCCGGGCACGGACGAGGGCCGACGAGTCGGGCTCGTTCCCAAGCAGTTTGAGGGCCAGATAGGCCTTCACGCTCGCGCTCACGTCGACTGGCCCGCCCGGATAGATGGCCCAGCCACCGCCCGTCAGTTGCTGCTGAAGAATCCGCCGGCCCGCACCGGCGGCCTCCGCCGCGTCGAGCCTTCCCGCCCACGCGAGCAGGAGCAGGTACTCACTCTCCAGGATGGTGTCGCCCTCCAGCGGAGCCCGCCAATGGCCGTCCGCTGCCTGGCGGCCACGGAGCCAAGCCGACGTCCGCTGCTCCGCATCCGCGCTCCCCACGGGCAGCCCGGCATCGCGGCCGATCCTAGAACGCGAGCCGCGACCGAGGGAATCGAGTGTCGTGACGGTCGCGGCAAGTTCCGCGGCGGTCCCACCGTCGCGCAGGTGTTGCCCGCCGACGTTCGGTCCGGTGAAACTCATGCGTTCATCCCTGATGACGTGCCTGCCGGGCGATCCATCGCCCGCTGCCCGAACTGGGCCGGAGAATAGAGAACTCCGGTCACATCGACAAGAGCGGCCAAACAGGGGGACGGGGCCGCCGGCGGTCCGTTGCATGCCCCACGCAGACTGGCGAAGCGACCAGGGAAGATGGGGTGACTGTACGGCCTGGATCGCATCCCAGTCTAAAGCGCATCTGCCTTTGGTGGAGCGGTGAGATGGAACCTTGGAGGAGGGAGGCAAGAGGGTCGGCGAACGCTCGAGGAGCCTGGGGCGTATCCTCGCCCCGGCGACGAGACTTTTGCCGCCCCCGAGCCGGCGTTCCACCAAAGTTGGATGCGATCTCAAGTCAGCCGTTTACGGAGGCCGCTGGAAACGACATCGTGATGCGGGTGCCCTCGCCACGCTTTGAATCGACGGTCAGCGTCCCGCCGCTCGACTCCACCAGCCGCAGCGCCTTGGGGAGCCCCAGCCCGATGCCCCGGCCCGCGTCGCGGCCGCTGAAGAACGGGTCAAACGAACGCCTCGCTTCCTCCGGATCCATACCGCGGCCGTCGTCGGACACCAGCACCAGGCAGCGACCCCCGCCGCTGTCGCCCGCCGCCTCGAGCATGACGCGCCCCCCCGACTCGACTGCCTCGATCGCGTTGACGGCGAGCACTCGAATCGCCTCGGCGACCTGAATAGCATCGACGCGGGCAGCGATCGTCGTGGGAGGCGGACTGTATTCCAGCCGGACGCCCCGGGACTCCGCCAGGGGCCGAACCGCGTCAACCGCGCGACGAACCACCGCGTCGATGCCGACGTCGGCAGGCTGGGGTTTCGGGGGCCGGGCGAAGATCATGAGCCCGCCGATCATGTCGCGGGCCCTGAATGCCTGGTCAACGATTGTCGAGAGCCGTCGCCGCCGCTCGGGATCACGCTCGCCAGGCAGGAGCGACTGGGCCCGCGCGGCGATGTTCGCCAGGGGATTGTTGATCTCGTGCCCGGCCCCGTAGGCCAGTTCGCGGGCCGCCTCGAGCCGGGCCTCGGTGACGGCACGATCCAAGCGACGTGCCGCCCCGTGCCCGTCGGCCACCAGAGCCAGAACGTCGAGCAGGAGCGAAGCCTCCGGGGAGAGACGCCCCCCGACCACGACAGCCTCCCCGAGTCGAGCAGGCAGCAACCGTGACACCCCATCGCCCACGGAGACATGACCGGAGCGCCGGACGGCGTGAAGCCAGGCGGCCACGGCCGGATCTTCAGCCGCGCGAACCCACGCCGCGTCATCATGCTCCACGCGGCCCGCAAGGAGCATCGATTCACAGAGGACCGCACGCGCGAGATTGACGCACCCGTGATTGGCAAGCGCACGCGCCGGTTCGCCCGGCGGCAGCAGTGCCACGCCCGACTCCGACGAGTCAGCAATCGCCGCGGCATCCGGCAGAGATTCGCGAAATGCCATGCATCACGCTCCACGCAGCCACTTGTTCCACGCAGCTACGAACGCCGCCCGCGTCCCTCGATGGGAACGCGGGCGGCGATGAGCGACATCACGTTTTTTCCAAGCCCGACGGTCTCACGAGCCGGCCACACCCGACTCGATGTCGAGCAGGCTGCAGATTCGATCGACGAGTATCTCGGCCTCGAACGGCTTCTGCAGAAACTCATTGGCACCCGACGCCTTGAGTTCCTCGATCTTGTCGGCTTCGCACATGCCGGAGATGCAGATGATCCGCACCTCGTCCATGGTGGAGTCGCTGCGAACCCGCTGGCAAACTTCCTTGCCGTTGATGTCGGGCAGCATGACGTCGAGAACAATGAGGTCAGGACGATAGTCCTTGACCATCATGCCCGCGTCGAAGCCGTTGTTGACGCTTCTGGTCTCGAACCGGCCGTCGCGCTCAAGCACGTCGGTGATCAGTTCGACGAGATCCTGGTCGTCGTCGACCACGAGAATCTTCCGCCGACCGCTTTCGAGCGCATCGGTCGGGATGCCATTGTCCCGCATAAAGAGAAACAGCTGATCACGGGGAATCCGGCGAAACCGGCTCCCCGGGACGCGAAACCCCTTGAGCTGCCCCGAGTCGAAGCAGCGAATGATCGTCTGCTGGCTCACTTTGCAGATCTTGGCGGCTTCGCCAGTTGTGTAAACAGTCTTTTGCATGTGCCTGACCACCCTCTCCCTAGCCGTGGTGCAGCTAGTCAAAACGGAGCCCGGAACGATCTCGACAGTGAGACAGCCCCGAACGCCTAGGCTTCCTTGCCACGAATCTCAACCCGCACGCCGTAACGGTCGCCACCGTCGCAATCCATGCCGACGAGAGCTTCGAACCGAGAGCCCGCAAAGAGCCGTGACAGGCCGGAGAAGGAGGGAAGGGAAAATCCGTTTCCTCATCCTGCATCCGTGCGAGCCATCCTTGCCAGACAACCCAACTCTACAGGCATCTTTCGCAGTGAGTCAATATCGACCCACTCGACGCAAACGTCTTGCCCGCAAGGGCTTTACGCGAACCGGCCCGCCGCCTGTAAAAAACGTGTTCCGCCATAACGCCGCAGGGGTGCCATTTCCTCACGCAACCCTTGTTGCCCCCAGCCCCCGGCTTCAGCCAGTCGACTCGGGAGCCACGATCTCGAGGAGTTCGATCGCGGGCCGACCGCCCACGTCGATCTTGGCAACGCGGCCGAACGTTTCGGCGGTGCCGCCGAACAGTTCGCTGAGATGCGGCCCCGGATTGACCCGCAGCAGCTCCACGTGCTGCACGTCGCAGAGCAGTCCGGCATCCACCAGGATCCGACCGAGGGGACAGCTGCGGCTGCGGATCGCCTCGGCCGTTGATACATCAACGGCTGCCAGGTCGATTCGCACGATTCCGTACTGCACGATGCGGCCATCGGGCCGCGTCAGGAGAATTTCACGGGAATAGCGGCCATCCGTCGGCGATGTCTGCTCGGCCACCACCCGCAGTGAAAGCGGGCAGCCGTGCTCCCCCTCCATCTTCACCGTCATATGGGAGCGATGATCAAGCAGGCGGCGCGGCACTTCCGGCACGGCAGCGGGGTCGACCGCGGCCCACCGCCCAAACTTCTCGGCCGATGGACAAAACATCGACACGAGCGCCGCGGCCCGCTGGACGGGATCCTGGGATTCGTGAGCCGGGGCGTCTGCCATGGTCATCGGGGGCTCGCCCAGCCCTCTGGGACGGCCAGTTCGAGCAGGAACTCGAGCACCTCCCGGAGCCGACGCAGCCGGCACGAGGCGACCGTATCGGCCGCCAGGCTGCGCTGCTCCCGCGCGATCAGCGTCGCCTTTTCGATCACGCCCGCCCGCTCGTAGAGTTTCCGCACCTCCGCCACCGCATGGACCACTGCCGTCTCGGCGGCACCATGCCGGCCCGCTTCGCGAGCGAGGGAGAAGAGCCACTCCGCATCAGTCGGCGACAATCCCTCGATGGCGAGCGCCCAGAGCACGGTCGGTCGTCCGCCGATCAGGTCGCCGGCTGCGCGCCGATCGTTCTCAAGATCACCAGCCCAGTCTTTCAGATCGTTGAACACCTGAAAGCCCGTCCCGACGTGGAGTGCGTAGCGGCTCACGTCGACGGCCTCTGCCGGCGCCAGACCGGCGAGCCGGATCCCGAGCGCCACCGCTGCCTCGAAGGCGGGCGACGTCTTGAGGCCGTAAATCCCGAGCGCCTCGGCAGGCGAGAGCTGCCTCACGCCACCACCGCGCAGGCCGCTTGCCGGGGCATCCCGCCACCAGAGTTCGGCCCCCTGGCCGCGGGCGAGTCTGACGTGCGCATCGGCGAGGATCGCGACGCAGTCGCGGATCGTCGCCGGATCGATTCCCGGCAGCGCCGCCATAATCCTGTAACCAGCGCCTAGCAAATAATCGCCGGCGTTGATCGCCGAGGGCACGCCCATCTCAACGTGGAGCGTCCGCCGTCCATAACGGATGGCGTCGTCGTCCTCGATGTCGTCGTGCACGAGCGACGCCTTGTGGAAGATCTCGATCGCCACCGCCGCGGCCTTCACCGAATCCCGGTTCGTAGCCGCGGCGTGGGGCGCCGCGGCTGCCGGTGTTAGGTCGGCCGACACGGCGTCGAACGCCGCGAGCGTAATGAACGGCCGGAGAAACTTGCCGCCCCTTCCGAGAAACTGACCCGCCATCTCCGCGGATGCCTCGAGCGGCGGGCAATCCACCGCGAAGGCGTCGGCGACGGTCGTGCCGAGCATGCCGGGCATACCCAGCCGTTCAACGAGGCCTTGAACTGTTTCCGGTGTGAACATGCCTGATGCTTCCCGCAGAAGCGGCAGGTAGTCGCCGACGGGGGCCGCATCGCCCCCCGCCACACCGAGCAGCCCGAGCACCCAGTCCACGTCGATCGCGGCGGCGGCGAGCGCGTCTGCGCAGGACGAGCCAGCGGAGTCGAGCGACTGATACGGAACGGCCGCGATCGGCAATGCGAATGCCGGGAGCATGGCGAACGCCTTCTCGAGATCGGCCAGACGGGCGACGCCGAGCACCCCGTCGTATTGGCCGGTGAGCAGCGCGCCTATTGCCGAGATGGCCGTGGAGGTTGACTCGACGACCCAGCCATGATCCCGGGCCGCCGACCAGATCGTCGCGATGCCGCACGCCGGCCCGCAGGTCTGCGGCATGCCGGACTCACCCGCGCGACCCGCCGCGACGGGGCAGTCGGGGAGGAGCAACAGCCTGCGGCCAGTGGTCAGACTCGCCAGTCGATCCCGCCAATGCTCCGAGACGATCGCGACCATCGTCCAGCCGACGACCTCGACGCCGGCGCCGGCGCGTTTCGCGATCGATTCCGCCTCGGCCCGCAGCCCGGCCGCCGTCCGCAATCCCGCCGGCATGCCCTGAGCCTTCCACGAGGCGACGACGTCGGCCACCATCGCCCGCAGCCGATCCCGCAGCTGCCGCGACGCCGGACACGCAAGCGGTGCCGGCACCGGGAGGGGGACGGTCGCCCTCGAGTCGGAACCCTTGGCAACGACGGCGGACTTGTGCACAAAAAGCCTCGTGGGGAAAGATGCTGGCTGCCGAAAAACCGACGCGGCAACCCGCAGCGGAAACCGGCCGCCGGGGCCATTTTTAACCCCGGGAAGCCGCGGGACGACGAACGCCCTGCAAAAGCCTAGGAGCGGCCCACCGGACTGTCGAGTGCCGGCGACGCATCGGCAGCCGTGCTGGCCTGTTCGTCGGGGTCGAAAAAGGCAGGCAGGAGTGAATCGACGCGGAGCAGGCCGGCCCGCGAGAGCACTGGCATGGGCTCGGTCTGCTCCAGCCAGCCGGCGTCAGCGAGCTGCCGCCACTGGCTTGCCCACTCGACAAGGGGATCGATGCCATACTTCGCCGCGAGCCGCCGCGTGTCGACAGTGCCCTTTTTGAGCCCGAGCACGAGTTCGCGAATCAGCAGCTCCCGCCGCGTCGGCCGGAGGCCGCGGTGGATCGGCAGCCGGCCCGACTCCACGGCGGCGAGGTAGGGATCCCAGTGGGGCTCGTTCTGATAGTGCACGCCCGACACGTGTCCAAAACTCGCGACGCCGAGCGCCACGAGGTCGCTCCCCTCCCAGAGCATGTCACGGTAGCGAAAGTGCACCTTCGCGGGATCGCGGACGAGCGTGTAGCCGCTTGAGACGGCATAGCCACGGTCGATGAACCGCTCGAATGCCCAATCGACCCACCTCCGCTTCGTGGCCCAGTCGACGACGGGCACGTCCCGCCCCGCGCCCTTCGCGTCCTTGACGAACACGGTGTTGAAGGGGAGTTCCATCTGGTAGATCGTCACGCTGTCGGGCTCGAGCGTCAGCGTCTTCTCGACCGTCTTCCGCCATGATTCCTCCGTCTCGCCCACCATGCCCGAGATCAGGTCGACGTTGGTATTGGGGAAGCCCGCCGCCTTGATCCAATCCCAGGAGCGGAGGATCTCGGCCGAGAGGTGGGCGCGGCCGTTGGCCTCGAGAATCGCATCGTCGAAGTTCTCGACGCCCAGCGAGATCCGCGTCATGCCGAGCGACTTGAGGGCCCTGACCTTCGGTTCGGAGAGCGTGCCCGGCTCGCACTCAAACGTCACTTCCTCGGCATCGTCCCAGCCGAAGCTCTCGTGAATCCCGGCCACGAGCCGCTCGAGTTGCTTCACGCTCAGGAACGAGGGCGTACCGCCGCCAAAGTAGACGTAGCGGAGCATTCGGCCCTCGACAGCCGGCAGCGCCGCGGCGAGCGCCGCCTCGCGGGCGAGCGCCAGCGAATACCGCTCCACGTCGGCCGCCGCCACGTCGGTGTAGACACGGAAGTAGCAGAACTTGCACCGCTTCCGGCAGAAGGGCACGTGGAGATAGAGGCCAAGCGGCTCGGCTGTCGGCGGGGCCGCGAAGGCGTCGAGCACGGCGGGCACGGCGTCGGCCGTCCACCGATGAAACGGCGGATAGTTGGCAACGAAGTAGCTGCCCGGCTCGGTGGTTTCGGTCATCGCTTCCTCGCCGGCCGAACGTCGCCGAGCCATACCGCTGATGCCCGAGTTTAACGTACCGCACCGGCGAACGCGATTGCTGACACCTTGCAGCCCGGCTCCCGTCAGGAAGCCCCAAGCGCGGGGTGTGCGGGTGGCACTGAATCGGTGCCGGAATGGTTCGCCGGGAATGACATGCTCGGCGCCGTGGATTTTGCTACAGGATGCCTGGCTGGCCGACGGGGCGTCGCTCGTGAGTCGCAAACATTCCCGGCTTCTGCGCGTGCCACCCCCGACTCCTCACGATCGGGAGTCGGGTGCTTCACATGCCCCGCGCGGCCAGCAAGTCGTCGAAGTCGCGGAGATGGTAGGCCACCTTCGCCTTGTCGAGCACGCGGCACAACGCGCGGACGGCGATGCCCATGCCGTCGGGGCCGCTCGTGCCGCCAAACTGCCCTCCGCCGCGGACATGCGGCTCGAGGTCGAGGAACACGCCCGGGATGCCCCGGCGTTCCAGCTTCTTGGAGAGCGTCGGCAGCATGCCGCGGAGGTCGGCGAGGATCTTCTCGTGGCCACCGGCGCCGATGTCGGCCGGCACGAAATGAGCGAGAGCGTCTTCCTCGACGTGCTTGCCGCGGGCGGTGCCCTTGACCTTCCGGTAGTCCTTGATGTGCACCCACCCGAGCCCGGGCTTCATGGCCTCCCACTGGGCGTAGACCTCCGCGGTGGAGAAGCCCTGGGCAATCAGGTTCGCGGCGTCGAATACCAGCACGAGCCCCGGGTGGTTGACCCGGCGAAAAATCTCGGCGAGGAGCTGACCGGTGCGGCCGACGAGATTGGCCTCGACTTCCAGGCCGAACGTCAGATCGGAACGATGGCAGGCCTCCGCGATCCGACCGATCCGCTCCACCGCTTCCTCGAGGTGGTCTTCGGGCTTGGCGGTCTTCGGTGGATAGAACGAAAACCCGCGAATCAACTTCGTCTCGAAGGCGTGGGCGAGTTCACAGGCCTTGGCCACATCCTTAGCGAGATACTGCTTGAAGGGCACGTAGACGTTCTTCGTACCGTCGGGCTTGTCGACGAGTTTCACCTTGCCGATCGGCGATGCGATCGAGGCCACGTTAAGGCCGTACTCGTCCTCAAGGTGCCGGACCTTCTGAATCTCGGCCAGCGTGAGCTTCATGACGTTCTTCACGCCCTTGCCCACGTCGATGTGCCGGATGCTGTAATACTCCAGCCCGAGCGCGGCAAGCGCGCTGAACTGCTCGACCGCGGAGCAATGGAAGGAAGCTTCGTCGGCGAGGGCGGAGAGAAGGACGGCGGGCTGCGGCACGGAGTGCTCCTTTTTAGTGATGAATCGGGGGCCCCCGAACTCATGTCTGGGCAGAAAGGTGTTCGCCGGACGGGTGCGACACGACCAGCCGGGAACTGATCCCGCCCCGGGGCGTGAAGTGGGCGACGAGCGTCATGCGGCGGGGCTGGACCACGGCCACGAGGTCGTCGAGGATGCGGTTGGTCACGTTTTCGTAGAAGATGCCTTGGTTGCGAAAGGCCTGGAGGTAGAGTTTCAGGCTCTTCAACTCCACGCAAGTCTTCTCTGGGACGTAGCGGAATGTGAGCGTGCCGAAGTCGGGCTGGCCCGTCTTCGGACAGACCGACGTGAACTCGGGACAGATGATCTCGATGAGATAGTCGCGGCCCGGAAACTGGTTCGCGAAGGTCTCGAGCTGATCGCGGGACGGCTGGGAGTGAATCATGATGTTCGTAAGTGTGCCATGGAACTCGACGACACGATAGCCGACGGCAGTGGAACGGGGCAGGGGAGCGGCCCGGCGTCGGCCGTGGTGCTCCTCTCCGGTGGCCTCGACTCGGCCACGGCGGCGGCGTGGGCCGTCGCGCAACGTATCCAGCTCTCGGCGCTCTCGATCGACTACGGGCAGCGGCACCGCGTGGAGCTCGACGCGGCCCGGGCCATCGCCCGGTCACTCGGCATCACCGACCACGTTGTGGCGAAGGTCGATCTGGCGGCCTTCGGCGGCAGTTCGCTGGTCGACGACACGATCCCGGTGCCGCAGGGCCGGTCCGATGCCGAGATCGCCCACGGCATCCCGACGACGTACGTGCCGGCCCGTAATACGGTCTTCCTGTCGCTCGCGCTGGCGATGGCCGAGACCCGCGGTGCCGCCGCGATCGTGCTCGGCATCAACGCCGTCGACTACAGCGGCTACCCCGACTGCCGTCCGGAATACCTTGCCGCATTTGCCCACATGGCGACGCTCGCCACCAAGGCCGGCGTCGAGGGGCGGCCGCTCGAGTTTCGAGCGCCGCTGGTGAACCTCTCGAAGGCCGAGATCATCCGCCTCGGGCTGTCGCTGGGCGTCGACTACGGACTGACCACGAGCTGCTACGCCCCCGGTCCGCGGGGCTGGCCCTGCGGCGGGTGCGATTCCTGCCGCATCCGCGCGGCCGGCTTCGCCGCCGCGGGCGCTCTGGATCCGCGGTGTGATCCCGCCGCGTGGGCCTGAGTAGGCGGAGGCCGACATGCGCATCTCTGAGATCTATGCATCGCTTCAGGGAGAGGGGCTCCTCGCGGGCACGCCGAGCACGTTCGTGCGCACCAGCGGCTGCAATCTGCGGTGCGTGTGGTGCGACACCCCCTTCACCTCATGGGAGCCGACGGGTGAGGACATCGGGCTAGCCGACGTGCTCGCGAAGGTCGATGCGCTTCGGCAGAGGCACGTCGTCATCACCGGCGGCGAACCGCTGCTCTTCGCGGAGGTGGCCGAACTCTGCGTGGCACTCCGCCGCGCGGGATGCCACGTGACCGTCGAGACGGCGGGAACGGTGCTGCCCGTGACGTCGGAGCAAGTCGCCGACCTGATGTCGATCAGCCCGAAGCTCGCCTCGTCAACGCCGCCAGCCGACACACCGCAGCGCTGGGCGACGCGGCACGAGGCCTCGCGGCGGCGGGATGACGTGCTCCGCGGGCTGGCCGCCGCGGGTCGGCACCAGTTCAAGTTTGTGATCGACTCCGAGTCCGACCTGGCCGAGGCCTGCGGCTGGCTCGACGACCTCGGCCTCGACGTCGACCGGGCGACGGTGTTTCTCATGCCGCAGGCTCGGACCGCCGACGAGCTCGCGCGGCGATCGACTTGGCTGGCACAAGAATGCCGGCGCCTCGGCTTCCGCCTCGCTCCGCGGCACCACATCACATGGTTTGGCAACCGCCGCGGCACGTGAGCGGCGACGTGGCAAGCCAGGGGACGAAGCGAGAGGGTCGGCGAACGCTCGAGGAGCGTCGGGCCGCCGCGGCCCAGAGCGACGAGACTTTTGCCGCCCTCGAGCCGGCAAAACACCAAAGTGGAATGCGTCAGCCGACCGACGCCATCGCGGCACCGCCGAGGAGTTCGATCGTCGCGCGGCCCACCTCCGCCACCGTGATCAGCCGCATGCAGTCGTTGTGCACCAACGGGCACTCGCCGCGGTCGCATGGCGAGCAGGGCAGATCGCGGCGGATCTCCACGCATCGCCCCGCATCCGATCGGCCGATTCGGGGATCGGTCGGGCCCACGAGCGCCACGGTGGGAACGCGGAAGCCGGCCGCAATGTGCCGGGGACCACTGTCGGACGACACTGAAACGGCGGCCCGCGCGTAGACGGCCTTCGACAGTCCCAGCGGCAGGTCGTCGATGTCGCCAAGCCCGCGCACGGCCGGAATGCCGGCGAGTTGCACGACCGCACGAGACTCCTGGCGGTCGGCCGGGCCACAGTGCACGAGGATGCGCACGCCTGGCACACGGTTGGCGATCCACCGGCCAAGCGCCGCGTGGTTCTCGACGCCCCAGGCGCGGGCGGGGCCGTTGGAACTGTTGTCGTTGAGCACGACGAGCGGGCCGGAGCAGCCGGGGAAGAGTGCGGCGAGCAGGGCGTCGCCCCGCGCGAGGTCGGCGTCGCCAACCATGAGTTCGACATCGAGCGGCGCCGGAGGAACGCCGATCGCGTCGGCGAGTTTCATGAAGGCCACCGGCGGAGGCACGATCGGCTCTTCGCGGTGTGAAGGAATGGCGTCGGTGAGCAGCCAGCGGCGGCAGCGACCGACATAGCCGACGCGCCGCCGAGCGCCGCCGGCAAAGGCAAGGGCGGCCGACGACAGCGAGTTGGGCAGCACCAGCGAGATGTCGGCCCGGTCGCGGCGCAGCGTCTGAGCCGCGGCCCCGAAGCCATGGGCGGGATTTTTCCCGTGCCGGTCGTAGAAGACGTGGTCATCGATCCAGCCCGTGCCATCGAGCAGGTCGGCCACCACCGGCCGCATCACACCAGTGATGCGGGCGGACGTCCCGAAATGCGACTTGAGCGTGCGGAGCAGGGGAGTTGCCATGACGGCATCCCCGACCCAACGTGGCAGGATCACGGCGATATGCATGACGAGACCGTACCGTGAGAGCCCGCCCGCATGCAAAGCCGATTTTCACCAAGAGAACCTACGTGGATCGCCGGCTCGGGGGCGGCAAAAGTCTCGTCGCCGGGGCGAGGATACGCCCCAGGCTCCTCGAGCGTTCGCCGACCCCCTCGCCTCCCTCCTCCAAGCTGCCATCTCACCGCCACACCAAAGGCAGATGCGCTCGAAAGGCGGCCGCGGATGCGTTACTGGGGCCGCTGGGGGATCGCGACCCGCAGCGTCGCGAGCCAGACCGCCGCCGCGGCGGCGGCGAGCGTGAGTCCGCACGTCGCCGCGATCCAGATCAGAGGCAGCCGGGCTGTGCCGCCGGCGAGTGCAGGCCAGACAGCCACCGCGCCGGCAATCGTGCCAACAGCGAGCCCGAGCCCCACGGTGGCAAGCGTCTCGTGGACGAGCAGCCAACGAATCCGCCGTCGCGTGAACCCCACGGCACACATGAGGGCAAACGCGCCGAGCCGCTCGACCACGCCCTGCAGCATCACCGCCGCGACTCCGGCCGTGCCGAGCAGGAGACCCAGCGTGCCGAGCACTTGGAAGCCAGCGAGAAACGTGTTTTGCACGGCCTGCAGACTCCGCAGCCGATCAACGGCGGGCTCAAGCGACACGCCCGCGTCGGCCCATGCGGCGCGCAGACCCTCGATCACATCCCCGCGGTTGCCGACCGCGATGCGCGACATGTCGACGAGCGCCGCAGAGTAGCCAGACCGCGACGGAAAAATCTGCTCGAAGTCGCGCTCGGCCACGATGATCCGACCCTGAAGGATTCCTGGCTCCAGGAGACCCACGATCTCGAACGTGACCGCGGCCCCGGCCTCGTCCGCCAGCGTGAACCGACTTCCCACGCCACCGAGCTTCAGCCCCCACTGCGCCGTCGCCTGGTCGAGCACCGCGGGCACCGGCCCTCCGCCGCCCTCCGGCCAAGGGAGGTCGAGCAGCCGCCACGGATTGCCGGCGACCGCGGGATGCGGCGCGGAGGCAACGAAGTGGAAGCCGCCACGGTCGATGAAGTCACGGCCGACGCCGATGATGGCGGGCCGCCCGGCCGCGTAGAGGTTGGTGCAGCTGGCATCGTCGCCGTCGCTCGACCGCAGCAGCGCGATCGTGCAGGCGGCGATGGCTCGCTCCTGCGTCAGCGACAAGCCCAGCACGGCCCGCGCGTCGGGATCGGCAGGATCGACGGACGTCGGTTCGCCGAACGTCGCGATGCTGGTCCAGCCGCCAGTGGGCGTGCGGCGATCATCGGGATCTGCGGGGGGCCGCACGGCGAAGGCAGATACGGCCACCACGAGGAACTGCCCGCAGGCGACGATCGCGGCGATCGAAAACGCCCGGCCCGGCCGCGCGGCGAGCATCCGCGCCGCGAGGCCGGGCAGGGAGCGAACGGCCCCGGCCGCCGGTCCGCGGGCCAGCCGCGCCCGCACAAGCGCGAGCAGGCCGGCGAGTGCCGCGAAGCCCGAGGTGAAGAAGAGCGCGACTGCGGCTTCAGCGCCGGCCGATCGCCCGACAAGGGCGGCGGCAGCCGCTCCCAACACGCCGACGACGCCCAGCCGCAACCACCATGCTCCCGCTCCACGACCACGGACAGAACCACGGCCCGCGGCGCCGGCGGGCGCAGCGGCGAGCAACGCATGCGGCGGCATCCGCGCCGCCCGCGCCGCGGCAGCCGCCACCGCGGCGAGCGAGAGCGCGAGTGTTGCCGCGACGCCCGGCAGGATCGTGCTCCACGACGGCCGCGCCGCGGCGAACGCGGCTGACGAACCGCTGGCCACGTCACGGTTCCAGGCGGCCGTGAGGCCGGCGAGGAGGGCCCGCGACCAAAACGGGCCGACGCCACCACCGACGGCCGTGCCGGCGCAGGCGGCGATGCCGCCGACGACGAGCAGCAAGGCCGCTAGCCTCCGCGGAGGCCAGCCGACCGCTGACAACAGCCCGATGGTGCGGCGGTGCGCCGCGACGAGGAGGCCGAAGAGCAGCCACGCAAGGAGCAGCGCCGCGGCGACGACAAAACTCGACAGGGCAAGGAACAGGCTCCCGAAGGGAGTCGATCCACGTGCAGCGGCGATCGCCTCGGCCCGCAACGGCATCACGTTCAATCCCGCCGCGTCGGGACGCATGGCGACGGCGATCTGATCAGCCAGCATCTCAAGCGACGTTCCCGCGGGAACCGGCAGGTGCCAGGCGGTCGTCCTGCCGAAGCGGCTGCCCGCCAGCCGCCGCGCGGCCTCCAGCGAGACGAAGGCCTTGGGGGTGGCGCGATACTGCTTCCAATAGCGGTCGTCTTCGTCGTGCGGCGGGACCGTCCGCACGCGCGACTGGTCGAACGGGAAGGGGGGATCCCAGTCGGCGATCGACGCTTCGTCGGTGACTCCTGCCACCTCGGGCACGAGCGACCGATCGACCGCGGCGCCTGTCATCTCCGCGATGCCCACGATGCGAAACTCGGCCGTGGCCTCTTCGACGCGGCCGTGGATTGTCTCGGGCTGGAAGAACCGTACCGCGAGCCGGTCGCCAACGGCCACAGGCCTTCCCTGCGCCGCGAGATCGTTGGCCATCCAGCTGTTGATGACAATCTCGTCGCCTGCCGGCGTTGGCAGCGCATGACCGGCGGCGTCGACGAGATCTCCACCAGCAGGAAACGACGTGCCATCGATACCGAGCACCGTGGAATACGGAATCCGGGCTGCGGCGGGCTTATCGGCGGCGTCGAGCGGCACGATGTCATTGGCGAGAAAGACGAGCGTTGGCCGTCCGCCAAGCGGGGCAAGCACCGACTCCGCGACGCGGTCAGCCTCCGCAGCAACGACGAGCCTGCGGCTCGTGAGCCGCAGGTGGCGGCCGTCGGCCACGGTTTCGAGGGTGAGCCCATAGTCGGTGAGTCTCGGCGCGAGCCGCCCGCGCAGCCAGGCCGCGGCGTCGGACGACCCATCCGGCGAGCCGATTACAAAGACCGCGTTGGCCACGTCGCCCTCGCGCAGGATGGCCTGCGCGTCGACCAGCGACATCACCACGAGTGGCGGCGTGACCTGCGTCGGCCGCACGGCGAAGCGGCCCAGCCCCGTGTCGGCGAGTACCGCCGCCACCGTCATCCGCCGGCCAACCGAGTCGCTGGACCGTCGGCCGAGCGGGCTATCGGCCGGCACTTCGGAACGCCGCGGTAGCCGCACCACCACCGTGTCGCCTGCGCGAATGCCGGCCGCACGGGCCAGCACGTCGTTGACGAGAATCACGTTCGGGCCAAGGGGCGGAGGCGGCGGATCGAAGCCGAGCGCTGCCGGATCGTCGCAGGCCAGCAGGGTCGCGGGAGATGCACCGGCTGGCCGCGCGCCAGGCGCGATCGAGGCCTGTGCGATCGAGGACGGCATCACGATGGCGGGCACGGTCTTTCCCGCGTTGTCTCCCGCGGCGATCTCTGCGGCGAGGTCGCGGCGCACGAAATCTGTCGCCAGCAACGCCGCGTCGATCCGGCCGAGCCGACCAACGGCGAGGTCGAGGAGCCCGCTGCGAAGCGCATCACCCACGCCGAGCGCTCCGACCACGGTGGTCGCCACCACGGCGCATGCTGCCGCGAGCGCTGCCACCTGGGGCCACCACTGCCGCGCCAGAGCCAGGCCCAACGCACCAAGCGACCGCACCGGGCCGCTCATGGCTCGAGCCTTCCGTCACGGAGATGACAGACAGAGCCAACCCGCGAGGTCACGGCTTCGTCGTGAGTGACCACGATCAGCATGCCGCCAGACTCGGCGACGAGGGCGATGAGCAGCTCCGTGATCTCACCGGCCGTGTGTGAGTCGAGTTGGCCGGTCGGCTCGTCGGCAAGGATCAGCCGCGGCGAGAGCAACAGCGCCCGCGCCACCGCGACCCGCTGCCGCTCGCCGCCGGAGAGCTGGCCGGGGTGGTGATCGAGACGCTGCCCGAGGCCGACGCGTTCGAGCAGCTTTGCGGCCCGTGCCACGAGGTCGAGGGGCGCGCTGCCTGAGGCCAGTGCCGGCACGAGCACGTTGTCGATGGCGGTGCAGCCATCGAGGAGATGATGCTCCTGAAACACAAAGCCGATCCGCCGATTCCGAAACCGGGCGCGCTCTGTGGCGTCACCTGCGAACGGATCGACGCCGTCGAGCCGCACCGTCCCGGCCGTCGGCTCGTCGAGTCCACCGATGATCGAGAGCAGCGTGCTCTTCCCCGAGCCGCTCGGTCCCATGACGGCCAGCCGTCCACGTGGTTCGAGCGTGAAGCCCACGCCGTCGAGCACGCGGAGTTCGCCCGTCGCGGCGGGATACGTCTTCGTGATGCCAGCGACTTCGAGCATTCGCAGCCCTCCGTCAGACGACTGCGCGGTAGGGGTCGAGCCGGCACACGATATCGTCGGGAATCACTACCGCCTCTGGCTTGCAGCCCGGGTGCATGAGGCATCTCACCGCGACGACACGGCCGCGGGCAACCGCCCGGTCGGCCTGGCTGAAGGAGAACGCGTAGGTCACGCTCGACCGACCCACTGCCTCGACGGTGACCGCAATGTCGATCTCGTCGCCAAACCGCACGGCCGAGACGTAGTCGCAGGAGACAGAGACACGCGGCCAACTCGCGTCGATCCCCTCCGCGCCTCGCTCCACCACAGCAATCCCCGCGGCCCGGAGCAACTCATGCTCCGCCGATTCCATCCAAAAGAAAAACGCCGAGAAGTGCACGATGCCGGCAGCGTCGGTATCGCGAAACTCAACGCGGCGGCGGGTCGTGAGCGGCCCCATGACGTACCATGACGACCATGACGTACCATGGCTAAATAGGTCTAACGAGGGACGAAAGTTCCTGACCCGCTTACTCGCCCACGAAGGGGAGCAACGCCATGAACCGGGCCCGCTTGATCGCGCTGGTCACCGCATGCTGGCTGGCAGCGGTGCAGCCGCTCTTGCGGCGACCAATAATCTTAGCTTGCCGGTTCACCAACTTCCCAAGGAGTTCGAGGTCCTTGTAATCGACGTACATCGGCCGCGGCCGAGCACCGTCGATGAAGATCGGGTCGCGCCGCTTCAACTTGGGGCGGGGCTTTACCTTCTTGCGGGCAGTCTTGGCCAACTTTTGACGGGGTCCTGCAAAACTCATCGGAGGTGCTCGAGCCTTCTCTGCTGACGGGGATGATGAAACTGAGGGCGGTCACCGACTGACCTACCCGATCATAACACGAGCACGGGAGCCGGGGTTTTATGGCCCCGGCTCCCGCGACACGTTTTGACACGGCACGAGAGTCGAGGGGCTGGCAAAACCAGCCCGCGACCCGCGCGACTAGTACCGGTCGCCGCCGCCGCCACCGTAGCCACGGCCGCCACCACCGCCACCACCGCCGCCGCCGTAGCCACGTCCGCCGCCGCTACCGCCGCCACCGCCGTAGCCACGACCGCCGCCACCGCCGCCACCGCCGCCACCGCCACCGTAGCCGCCACCACCGCCACCGCCACCGGCGCGGGGGGTACGCTCACGGGCTTCGTTCACGGTCAGCGGGCGACCGTTCATCTCCTGGCCATTGAGAGCCGCAATCGCCGCCTGCAGTCCCTCGTTGGTCTCCATCTCCACGAACCCAAAGCCGCGTGAACGTCCGGTCTCACGATCGGAAATCACCTCGGCGCTCCGCACGGCACCGTGCGGAGCAAACATCGCCTCAAGATCGGCGGACGTGGTGGACCAGGGGAGGTTCCCCACGTAAATCTTCCCAGCCATAAAAAACTCAACCTCAAAGAAACGGGAACTGGATCACGCACCCATCGACTCAAGCGACCTTCGTCGAAGCACAGACCGCAGTTCCCGGCACGGAGACGAGTGCGGACGAGAGTCAGTCGAACCGCAGAGTTGTAGCATTTCGAGCCAAAGTCCACAACCGTGAGGGGGGTCGGCCGGCCGGTCCGGAAGGGGGCCAAATTCAGTGCTCACAGGCCCCTGCCGGGCCAGTGATTGCAGCATTGCCGCTGAGCGGGCTATCCTTCATCGCTTTCGGGTCACCATGGCCATCTTCGACTGGATCAGCCGCCGCGTTTTCAACGCGGTCCACCGCAACAACCTGGTCTACAACACCTGCTGGGAGGATCCCCGGCTTGACCGGGAGGCCCTGCGGATCGGTCCCGACGACGACGTGCTCGTGATCACGTCGGCCGGCTGCAACGCGCTCGACTACGCACTCTGCCAACCGCGGCACGTGTATGCCGTCGACATGAACCCCCGGCAAAATGCGTTGCTCGACCTCAAGATGGCCGGCATCAAGGGGCTCGAGTTCGAGGACTTCTTCCAGATGTTCGGCCAGGGCCGCCTGCCGGGCGTCCGACGAACGTACGAGCAGAAACTCCGTGCCGGCCTGCCGTCATGGTCGAAGACGTTTTGGGACTCCAACATCAAATGGTTCGATGACCCGAAGCGGTCATTCTACTTTCGCGGCACCTCCGGATTCTTCGCCAAACTCGCGAAGGTCTACACCGACAGGATCATCAAGGTGCGTCCGCACCTCGACCGTCTGCTCAATGCCTCGAGCCTGGAAGAGCAGCGGCAGATTTACGACGGCCACATCCGTGACAAGTTTGGCAAGGCGCTGCGGTTCGCGCTCAACCGCGACACCACGATGTCGATGCTCGGCGTGCCTCGAGCCCAGCGGCGGCAGATCGAGGCCACCTATTCCGGCGATCTGGCGCAGTTCATCCAGGATTGCCTGGAGGGCGTGTTCGTCGGCCTGCCCATGAAAGACAACTACTTCTGGCGGCTGTACATGACTGGTTCGTACACGCCCTCCTGTTGCCCCGAGTATCTCGTGCCCGAGAACTTCGCGCGGCTCAAAGCAGGGCTCGTCGACACCGTCACGACCCACACCAACTCCGTGCAGGGGTTCCTCGAGCAGCACAACCGGCCGATCTCGCGATTCGTGCTCCTCGACCACATGGACTGGCTGAGCGATCACTTCTTCCCGCTGCTCGAGTCGGAGTGGCAGGCGATCGTGGACCGAGCGGCACCGCGGGCCCGGCTGATCTGGCGAAGTGGCGGCTTCAACACAGACTTCCTGGATGACGTACGGGTGACCGTAGCCGGCACTTCCCGTGGCACCCGCGAGATCCTGGAGTACGACCGCGACCTCGCCGCCCGCCTGCATCTACTCGACCGGGTGCACACCTACGGCAGCTTCCATATCGCCGAACTGGTCTCGTAGGCAACAAAGCCCTCGCTGCCGCTGGGCTCCACCGCCCGCGATCACTCTGCCGCGAAGCGAAACAGCCGCCGCTCGCCGCGCACAAAGATCGAGTCGCCGGCCAGAGCCGGCGTGGAGTCGACCCCCTCGCCGACATTGTTCTCGGCCACGACCTCGAGGATCGGTCCGTCCTTGATCACGGTGATCCGGCCGCCGCGGTCGGTCAGGTAGACGTGACCACCGGCCGCGACCGGCGACGCGTAGGTGCGGCCGACGCCGGGAATCCGCGCGGTCTCGTAGTGCGATTTGCCAGTCGCCGCGTCGACGCAGGTGAGCAGGCCGGTCTTCTCCTTGTAGTAATAAAGCCGGTCTCCGGACAGCAGCGGCGAGGCGACGTCGGGAGTGCCCTGGTGCTTGGTCCAGCGCACGTGCGGACCTCCAGCGAGGTCGCCGCGGCCGGCGAGGTCGAAGGCGCCGAGGAACGAGCCGCGAAACCCGCTGCCGATAGCGGCGATGCCGGCGGCGGCCACGGCCGACGCGCAGGGCCGCTCCGCCTGGCCCCCGCACCGCCAGAGTTCCTGGCCCGTGGCCAGTTCATAGCCGCGGGCCGCCTTCTCGCCATTCATCACGACCTGCATCGTGCCGCCCGCATCGGCAACGACCAGCGGCGTCGCCCAGCAGGTGGGCTCGTCGCGGGGCGTCTCCCAGACGCTCTTGCCCGTCCGCTTGTCGACGGCGAAGAGCATCGATGGCCCCTCGTGGTCCCAGGGCACGATCACGAGATCCCCGGCGAGCGTCGGCGACGAGCCTTCACCGAAGCCGTGGCGGACGGTCATGTCTCCGAAATCCCGGCTCCAGAGGTGTACGCCATCCACCGCGTAGCAGTGCAGCCCGCGCGAGCCGAAGTGCGCATACACCCGCTCGCCGTCGCAGCAGGGGGAGGCCGAGGCAAACCCATTGGTCTCGTGGGTGCCCTCGTGGGGCGTAGCCTTGACGCAGGACATCGACCAGTTGTCGCGGCCGCTCTCGCGGTCGAGACAGATGAGTCGGAAATCGAGCAGACTCGGCGCACCATCAACGGGTACGGCCGTCGTCACGAACACGCGGTCGCCGACGACCACCGGCGACGATGAACCTCGGCCAGGAATCTCGGCCTTCCAGCGGAGGTTGGCGTCGGGGCCGAATGCCACGGGTGGCCGGGCCGTCAGCGACACGCCATTGCCCCCGTCGCCCCGCCAGTGAGGCCAGTCGGCCCGGGCCGTCGCGACCACACAGCAGAGGACGATGGCCGCGAGGGCCACGCGCCGTGTGTGAGCATTCCTCATCTCGCTCTCTCCCGCGGCGTCCGGTCAGCCGATGGCAATCTCGCGTCTTCCACCGCCAGTCTAGCTGGCCAGCCTCCTGCAGGGGGGAAACGTCGCGCGACCACCATGACGATCACGACCACCGTTGGGGAGGAGCCGGGCCGGCGGTGGGGCAGGATGGCCGGGGGCTTTGCTGCTACAACGCCGTGGGAAGCGAGTCAGCGAGGATGACATGATGGCGAACCAGCCGATGACAGACGACGAGCTTCCCGTGCTGTTCAGCCTGATCGGCAACACGCCCTTGATCCCGCTCCACTTCCGGAGCGACGGCATCACGATCCACGCGAAGGCGGAGTTTCTCAATCCGAGCGGCTCGATCAAGGACCGGCTCGCGGCCTTTATCCTGCTCGATGCCCGCCGCCGCGGGCTGCTGAAGCCCGACACCGTCATCGTCGAGTGCACGAGCGGCAACACGGGCATCGCCCTGGCGATGGTGGGCGCGGCGCTGGGTCACCGGGTCCGGATTCTGATGACCGACACCGCCAGCGTGGAGCGGCGGCATCTGATGCGGCACTTTGGCGCCGAGCTTTCGCTCTTCGAAGCGACGCACGGCTACGCGACCGGGATCGACATGGCAGAGCAGATGGCCGCCGCCGACCCGAGGATTTTCTTGCCGCGACAGTTTTCGAACGAGCTCAACGCCCGGGACCACACCGAGCACACGGCCCGGGAGATCCTCGCGCAAGTGCACGGCCGGATCGATGCGTTCGTAAGCGGCTACGGCACCGGCGGCACGCTCAACGGCGTGAGCCGCGGCCTCCGGGCCGTGCATCCCGGCGTTTGCATCGTGGCGATGGAGCCGGCGGAGGCGGCGATGCTTCAGGGGGAGTCGCCCTGCTGCCACTTCATCGAGGGTGTGGCGGGCGGCTACCTGCCGCCTCTGCTCGACGGCGTGTCGATCGACCGGAATGAAAAAGTCGCGTCGGCCGAAGCGCTGGCGATGACGCGGCGGCTGGCGCGGGAGTTCGGCCTGCTGGTAGGGACTTCGGCTGGTGCCAACGTGGTCGCAGCCCTCCGCACAGCGCGGGATCTGCCGGCGTCCGCCACGGTCGTGACGATCCTCTGCGATCGGGCCGAGCGGTATTACTCGACGCGGCTGTTCACCGACGTGTTGGCCGAGACCGCATGACGTACTTCATCCATTTCTGGGAACTCGTTCTCGGCACGATCCTCGCACTGCTGCCGGTGATCAATCCGCTCGCGTCCGCGCCAGCCTTCCTGGCCATGACCGACCGCCTTTCGCCGGCCCAGCGGCACCGCCAACTCCTGGTGGCGTGCGTCTACATGGTGGTGATCCTGGTGACGTTTCTCGTCGGGGGCTCGCTGATCATGGGCTTTTTCGGGATCTCGATTCCCGGCCTGCGGATCGCCGGCGGCCTGATGGTGGCCGGCATCGGCTCGAGCATGCTGGTGTCAACGCCGGCCGCGGTTGGCGAAGCAGACATCGCCTCGCCGGAGCGTGATATCGCGTTCACACCGCTGGCGATGCCGATGCTCAGCGGCCCCGGGGCGATCGCGGTCACGCTCGGCTTCACATCGCTGGCGTCGGGATGGCTGGATTACGTCGCCGTGATGCTGGGCATCGTGGCGATGGCCGTGATCGCCTACACAACGCTGCGGCTGTCTGGCTCCATCGTTCGCGTCATCGGCCAGGTGGGCATGAATGCGTTGACGAAGGTGATGGGGTTTTTGCTCCTGTGCATCGGGATCCAGTTCATCGTCAATGGTGTGCTCGGCATCGCGACCGATCCCGTGCTGCTGCGAAGTATTCGCGACTCGCTCCACCGGTGATGCAGCACGCGGCAGGCTCTGGCAGACCGAGCGACCGCATCACTGCCAGCCGTCGTGGTAACGCAAAGCGGGGTGACGTGGCGGGTGTCTTTCCCGCGCTCGCTCCTGGAGCTTCCTGACGAGAGGCGATGCCCGCCCCCGATCGTGAGGAGCCGGTCGGGGGCACGCGCAGACGCCGGGGAATGTTTGCGACTCAGGAGCGATGCAGGGTCGGCCAAGCGGGCATCCTGTAGCAAAATCCCCCGGCGGCGAGCATGCCACCGCCGGCGAACCAATCCGGCACCGCATCAATGCCACGCGGATTCCCAGCGCTTGCGTTGGGGGCTTCCTGACGGGAGGCGGTGCCGATGCGCACCGGTCTCAGCGATGTTCCGGCGGGAAGCCTTCGCGCTTTCGATCAACGCGTGCAACGGTCTGGCGTGCTGGGCCGTTGTCTTGGAGGCGGTAAGTGGCACGTCATCGGCTGTTCGGACCAGCCGGAAGTGGGCAGCACAGGATTCGAACCTGTGACCTCTACGGTGTGAAGCCGGCATACCGGTCTTCAACGAGTCGTGAAAAAGTGCATCCCGTGCGAGCAAAACCAACGGATGCCATCATCCGCGAAACGCTCGCAACGTGCAACCGTAGCAAGGTGCCACCGTTCAAACGGGTAGCAAAAGGGTAGGGCAGTGTGCCGGTCTACCGCGCCGCCGGCTGCCGCCTGCGATCCTTTGCACTCGCCCGCCACTCCCACGGCGGCACCGGATGCCCTACCGCCAGTTGCGGAACGGCTCGTAGATGCGAACGGAGAGGAGCAGTTCGCTGGCACTGAAGGCAGACGTGTAGGAGCCAACGGGCTGAACGAGGGAGCCGCCGCTCGTCACGGCCAGCGGTGTCGCCCCGGGGGTCATCGCGAAGAATCTTTAGCCAGTGTCGAACGTGATCCGGTCGCTGAGCTGATACGTGACACCCGTACCGACCTGCCATGCAAACGTGTTCACGACACTCGAACCCTTCAAAGGAATCTCCCCGTTCTCTTGCATGGAATACTGATATCCTCCGATGCCGAACCCGCCGCCGCCATACACGCCGAAGCGGTCGGTGAAGAAGTAGTCTCGCCAAAAGTTTGTCATCGCCGACCAGCCATTGGTGACGGCCACATCGAGCGGAATGACAGCCCCCGACGTTGTTCCACTTGCTATCTCAAAAGCAGTCTGACCGTGCATCGCCCCCCGGGCACGTCCTTCGATCTCCATGCGGAGCAGGCCAGACGGTCGCGAGAGAGCCATGCCGATCGCACCGCCGCCATTGAGAATGGTGTCGTTGACTGAACCAACGGTCTGAAGCCGAGTTGTTGCCGCGAAAGCGGTGCTGCCACCCGCGTTGATCGTGCCGAACGACGCACCAACGATGCCGGTGACGTAGGGGCGAATCCACACTGCATAGCCGCTGGAATCGACCGGAGCGATCGGCGTCGTGTCCGCGTCGAACGTGTTTGCCGACTCATCCAGCACGGAGTCCATGCCGGAGAAACTCGATAGGTCGATTGGCGGGCTCACTTCATCAGCACCCGCAATATTGAAGACGACCGCCAAGATGGCGACAAACGCGCAGAGCGAAATACGCACGGCAGTGCTCCTTAGCTGTGAATTCCCCAAACCTGCGAGGGTCATCGTCGGGGAGGGCCGTACATCGTCATTAGCCTCGCCGCCGCCAGCACGACCTGTAGTTCCGGCCAGGACGATCCCCGCAAAGTCTGCCGAAGCGGCACGGCTTACGGCCCGAATAGCGGCGACAGGATTCGGCTACCTCGCCGCTGGCTGGCCCTTGCGGCCCTTCTCACCGGCTCGCCACTCCCACGGCGGCACCGGCTCGCGGTCAGCCCATAGCCCACGGTGCGACACGTGCCGCCGAAACTCCTCGACGGCTTCGGTCGTCGTGAACCAGCGGCCGGCCAGCGTCTCGGCCCGCAGCCGCTTGCCACGGCAGCCCTTGATCGCCCAACGGATCAGCGTCCCGCGATGCGGGCGAGGTGCTCCAGTGATGCTTGCCCAGTAGGCAGCACCTTGGTTCATCGAGATTTTCGGGGCCGGCGTTTCCATGTGTCATTCCTCCGCTGGTGCTCGTCGTGCCGATCACGTTGACCGTGAACACGACGCGTCGAATGCGAAATGCAATCAACGTGCGGAAGAATGACCGCAGAAAAAAGAATGCGAAACCCAACGCCGTAAGGCGTTTCCGGAAACGGCGGCGGCGTTTCCTAGCGGGCTGCCTTGCGAGCCTTGCCGATGATGATGCGGATCATCTTGTCGGAAAGGCCGTATTCCTCAGCCAACCGAAACTGCGCCTCACCGGCCGTCAGCGGCACCGCCCGCAGCCGCTGGTACTTCGCCACAATCTCCGCATCGCGGTCGTCGAGATTGTGTTTCTCACGCCGGGCCGCGTTGGCCTTGCGTGACCGCTCGCGCTTCGGCTCGATGTCGGCGGCTCGGCCCTCGATGTAGCCCTGGCGGCAGCCCTCCATGAACGCGGCTAGTACAGCGTCGTCGATGCCGTGGTGCTTGGTGATCTCGTCGATGCCGAAGGTCATACAGTCATGGTGCGGCACGTGCCACGGTTCCCACACCGTTCGTCGCAGCCACGACGCCACGGCCGCAGGCAGACGGTAGCGGGTGTCCTTCATGGGCGACGGGCGGTCGGCGAGCCGCGCAGAGTCGTTTGCCCTGCGTGCGGCTGCGAGCACCCGCTGCTCGGCTTGCCACGATGCACGCTCGA
>CAMBPQ010000016.1 GCA_945869735.1 Planctomicrobium piriforme
GCGTGGGCAGCCCCGACCCGCCACTCAGGACCCTTTCGTGCGCCTGCCGTGCCGACCAGGATCGGACGAAACCTATTTCTTCTCGAAGAACTTCTTGAGTGCTTCGGCGGCAGCGTCGCGGGAGGAGTCGGGGCCCGGCTTCTTATTGACCTGCGGCAAGACGCCCGGCTTCGAGTTGCCCGCCTTGAGGGCGTTGATCACGACCGAGCCCGTTGTCTTGTCGGACCCGATGACCGAACCACCGCCCAGGGCCTGGGTCGAGCCGATCCCTGAGACGAACGACCCTTCGAGGGTTGAGTCGGGCGCGGCGGTCCCGCGGGTATCGGCGTGGATGTTGCTCGCATCGGTGTCGGCGGACGATTCGTCGGCAGTGTCACGCGACAACGATCGCGTGGTGTCGGACGTGCCGGCTGCGTTTTCCTCGGGCATCAGCCACCGGGAAACATCGTCCTCGGAGCCAGATTTCGCGGGTGCAACCATCGCACACGACACCTTCAGTTCGAGTGATCCGACGCGGATCATATCGCCGTCGGCCACCTTTATCCGTTCGGTGATCTTCGTGCCGTTCACAAACGTGCCGTTGCGGCTGCCCAGATCCTCGACCCAGACCTCCGTGGGGCCGACGGTGACGGCACAGTGACGGCGGCTCACATCCTCGCTGAGGGGCCGCACGTCACACTGTTCAGCGCGGCCAATGAGCAGCGTGTTGCGCTTGATGGCGATGCTTCGCCCAGCACTTTTACCCGAGGAAACGATCAGTTTGGCGATCATGGCATGCCCGGTGAACGACGGCTCCGCGAACCACGAACCAGAACTGGATAGCGGTCACGGTAGAAGCCCATCAGCATGATATCAAGAGGCGATTGGCCCGGGCTGGCACGGCCGTGGTCGGGTCACCGGCGCGCGGTCCAGTGCCGGTCACGGAACCGCTGGGCGTGGGCTTCGATCGCCAAATCACGGCCGTGGCACAAGGCTGCAGGCTGGTGGTCAATCACGGCCCCCAGCGCCCGAGCGATCGCGTTGAGCCAGGGTTCCGCAATCTGGCGGGGCTCCCACGCGTCATCGCGGCCGGCAAGCTCCGCCACCCCGGGGAGCCGCGCCGCCTCGCCCAGGTCACGGTTTGTCGACAGCAGCAGGCTGCCATGCTGGAGCACGGTCGTGCCGAGTCGCCGCTGCGCGCTGCCCATGATCTTCGGGTCGCCGGCCGCTGCGGGCTGGCCGGTCGGCGGTGCGACCAGATCGCCCACCGATCGCCTGGCGAAGCACAGAAAAGCATCCGCGGGGGGGTCGGTCGCGACGGCCTCGTGCAACCGGGCCGCGATGCCGACGTCGGTCAGAACAGCCGCCATGGCCGTATGCAGCGCGTCGTAGAGGGCCTGTGGCGTGCGGCCCCAAGGGTGGGCCTTCGGCACGGCAGCGGCGTAGGTGAGGTCGGTGCCATGGACAATGGCCCCGCCTCCACTCGGCCGGCGAACGAGTGGCAGGCCCGAGACTGCGACGCAGGCTCTGGCTGCCGCGAGCGGTTGGAAGGCGCCCAGCGATACCGACGGCATCGACCAGGAATAGATACGGATGACGAGGCCGCCGTGTCGTGCTGCCTCGTCGGCGAGCACCTCGTCGGCCGCCATGTTCGTGGGTCCGTCGGCGGCGTCATCCCACCAGACGGGCAGCACCGCCGCGGTCACGACTTGACGAGCGCCTCGTAGGCCGGACGGTCGAGAAGGTTCGCGAGTTCAGCAGGATCGTCGGGCTTGATGCGGACAATCCAGCCTGCGCCGTAGGGGTCCTTGCCCAGCGTCTCGAGCTGGTTCGGCAGCGCGGCGTTGACCTCGACGATCTCGCCCGACACCGGGGCGTACATGTCGCTCACCGCCTTGACGCTTTCGATCTCGCCGATCGACTCGCCGGCCTTCACCTTCTTTCCGACCGCTGGCAGCTGCATAAAGACGAGGTCAGTGAGGGCCTCGACTGCATAGGCCGAGATGCCGACCGTGGCTCTGCCGTCGGCCTCCGGGCGGATCCATTCGTGCGTCTTCGCAAACTTCAGGTCGGCTGCCATGGGAATCTCCTCGAGATGTCGGACGCCCGCAGGATAACGGATGCGGTCAGGAGCGTGGGGTGAGACGGCGGTAAAAGGGCAGGGGGACGACCCGCGCCGGCTGGACGGCGTCCCGCACCAGCACATCGACGGCAGTGCCTGCTCCCGCCAGATGGCGAGCGACCAGCGCCATTGCCACGGCATGGCCAAGCACAGGCGCCAGGCTGCCGCTCGTGACCGTGCCCACGGTGGTGCCCGCCACGACGACGGCGCTGCCCTCGCGGGCGGCACGCTTCGAGTCGAAGGCGAGGCCGACGCGAATCGTGGCCGCGGGGTCTGCCTTCATCCGGGCGAGTTTCTCGCGGCCCGGAAATAGCCGTGGCGTGCCGGAGGCGGCGTCGAGGTTCACCGCCAGGCCGAGGCCGATCGCAAACGGATCGCTGTCGGCGACCAGCTCGTGGCCGTAGAGCGGCATGCCGGCCTCAAGCCGGAGCGTGTCTCGGGCCCCGAGGCCGCAGGGCCGCAGCCCACGTGGGGAACCGGCGGCGTGGATCGCCTCCCAGACCGCCACGGCCGCATCTGCGGCGATGACGAGTTCGAGGCCGTCTTCGCCCGTGTATCCCGTGCGGCTGACGGCCGCGTCGTGGCCCGCGACCGTGGCCCGCGTGGCCCGGTAGTTGCCGAGCGAGCGGATGCGTGTGGCGTCATCGGAGTTGCAGAGTCCGCAAACGATGTCGACCGCGAGCGGGCCCTGCACGGCGATCATCGCGGTCTGGAACGTGCGATCGTGGAGAGTGACGCCCTCGGGGGGCAGTTGTGAGACGAGCCACGCCACCACCCGGTCGCGGTTGCTGGCGTTGACTACCATCGCCAGCCGGGGCGTGCCGTCGGGGGCGTCGGTCTCACGAGTCACCAGCGCGTCGTCGAGGATGGTCAGACTCGACGGCCCCGCGTCGCTCGTCACGAGCGTGTAGCGGGCCCGGCCAACTTCGATGTCGGCCACGCGGCGTGTGAGCAGCGACTCAAGCCATGCGCAGGAGCCGGAGCCCTCGATGGCGAGCCTGCCCATGTGCGAGACGTCGAACAGGCCGGCCGCCTGCCGTGCAGCGAGGTGCTCGTCGACGATTGACGAATACTGCACGGGCATCCGCCAGCCGGCGAAGTCGACCATCCGGCCGCCGTGGGATTTGTGCCAGTGCACCAGCGGCGTGGAAAGCGGCGAAGATGACATGCTGCGGGAGTCCATTCCTCGGGGCGGGCAGTGGCAGTGATTGTAGGAGACCGCGGTCGCGGTGCCAGATGCGCCGCTGCTCAGCGACGCGGTCGCTTGGAGCCGCGGCCGCCGCGCTTCGTGGGGGCTGGCCGGACTCGGCCTGAAGCCTGATGCCTTCCGCGGCCGGGCCGTTGCTCCCGCATGCCGGCCTTCGGCTTTCGGCCCGGGCCGACGAGCTGGAAGTTGAGCTCGCGGCGGTCGAGGTCGACCCGGGCCACCGCCACACGGACTCGGTCACCCAGCCGGAACGACTGTCCTGGCCGGCGACCGGAGAGCGTGTGGCTCGCGCGGTCGTAGCGGTAGGTGTCGTCGGGGAGCGTGTCGAGCGGCACGAGTCCTTCGGCAGGCAGCGCCAGCCCCTGCACGAAGAGTCCGAACGCCTCCACGCCCGTCACCACGGCGTCCATCTCCTCGCCCACCTTCGATTTCAAAAAGTTGAGCAGCTTCAGCTTGACCAACTCGCGCTCCGCGGACTCGGCCCGCCGTTCGAGGTCGGAGCATTCAGCGCCGAGATGCACGAGGCCGTCGGCGGGGGGGCGGCGGCCGTGGGCGATGGAATCGAGCGCCCGATGCACGGTGAGGTCGGGATAGCGGCGGATGGGGGAGGTGAAGTGGCAGTAGCAGTCGCTCGCAAGCGCGTAGTGGCCGTCCTCCTGCGGGCCGTAGGCCGCGCGGGTGAGGCTTCGCAACACGGCGTAGTGCACGGCGTGCTCCTCGGCCTTGCCCCGGGCCATGTCGAGCAGCCGCTGGAGCTCGAAGCGGCTTTCCAAAGAGTCGACTTCGAAACCCAGTTCGGAGACAAACTCGGTGAGTTGCCGGAGTTTCCGCGGGTCGGGGGCGGGGTGAATCCGCCGCAGAAAACCGGCCCCTGCGACGGCCAGGGCTGAGGCTACCGCCTCATTTGCCGCCAGCATGAATTCTTCGATGATCTGGTGGCTCTCGGTGTTTTCGACGACGTGGGCACCCGCCACGCGGCCGTCGCGGTCGAGGTCGATCTTCACCTCCGGCATCTCAAGCTGCAGGGATCCGCGGGCCATCCGGCGGGCACGGAGGATCCGGGCAAGATCCCGCATCCGGCCGAGCAGGCTATGGACGTCGGGCGTCATCTCTACAGCGGTCGTGTCGGGATTCGCGAGGAAGACGTCGACCTCTTCATAGGTGAATCGCCGGCAGCTCTTGATCGCGGTCGATTCGACCGCCGAGTGCACAGGGATGCCCTCCGGCGAGAACTCGATCCAGCAGGTCCGTGCGTAGCGGACCTTGCCGGGCTGCAGGCTCGCGAGATTGTTGGAGACGATCTCCGGGATCATCGGGATCACACGGTCGGGCAGATAGACGCTGGTGCCACGGTTGCGGGCCTCCTGGTCGAGCGGTGAGCCATCCCGCACGAAGTGCGAGACGTCGGCGATGTGCACGCCGAGAAGCCAGTGCCCCCGTTCGACACGCTCCAACGAGATCGCATCGTCGAAGTCGCGGGCATCGACCGGGTCGATCGTTACGATCACTCGGTCGGTGAGATCGCGTCGACCGGGGGGCACCGTCTCGTCGAAACGCTCGGCCTGCGTTCGGGCATCGTCGACCACCTCTTCGGGAAATGGTCCGGGAAGCGCGAACTCATGGATCACGGTCTGCGTATCGACGCCGACGTCACCCGCCTTGCCGAGCACCTCGACGATCACGCCTTCGCCGTCGCGGAGGTGCGTCGGGAATCGCACCATGTCGATGACGACCTTGTCGTTCGGATGCACGCCCTTCGCGCCCGGGTCGCCGACCGAGACGGGGCGGGCGAAGCCGGTGCCGTCGATCTGGACCCATCCCTGGTCGGCTGCTTCGAAATACGAGCCGACGAACCGTGTCGTCCGTCGCTTGACGATCTCGACGATCTCGCCGGCAGGGCCAGGCCGTCGGGCGTCCCGGGCCTTTGCGATCCGCACGCGGACGGTGTCACCCGACGCGGCATCGAGGGACGCGACCGCCGCGACATGGACGTCGTTGGAGCGGTCGCCCGCGGGGGCATCGAGCGGCCGCACGAATCCATAGCCCCCGGAAGCCCGACGGAAGACGCCGATTACGCCGTCATTCTGACCGCCACCGGACTGGGGTGGAGTTTGAGGGCGGTCGTGGCCATCGCGTTTCCGCGGCATGAAGGATCCTGCGAGCGACGGTCTGTGAGCCAGGCTGGGGTGCCAAGAGTCTACTCCCGGACGGCGCGGCATCCCAAACCGCGGTTCGTCGGGGGAGTTGACGGGTTCGGGGTCGCCCTTCCCGTGTGGCTTGGTGTTGCTTCTCGTCGGGAAGCCCCAAGCGCGAGCGCGGGGTATACGGGTGGCATCGAGACGGTGCCGGATTGGTTCGCCGGGAGTGACATGCTCGGCGCCCGGGATTTTGCCACAGGATGCCCCGGCTGGCCGACTGGGCGTCGCTCGTGAGTCGCAAAGATTCCCGGCTTCTGCGCGTGCCACCCCCGGCTCCTCACGATCGGGAATCGGGTGGGGCAACCTTGGGTGTTGCTTCTCGCCAGGAAGCCCCAAGCGCGAGCGCGGGGTATACGGGTGGCATCGAGACGGTGCCGGATTGGTTCGCCGGGAGTGACATGCTCGGCGCCGGGGATTTTGCTACAGGATGCGTGCCCTCAACCAGATGCGATATGCTCTCGGGATCCTCGGGAGACAGGCTCATGGCACGGCACGCGTGGAAGGCAATCATCGGACTATTGGCGGTGGTGATCGGGTTGCTCATGCTTGGCGGCCCTGCCCAGCAGCAACCGGCCAAGCCACCGCCGCCCCAGCAGGCCGAGCCCCCGAAGAGCCAGCCGCGAAAGACGGTCGGCAAGACGACGCAGACCGTGCTCGACCTCGCCGTTGCGGTCGCCCAGGGAGGAGTGCGCGTCGATAACGCATCCGAGCCCGAGGAGGGTGGCCTCGGGGCCTACGCGCAGGCCTACCGGCACAGCGTGGCGACGATCGGCGGACTCGCCGTGGAGCAAAAGATGAAAATCCATCAGGCGATGCACGGCAAGGCTCCGGACACCTACGAGGAGTTCATGGAGACGATCATCGCTCCCGGCACGCCCGACGGGGTGTCGCTACCGATGCTGCCCTTCTACCAGGAATACGCGTTTGATCCGGAGTCGAAGAAACTGGTCGTGGTGGAGTTTCCTGCCAAGAAGGAGCAGCGGCGGCAGGAGACGACGGGCGCGTCGGGGTTGTAGCCGGCGATCTAGCTGCGGCCGCGGAAAAACTTGCGGCCCTGGCTCTGCTGATACTGCGTCCAGCCATCCTCGGCCGTGGCCTCGTTCTGGAGGAGCTGGATCGTGCCGGCCATCTTGGCATCGAGGTGGTCGAGGTGGTGGAGGGCCACGGCCTCGAGTGTCATTGGGAGTTTTGGCGAGCCAAACTCGTACTGCCCGTGGTGGCTGGCGATCATGTGCTTCACGCGGACGGCCGCCTCGGCGTCGAACCGCTGGCCGGTGCGGGCCTCGATGGCCCGGATCTTGGTGTCGACGATCTCGAGGCCAAGGAGCACGTGCCCGAGCAACTGGCCCACGTCGGTGTAGGAGAAGCCCTGCAGGCTCTCGAGCTCGACGGTCTTGCCGATGTCGTGCACGAGCACGCCCACGAGCAGGAGGTCGCGGTTGAGAGCGGGATAGAGGGGCGCCACGCGGTCGGCGAGCCGCAGCAGGTTGACCACGTGGTCGAGGAGACCGCCGGCGTAGGCATGATGGTGCTTCACGCCGGCGGGGGTACGGCGGAAGGCCTCCATCAGCTCTCCGTCGGTGAGAATCTCATCGGCGAGCGACTTGAGCGGCAGAGCCTGGATCGTACCGAGGATCGTGGCCAGCTCGGCCTCGAGCTTCACGACGTCGTTCTTCGAGAGAACGAGAAACTCCGACTCGTCGACCGTCCGCGGGTCGGCCCGCTCGATCGCCGAGACGATGAGCTGGAGCGACCCGGAATAAAGCTGCGTGTGCCCCTCGACTCGAACATAGTCGCCGTCTTCGAAGGCCCCGTAGTCGTCGTCGGAGGCGTTCCAGAGGCGGCCTGTGATCGTGCCGCTCTTGTCGGCCAGTTCGACCTGAAGATAGAGCTGCCCGTTGCGATTGGGCCGCAGTTGCTTGTGCGTTGCGAGGAAGAGTTGGTCGACCTGGGCTTGCGGCGGCAGTTCGGTGATCAGACGGCGTGGCATCACGCAAGAGTCTACGGGCTGTTTCCCAGGGTTCACAAGCAGCGACTACAATCCCGGCCCCGATCATAAGGTCCCGTTCGTCAGCACGAGCACTCACGGAGCGAGCCATGCCCGACCACGCCATCAGCCCTACCCGAGCCGAGGACTATCCCGAGTGGTATCAGCAGGTCGTCAAGGCGGCCGATCTCGCGGAGCAATCACCTGTTCGCGGCTGCATGGTGATCAAGCCCCACGGCTACGCCATCTGGGAGCGGATGCAGACGATCCTCGATCGGATGTTCAAGGCGACGGGCCATCAAAACGCCTACTTCCCCCTGTTCATCCCGCTCTCGTACCTCGAGCAGGAGGCGAAGCACGTCGAGGGCTTCGCGAAGGAGTGTGCGGTGGTCACGCATCACCGGCTGGAACTCGGGCCTGACGGCAAGCTGATCCCCACGGGAAAACTTGAGGAGCCGCTCGTGGTGCGGCCGACGAGTGAGACGATCATCGGCGCGATGTATGCCAAGTGGATTCAGTCGTGGCGGGATCTGCCGATGCTGATCAACCAGTGGGCCAATGTCGTCCGCTGGGAGATGCGGCCGCGGGTCTTCCTGCGAACGTCCGAGTTTCTCTGGCAGGAGGGGCACACGGCGCATGCCACGAGCGAGGAGGCCGTCGAGGAGACGCTCCGCATGCTCGATGTCTACGCCACGTTCGCCGAACGCGATCTCGCGATGCCGGTGGTGAAGGGTCCGAAGACCGCAGCCGAACGGTTTCCCGGAGCAGTCGATACCTACTCCATCGAGGCGATGATGCAGGACGGCAAGGCCCTCCAGGCGGGCACGTCCCACTTCCTCGGTCAGAACTTCGCCCGTGGCCAGAACATCAAGTTTGCGAGCACGAGCGGGGCGGAGGAGTTTTGCTGGACGACGTCGTGGGGCGTGTCAACGCGACTCGTCGGGGCCGTGATTATGACCCACTCTGACGACGACGGCCTCGTGCTGCCGCCGCGGATCGCCCCGCACCAGATCGTGCTGCTGCCGATCCACCGCACCGACGAGGAGAAGGCGGCGGTCATGGAGGCCTGCCGGAAGCTCGAGGCGGAGTTGTCGGCGGCGACGTTCGGCGGCGAGCCGATCCGCGCAAAGATCGACGCCCGCGACATGCGGGGCGGCGACAAGGTCTGGCAGCACATCAAGCAGGGCGTGCCGGTGCGCGTGGAGATCGGCCCCCGTGATCTAGCGGCCGGTGCCGGGAGCATGACGCGGCGCGATCGTGGACCGAAGGAGCGGGTGGCGGTGCCGCTCGCGGAGTTTGCCTCGCGGGCTCCGACGCTGCTCGAGGAGATCCAGCAGGGGCTCTTCGAGCGGGCGAAGGCCTTCCGCGCCGAGCGGACGGTCCGGCTCGATTCAGCCGCGGATGTACACGTGTTCTTCGGGGCAGGGGAGGGGCCTGGCGAGGGCTCGGCTCGGGGCGGCTTCGCCCACGTACACGTCGCCGATGACCCGGCGGTGGCGGCCGCCTTCGACCCGCTGAAGGTGACCGTGCGGTGTGTGCCGATGGAGGGTAACGACGAACCGGGCACGTGCGTGGTGACCGGCAAGCCGGTGCCGCGAAGAAGCGTGCTGGCGCGGTCGTATTAGCGCGCATGCCGATGACGTGAGGCGCGACGACCGCCTCGAGGCCGCCCGCATCCCCCGCGCTTGCGCTTGGGGCTTCTTGGGGAGCGGCATGGCTCACGGATGATCGAAACGCTTTCCGATCGTGAGGAGCCGGGGGTGGCACGCGCAGACGCCGGGGAATGTTTGCGACTCACGAGCGACGCCCCGTCGGCCAAACCGGCATCCTGTAGCAAAATCCCCCGGCGGCGAGCATGCCACCGCCGGCGAACCATTCCGGCACCGTCTCGAGGCCGGCCCGGTAGACTGTCGCGACGGTGGCTTCGGGTGGCCGTCCGGTTCGATGTCGCGAGCAGGACTGGTGCTGTCATGGCGATGAACGGTCTCGGTGCATGGCGGGTCGCTGCGGCGGCGCTGGTGGCTGGAACCGCCGTCGGCGGGGCAGGGGCCATGCTCAAGCATGCGACACCATGGCGTGTGGGCGATGTACGCGTGGTCGACGGGGATGCGACCGGTCCTGCGCCGCGGGCCGAAACCCTGGAGACGCGGCACGAGTTTGGCACCGTCGGCGTCGGCGCCACCGGCTCCCACGAGTTCACAGTGCGGAACATCGGCGCCGCGCCGCTCACGCTTAGCCGTGGCGCCACGAGCTGCACCTGCACGGTCAGCGATTTCGAGACTGCCGAGGGAGGCTCTCCCGATGCCCGCAAGGTGGTGCCGCCTGGCGCAAGCACAAGAATCAAGGTGCAGTGGCGGGGCAAGGGTGACGGCGGCCCCTTCCGCCAGCAGGCCACAATCCTCACCGATGACCCTCGCCGTCCGGAACTCGTGTTCGTCGTCGATGGAATGGTCGTGCCGACCTGGAAGGCATTGCCCGACGCGGTCTTTCTCCCCCGGGTCTCGGCATCGACCGGCGACAGGGGGACGGCCGACATCTTCACCTACGGGACGTCGGCACCGAGTGTCACAGAGGTGGTTCTTGACGAGCCCCAAGTTGCCCATCTTTTCTCGCTCTCCACGGAGCCGCTCGATCCGGCCACGATCGCGGCGGAACAGGGGGCGACCGGCGGATTCCGGCTCGTGGTCGACGCAAAGCCCGGATTGCCGCTGGGGCCGCTGAAGCGGCTGGTTCGGGTGGTGTTTCAGACGCCGGACGAGGTGACGGCCGAAATTCCCCTCGCGGGAATGGTCGGGGGTGACCTTGTCATGGCGGGCCCGGGATGGGATTCCTCTCGGCAAGCGCTCCTACTGGGAACGGTCTCCGGCAAGGCGGGCCTACGCACGAGGGTGTTTCTCACGGCCAAGGGTCCGCATCGCAAGAGCGTGCGGCCGACGGTCCGGGAGGTGGTTCCCGATTCGCTTCAGGTGACGGTCGGCGAAGGTCGGCCGATCGGCGCCGGGGGCGTCGTGCGGATACCAGTGGATATAGTTATTCCGGCGGGCAGCCGGGCAGCCAACCACCTCTGCTCCCAGCAGGGGCCGGCGGGCAGGATTGTGTTGGATACCGGCCACCCCGAGTCGCCGGAGTTTACGATCCCGGTTTGCGTCGCCGTCGGGCCCTGAACACGAACCCACCCATGAATCACGAGATCCTCCGCCGGTCGCTTCCGGCCACGTGCGTTGCAGCCGCGCTGACACTGGCCTGCCTCGCCGCCGCCCCCGACCGTGGCGTTGATGTCGCTGACGCGGTCGTGGAGACCTTTCGCCAGCGCAACGGGACGATCTTCAAGGACTGGCCCATGCCTCAGGCGGTGGTCGTGGTCACCGGCGAACTCGACGGCTACATCGAGCCCTGCGGCTGCACCGGCAAGGAGAACCAAAAGGGTGGCCTGAGTCGCCGCCAAAACTTCCTCCGCGCCCTGTCGGCCGCAGGCTGGCCATTCGCGGCGGTGGACGTCGGCAACCAGGTGAAGCGTTTTGGCCGTCAGACGGAGGCGAAGTTTCAGTCCATCGTCGATGGTCTGCGGGCCATGCAGTATGCGGCCGTGGGCTTCGGCCCGGGCGACCTGCGGTTGCCGGCCGAGGAACTCGTCGCCGGCGTGGCGGCCGTGGGCGATCAGCCGACGCCGTTTTTAAGCGCGAACGTGGGCTTGCTCGGCCTCGATGCCAACATCACGCCAAAGTTTCGTGTTGTCGAGATCGGCGGCCTGAAGATCGGGATCACGAGCGTGCTCGGCGACAAGGAAATCGAGCGCATAAAAAACTCCGACGTCGAGTTTGTCCCGGCTGTCGAGGCTCTCGCCAAGGTCGCACCCGAACTGGTCAAGGCGGGCTGCGACCACCAGATTCTGCTCTCGTTTTCGTCACCCGAGGAAACAAAGTCGCTGGCTGCAAAGTATCCGCAGTTCGACGTCGTGGTGACGGCGGGCGGTGCGGATGAACCGCCGCTCGAGCTTCCCTCGCTGCCCGGGGGAGCGAAGTTCGTGGAACTCGGCCACAAGGGGATGTTCGCGGTCGTGATTGGATTTTTCTCAGGCAAGGCGTCGCCGGTCCGCGGTCAGCGGGTGCCGCTCGACGCTCGGTGGGGCGAATCGAAGGACATGATCGACCTGCTCGGGACGTACCAGCAGAAACTCGAGACGCTCGGGCTGGAGGGACTCGGCCTCGTGCCGATCCGTCATCCCTCGGGCCGACGGTTCGCCGGCAGTGAGGCCTGCGCCGAGTGCCATCAGCATGCCTACGACATTTGGAAGGACACACCGCACGCGACCGCGCTGACGACGCTTGAGGAGCAGCGGCCCCGGCGCGACGGCGATCCGGAGTGCCTGTCGTGCCACGTCGTGGGCTGGGCGCCGCAACGGTTTGAGCCCTTCGAGGGAGGCTTCGCCGGCATGAGGACGACGCCGCAACTCTCTCACCAAGGCTGCGAGAATTGCCACGGTCCGGCCGCCGCCCATACCGCCGTCGAGCGGGGCGATGTCCGCGCCAGCGTGGCCGAGCGGGACCGGCTGCGTCGGGAGCTCGTGCTCACGCTCGCCACCCCCGAGGGGAAGCAGAAGGCGGTCAACAACTGCCTGGAGTGCCACGACCTCGACAACAGCCCGCAGTTCGACTTCGACGACTATTGGCCGCAGGTCGAGCACAACGACCCGGAGCAGGGCGACGCCACGAAGGCGGCGGAACCTGTCGCCGTTGCGACACCGTAGCGGGCCGAGGCGAGGGCGTCTTCCCCGCGCTCGCGCTTGGGGCTTCCTGAAACGGAGGCGTTGCCGTCCGGATGATCGAAACGATTCCTGATCGTGAGGAGCAGGGGGTGGCACCCGCAGACGCCGGGGAATCTTTGCGACTCACGAGCAACGCCCCGACGGCCAAGCGAGCATCCTGGAGCAAAATCCCCCGGCGCCGAGCAGGTCACCGCCGGCGAACCAGCGCGGTATCAACTCAACGGCAGCCGTACGGCTCCCGCCGTTGCGCTTCCTGGCGGAAAGCGCTACCCTAACTGGGCCATGGCCTCGTCGGGAATGTTGAAGTTGGCCGACACGCTCTGGACGTCGTCGTGGTCGTCGAGCCGCTCTACGAGATCAAGTACCCTGCGGGCCGTGTCGACATCCTCGACGTCGACCGTGTTGGTCGGGATGCGAACGATCTCATTCGTTTCGACCGTGAGGCCGGCCTTGTTCAGCGCGTCGACGACCACGGCCATCGTCGACGGTTCGCAGGTCACCTCCCAGCGGTCGCCCGCGAGTTTGACGTCGTCGGCGCCCGCTTCGATTGCGACACCCATGAGTTTGTCCTCATCGCAGGCAGCCTGTGGTAGCCGGACGAGGCCCTTTCGCTCGAAAAGGTAGGCCACGCAGCCCGTGCCGCCGAGTTTGCCCCCAGCGAGTTCGAAGATTTTGCGGATCTCGGGGGCGGTGCGGTTCTTGTTGTCGGTAAGGATCTCGCACAGCACCGCCACGCCGCCCATGCCGTAGCCCTCGTAGAGCGACTCCTCGAGGTCGCCCCCCTTGAACTCGCCGATGCCGGTCTTGATCGCTCGTTGGATGTTGTCCTTGGGCATGCTCACGGCCTTCGCCGCGTCGATCGCGTACCGGAGCCGAAGGTTGGCGTCGGGATCGGCGCCGCCGTGCTTGGCAGCCACGATGATCGCCTTAGCAAGCTTGCTCCAAAGCTTGCCCCGCTTGGCGTCGATCAGCGACTTCTTACGGGAGATGTTTGCCCAGTGGGAATGTCCTGCCACTCGTGATCCTCCGCTGAAACTCGTGTAACCAGCGATCCTTCTCGAGGCGGCGGCCCGACTTATCTAATCTCGAGGCTACGGCCCGACTTGTCTAATCTCGAGGCTGGGGCCCGACTGGTTCAAGAGGACCGGCCGTGGGCCTCGGCTACCTCGGCTTCCGTTTGCTGAGTTGGGACGAATGGTGGTCGCCCTTCGTTTCTGGTCGTTTGTCGGTCGCGGGCTTCGACGGCTTGGCCGACTCAGGTGGCTTCTTCGCAGCCGGCTTCTCGGACTCGGGGGCAGGAGCCATGTGCGGCTTGATCGTCAACGGTTTGCCGACGTTGGGCTTCACCACGAACGGCTTCGGTCCGGGTTTGCCGTCGGCCGTCTTCTTGGGGCCTGAGCCAGCCGGCGGCATCGGCGTCTTGCCGGCGGGACGCGCGGCCGCTTGGGGGCCGGCGGGCCTGTGTTCCTCGGCAGCCAGTCTGGCGGCCTCGGCGGCCCGCAGGCCTTCCTTGCCTGCCGGGGGCGGCGGCGGAACCGGCGCGGGGAGCGGTTCACCCCGTTTGGGCATCCGGTCCTTGAGAGCCGATGGATTCACCGCTTGCACGATCTTCTTCACGGTCGCCCCGTGGAGATTGGTGAGCACGTCGATGCCGAACTGGTGAAGTTGGGTGCTGAACTCGATCCCGGCCTTCTTGCCGATCAGTCGCTCGAGGCCGGCCACCTTTCCGGAATCATATTCCTGCCGTGTGATCATCCCGCAGACATAAAGGGCCCCGAGTGCACCTTTGTCGAGCGGGATCGCGTGGCCACCCAGTGCTGTTGTGGTGATGTATTGCACGACGAAAGGCGGAATGCCGTGGATGTGCTCGAGGGTCTTGAGGCCATGGGCGAGCGAGTGCTTCTTCGCATGCTCGAGCGAGAAGTTGTAGGTCGACTCAAACACGCCCTGCAGCACGCGGCGCAGCGAGAGGGCGGCGTGGGCCGGGTCGGGCAGGTCGTGGAGCATCTCCGCCAGTTCGGCGACGGTGGTCACCCGAATCTCGTTGAGATCGAACGATGCTTCGATCAGCCGTGAGAAGGCTTTTTCAGCGACATCGGCCGGAGCGTTCTCGAGGCAGCAGGCGATCAGCACCTGGTCGAGGAGCGGCCGGCTCGTGTTCGGGGTGAACGGCTTGTAGTGGGCCTTAAGCGCCTTGGCAAGTTTGGGGACGAGTTGCCCGCGTGGCGGAATCTTTTCCACCACCGGCTTCGGGGCGGGCTTCGGCGCGACTGGGGCAGGTTTGGGAACCGGCTTGCCAGTCGCCGCTTTGGAAGCGGGATTGCCAGTCGCCGCTTTGGAAGCGGGATTGCCAGTCGCCGCTTTGGAAGCGGGATTGGGTGAGGGTTTCTTCGGGTTTCCGGCCGGCTTCTTGCCGCCGGACGATGGTCGCTTCGGTGCGGTCATGCGTCGTCCTGTGGGTGCTCCCCGGAATGATCGTCTGGCTGATGGTGGTCGGTCGCCGTCGCTGTCGGCAGTACTTCACTGAGCATGCGGGCGATCTCGATCGACTTCTTGACGCCGCCGTCCAACTCGAACCGCAGTCGCGGCGTGTATCGTGTCTCGATCCGGTCGGCAATCTTCGACTGGAGAAATCCCGCCGAGCGGCCCAATCCCTGGAGGGCCAGTTTTTCTCGGGCCGGACCGCCCATGATCGAGACGTGCACAGTGGCAGACCGCATGTCGGGGGCCATTTCCACCCCCGTGACGGTCACGTCGCGGACCCGCGGGTCGCGCACCTCGGTGAGGATGGCCATGCTGACCACCTCCCGAACCGCCTCGGCAGCCTTCAGGAGTCGTCGAGTGCTCACGAGAGCGTCCGCGCGAATTCCTCGACGCGATAGCACTCGAAGATGTCGCCCTCCTTCACGTCGTTGAATCCTGCCAGTTTGATGCCGCACTCAAGGCCGTCACGGACCTCGCGGGCGTCGTCTTTCTCTCGCCTAAGCGTCTCGATGCCGTAGTCGCCAATCACGCGGCTGTCGCGGATCACCCGCAGGCGACCGTTACGGGCGATGATGCCGCCAATCACGCGGCAACCAGCGATCATACCGAGGCGGCTGATGGAGAACGTCCGCTGCACGACCGCGCGGCCGAGATCGGTCTCCCGCTTCTCGGGGGTGAGCAGGCCTTCGAGGGCCTGCTTCAGATCGTCGGTCACCTGGTAGATGATCTCGTAGCGGCGAACCTGCACGCCCTTGTCTTCGGCAAGTGATCGGGCCCGCTCGTCGGGCACCACGTTAAAACCGATGATCACGGCGTCGGAGGCGTCGGCAAGCTGCACGTCGGCTTCGGTGATGCCACCGACCGTCGCCTGCAGCACACGGACCTTCACCTCCGGATGATCCAACTTCTGCAGTTCCTTGAGGATTGCCTCGATCGAACCGCGGACGTCCGCCCGCAGGATGAGGTTGAGCGTCGGGGCCTTTTCGGTGCTGAGGCGGTCGGCCAGATTCTCAAGCGTGACGTGGACGGGGGCACCAGACAGGTTGGATTGGCGGCGAATGTCGTTTCGCTTGACGGCCACTTCTCGAGCCATCGCGATCGATTCCACCTCCTGAAACCGGTCGCCTGCCCCTGGCGGCACGTCGAGACCGGTGACGAACACGGGCCGCGCCGGGCCGGCTTCGGTCACCTTTCGGCGGGTGAGCGTGTCGAACATCGACTTCACGTTGCCGCTCGCCTCCCCGCAGACCAGCGGATCGCCGATGTTGAGCGTGCCCTTCTGCACGAGCAGGCACGCCACGACCCCGCGGCCCTCGTGGATGGAGGCGTCGAGGCAGACGCCGGCTGCGGTGCGATCGGGGTTGGCCCGCAGATCGTGAAGCTCGGCGATCGTGAGGAGCGTGTCGAGCAGCGTGTCGACACCTTCGCCGGTGAGGGCGCTGGTCTTCACGACCTCAGTCTCGCCGCCCCATTCAGTGGGTAGGAGATCAGCCGCCGCCAGTTGCTGATAGACCCGCTGCACGTCGGCACCCGGGAGATCGATCTTATTGATGCAGGCGACGATCGGCACACCAGCTGCCTTGGCGTGGCTGATCGCCTCCTCGGTCTGCGGCATCACGCCGTCGTCGGCGGCCACCACGATCACGGCGCAGTCGGTGACATTGGCTCCGCGGGCACGCATCTGAGTGAAGGCCTCGTGGCCCGGCGTGTCGACGAAGGTGATCGACTTGTCGTTGCGGTTGACCGTGTAGGCACGGATGTGCTGCGTGATGCCACCGCTTTCACGGGCCGCGACGTCGATCCCGAGAATCTTGTCGAGCAGCGACGTCTTGCCGTGGTCGACGTGGCCGAGGAACGTGACCACCGGCGCCCGCGGCAGTTTGTCCGTCGGATCCTCGTCGAGGGCGTCGAATCCGGAGAGCAGTTCCTTTTCGAGGTCCTCCGCCGTCTTGATGTCGAGTTGCACTCCAAACTCAGAGGCGAGCAACTCGACCGTATCGCGGTCGAGCACCGTGGCCATGCTCGGCATCGATTCCGTGCTGAAGGTCAGCAACTTCTTGAGCACGTCGCTGGCCGACAGCCCGATCGCTTCGGAGAAGGCTCGCACGTTGCACGGCACCTGAATGACCGCGTTGGTCTTCCGCGGGGCGGCCGTCGAGACCCCGGAGCCCTTCCGAGGCCGCGAGCCGCGACGACGACGACTGCCGTAGTCGTCGTCGCCTATGCCCCGTCCGTCGGTTCGCTTGCGGTTCAACTGCCGGATCGCGCGGCCGCCGGGCGTTTCGTCAGCAACGCTGCCCGTCTTGGAGGGGGTGCGACGCGGCCTCATTCCCGGCTGCATCGGCGGGGGCACTGCTACCGGTCCGCCGCTCGTTGCACCGCGGAGCAGACCGCCCGTGCGGACCCGCTGGGCGTCGGCCGCCCGCTGCTGCTCGTGCTTTCGCATGTGATCGGCGAGCGGCTTCGCGCCGCCGGCCTTCGCACTGCGGATCGCATCGAGCGGGAGTTTGACGTCGGGCTTCTGCGCGGCGGGTTCCTGAGAGGCCGCCCGAGGAGAGATCGACGCCCGACCCGCGGACGGCATCGGGGCAAACTTGAACGCAGGCCGCGGCACCGGCTTCGAACCGTCACCACCCGGCCGCACCATGGGCCGCGGCTTCGCTTCGGTAACCGTCGGCTTGGGGGCCGGCATCTCCGGCGGCTTGCCCTTGCCGCTCACGCCGGCGGGGGCGATGTAGTCTTCGCGTTTGAGCGTTTCCGGGGCAGCAACGGGCTTCGCCACCGGCGGTGCTGTAGGCTTCGGGGGTGCAACTGGGGGGGCCGGTCGATCAGGCGGCCGTGACTTGTTGGCGATGAACTCCCTGAGCTTCCCGACCTCTTCGTCGGTCATGCTCGCCAGCGCCGATCCCTTATCTTGGATACCGGCGCGGGTGCACAGATCGACCAGCTCCTTGCTGTCGAGCTTCAGTTCTTTCGCCAGCGTATAGATTCGGACAGCCACTCGGACCTCTCTCGAAACGCCTCTCGCCGAACTCCGTCATACAACCGATTCCAGCCATCACGGCTCTGGGGAGACGTGCGGGGCGGATTCGGGCGCGACCTCTGCCACGCCCGCTTCCTCAGCCACAGTCTCACCGGCAACGAGCGCCTCGGCGGCATCGGCGTCGGCCGTGGCCTTCGCGACCCGGTCCGACTCTCGCTGCTTCCGCCGATCGTCCGCCGCGGCAGCCTCGGCCATGCTGGCCCGTTGTTCCGCTTCTAAAACAATCGCGTCCACGGCTTCCGCGGTCAAGCCGCCCATTTCCATGAGATCATCGGGCTCGATCACCGAGAGGTCGTCGTAGGAGAGGAAACCCTCGCCCACAAGCCGCTCCGCCACCGATTCATCGAGGCCTTCGATCGACGAGAATCCCGCAATCGCCCGCTCGATCTGCTGATCGAGCTCCTCACGGGTCATAATCTCAATGTCCCAGCCGCAGAGTTTGCTCGCCAGACGCACGTTTTGTCCGCGGCGGCCGATCGCCAGCGAGAGCTGATCTTCCCTGACCAGCACGATGCCGCGGCCGAGCATCTGGCAGAGGATCACCTCGTCGACCTCCGCGGGCTGCAGCGCGTTGGGCACGAGCACCTGAAGATCGTCGTTCCAGCGGACGATGTCGATTCGCTCGCCCCCGAGTTCCTCGACGATGTTTTTGATACGGTTGCCGCGAACGCCGACGCAGGCGCCGACGCAGTCGATGCGACTGTCGGAGCTGATCACGGCCACCTTGCTGCGGTAGCCAGGCTCGCGGGAGATTGCCCGGATCTCGATCACACCGTCCGCGATTTCTGGAATCTCCTGCTCGAAGAGTCGCTGCACAAGCTGGGGCCGAATCCGGGAGAGGATGATCTTTACTCGGCTCCCCACCTTGCGGACTTCGAAGATGGTGGCGCGGATCCGTTCGTTGGGATGATATGACTCGCCCGGGATCTGCTCACTGCGCGGCAGGATCGCCTCCTGACTTCCCAGGGTGACGGTTGCCGTGGCGCCCTCGAATCGCGCAACGACTCCCGACACCATCTGGCCGACCTGCTCTTCAAACTCGTCGTGAATCGCGTCCCGCTCGGCCTCGCGGATCTTCTGGATGATCACCTGCTTGGCCGTCTGGGCGCCGATGCGGCCTGAGAGTTCGGCGGTATCGAGCGGTTGGCCATCGTGCGTGCCGCTGACCGTGCCGTCGGCGCGGTCGATGGAGATCGTGACTTGGGAGGTCTCGCCGTACTGCCGCGTGAGGGCCGTGACCAAAGCCGCTTCGATAGCCTGGAACACAATCTCCTTGTCGATATTCTTGTCGCGATGGATCGCGTCGACGATGCGGAGGATTTCTTCGGGCTTCATGGGGTTCTCGGATGCCGACCGTGGGATGGCGCAGCCGGCACGGCCGACGCCATATCACGACATGGGCGCCGAAACACCCGCACATGGACCCATGCGGCGGGTATTTGGAAAGCGAATCCGCGAACCAGCAGCCATCCTCACGAGGAAAGCAACCGGTGGAAGGTAAGCCGTCTGGGAGAGACTGTCAAGAAGCGGCCGCCGCCGGCGTCCCCCTTGGATCAGGCCGAGGCCGGCCATGAACGGACCACGAGTGAGCCCGCCTGGCCCTGGGGTGTGATCGACGTCGAGACAAACACGTCGCCCGCGGGGTCGCCCCGGCGGGCTGGGCGGATCGCGCACTCCTCGTCGGCGGTCTCGTGGTTCAAGAGCGGGAAGAGTTCGCCCTGTCGCATGGCAAGAATGCTTCCTACGCATTCAACGAGGCCGCTGCCGCCGCCGAGGTTTCCGAAGTGGCTCTTCGCGGCAACGGTGGGAATCCTGCCGGCAGCATCGCCGAGCACGTCGTGCAACGCCCCGGCCTCGTCGCGGTCGCCGGTGACCGTGCTCGCCCCGTGGGCGTGCACGTGGCCAATACCGTCGGTCGCCACTGCGGCCATCTCGAGCGCCCGCCGCAACGCGTGGCCGACGGCCTGCCGACGCCTGCCGACCGTTGCGAGGCTGGTCGAGCACCTCGCGGCGTGGCCGATGATCTCTCCGTAGATTCGCGCACCGCGGGCCTGCGCGTGCGAGAGTTCCTCGAGGATCAGCACGGCCGAGCCTTCGCCGAGCACCATGCCGCGGCGGTGCTTATCGAACGGTCTGCTCCACGTCGTCGGGTCGCCGCCGCCGGTGGCGACCTGCTCGCTCTGCAACGCATGGACCGTCTTCATCGGGTGCACCCGGGTGCCGGTGGAACCGGCCACCATGATGTCGGCCGCCCCACGTTGAATCGTGACCACGGCTTCGCCCACGGCGAGGTGGCCGCTCGCCTCGCGGAGCGTGAGCGAGTTGCTAGGCCCGCGGAGGTCGTTGTAGATCGCGATGTGGCTGGCTGGCATGTTCGGCAAATACTTGAGCAACCACAGCGGCGTAAGCTGCGGCATGCCATCGCTCGCCCAGAGTTTGAAGTCGAAAAGCCCGTCGGCACCGCGGCACTTGGCGACGCTTGCGGTGAAGTCCTCGGGCAGTGTCAGCATGTAGTCGGAGCCGAAAACGCAGCCGAAGCGTTCGGGAGCATGGTGGGCTGTTGCATTGCCGCAGTCGTAGAGCGCCCGCTGGGCGGCGGCCACGGCCATCTGACTCTCACGACACATCACTTTGCAGCCCTTGCGGATCGCCTTCTTTCGCTCGCCGTCGAGCGGGCCAAAGTTATCGATTTCACCGGTGAATCCGCGGGCTTCGGCGGCGTGGTGCAGCGGGATGCCAGCCGTTGGAAACGCGTCGAGCGGCCCGACGCCGCTCGTTCCTTCGACGAGCCCCTTCCAGAGGTCGTCGAGCGTCAGCCCTAGCGGGCTGACGACACCCATTCCCGTGATCACTACCCGACGCCCGGTCGATCCGCTCATGCACGCATCCTGTTCGTTGCTGGCCGGCCGCAGTCGGTTCGCGGGTAGGCCATGGCCACGGTGTGGTTGGTCACGGTCCGCCACCGAGCCTGGGCTCAATGACGATCACCACGTCGCACCGTTTTACATCCGACAGCAGTGCTACCGGCATCACATTTTGCGCGGGCACCGGCCAAGGCACCAACCCGATTCCAATGACGAGGGTCTGGTTGGCTGGCCAGCGAAACCGCTCTCCCACGCGGACGGCCGCGACCTGGGGCACCTCCACCTGCACCCGCTGCTGGTTGACGGGCGAGGCGAGCGATACCGCCGCCATCCGCTCGATCTGGTCGATCCGGCAGCGGACCACGGCCTCGATGGCGGTCTTGTCGCTGGAAATCAGCGGGTGGACGTCGATCGCCAGGCCCTCGTCGCAGGCCGACGACTGTGTCTGCCAGCCCGGCCAGACATCGGGCCGCGGAGCGACGTCCTGAACGTAGGCCTGCTTACGGCCGCCGGAAAGCGTCGCCGGTAGGCCGTTGGCGGCCAGCACCGGGCCCGTGGGCAGTTCGTGGCAATCAGACCGCGATCGCAGCCGTGCCAGCACGGTGGCCGCCGTTTCGCGCTGCGCGAACCAAGCCTGCACGCCGGGCGTCGCCACGGGAATGGCCGTCAGCGCGGGGCGGGCCTCGGTTCGCCACGCCGGGCTGTCGAGGCCCAGCACGCGGACGGTGAAGCGATGCGGTGTGTCGGCCTCGTCGACGAACCGGGCCACGACATCCTCGACCTTCGCCTGCATCTCGGGCGTGTGGAAGCACGAGACTTGCACCGCGTCGGCCGACAGCGATGCGGGGGTCGCCCCATGCCATGCGGGATAGCCGGTCTCCTGCAGGATCCAGTCGACGACGTAACGCTGGCTTCCCTCGCCGGCCTGCGTCACGAATGGCCCGATCGCGTACGTCTTCCAGACCTGCCCACCGCCGGCGGGAATCTGCGCTGGTGCCGCGCGTGCCGACGCAAGCATGGCGACGCAAGCCAACACGACGGGATAAATCGATGACCACAGCATGACCGGGAGCCTCGCGGGAAGGCGGGGACTGTAGGAAGACTGCGGCGCACGCACAAGGCGGAAGGGGACCGAAGTTGGCCGAGAGCAGCGCCCGCGGCGGTGTGGAGCGGGAGGAGGTGGGTGGCGTCTTCCCCGCGCTGGCGCCCGGGGCTTCTTCCTGGCGGGAGTTACAGAGGCGGGAACTCCAGTGGCGGGAGTTCCAGTGAACCGATCCCGAGGCTCCGCACCCGCGTCAGATGCGGGCGATCACGAGCGACGCGTTGTGGCCGCCGAAACCGAAGGAGTTGCTCATGGCAACATCGACCTGCGCCTGCCGCGCGGTCTTGGGCGTGTAGTCGAGGTCGCAATCTGGGTCGGGGGTGTCGAGGTTGATCGTCGGGGTGATCACGCCCCGAGAGACGGTCAGGCTGCAGACCACGAGTTCGATGCCGCCGCTGGCGCCCAGCGTGTGGCCGAGTTGGCTCTTGGTGCTCGAGATCGCGAGCCGCTTCGCATGGTCGCCGAAGACCCGCTTCATGGCCCGCGTCTCGGCCTTGTCGCCTAGCGGCGTGCTGGTCCCATGGGCGTTGATATATTGCATCGAATCCGGGTTCATGCCGGCGTCGGCCAAGGCCATCTCCATCGCCCGGCCGGCTCCCCGCCCCTCGTCATCGGGCTGGGTGATGTGGCCCGCGTCGCCGCTGGCGCCGTAGCCCTTGAGCTCAGCGTAGATCCGAGCCCCCCGCTTTTTCGCGTGTTCAAGCTCCTCAATCACGACGACACCCGCGCCCTCAGCCAGCACGAAGCCGTCACGGCCGGCGTCGAACGGACGGCTCGCCTGCTGCGGAGCGTCGCCGCGAAATGACAGGGCCCGCATGTTTTGGAAGCCGGCCAGACCGATGGGCGTGAGCGCGGCCTCGCTGCCGCCCGTCACCATCACGTCGGCGTCGCCGTATTGGATGGCCCGCAGGGCGCTACCGATCGAGTTGGCCGCGCTGGCACAGGCCGTGGCGACTGCGAAGTTGGGGCCACGGATGCCATAGAGGCTGGAAACGTGGCCGCTGGCCGAGTTCACCATCAACTTCGGAATCGTAAACGGCGAGACCTTGTCGACGCCCTTATGGAGCAGCCGCTCCTCCTGGACCTCGAACTCCCAGAGCCCGCCGATGCCGGAGCCGATCACAACGCCACAGCGGTAGGGGTCTTCCGCGGAGAAGTCGAGCCCCGAGTCGGAGACCGCGTCCTTCGCGGAGGCGAGGGCAAACTGCGTGAAGCGATCGAGCCGCTTCAGTTCCTTGAGGGTGGCAATGTCTTCGTTCTCGGGCTCCCAGTGCACCTGGCCGCCGAACTGCACCCGGTATCCGGACACGTCGAACAGCGAAATCGGTCCCACACCGCTGTCGCCGCGCACGACCCGGTCCCAGAACACTTCGACATTCCGGCCCAGGGAGGTCACGACTCCCAAACCGGTCACCACGGCCCTTCGCTTCATCGATCGCTCCGCCATCCCTGCTTCGCGAACCCTCGGATTATGACTGGTGCTTCTCGATGAACTCGACCGCCTGACCCACGGTCTGGATCTTCTCGGCAGCGTCGTCGGGAATGTTGATCTCGAACTCTTCTTCGAGTTCCATCACCAACTCGACGGTATCGAGCGAGTCAGCCCCCAGGTCCTTGATGAACGATGTTTCGGCGGTGATTTGATCCTTGCTCACACCAAGTTGGGAAGCCACGATGTCAATCACTCGATCTTGGACTGAAGCCACCTTATGAATCCTCCTGAGGCCCCTCTGCGACCCGACCGTTGCAAGGGCGGCGTGCGGGGCAGGGCGTTCTAACGATCTTGGAGGCAGCCCTCCGAGGCTGCGCACCTTACCTGGGTTATGGTCGAAGATATACCCGCTGCCGGCCAGACGTGTCCAGACCGGGAAAACATCCCGGAAACCAAGTGATTCATGTGCCGCGGGAACAGTCAGCATCAGGAAGCCCCACGGCGTGAGCCGTGGGGGCCGTTATCCGATCATGCCGCCGTCGACCACGAGCGTCTGGGCGGTGATGTAGCCCGACGAGGGGGCGGCCAAGAACAGCACCGCCTCCGCGATCTCCCAGGCTTCGCCCAGCCGCTTGGCCGGCACCCGCTTCTTGACCTCGTCGAGAAGCGCGGGGCCGAGGGCTGCGGTCATGTCGCTGGCGATGAAACCGGGGGCCACGGCATTGACCGTGATCTTCCGACCCGCGAGTTCCTTGGCGACGGTCTTCGTGAGGCCCACCAGCCCGGCCTTCGAGGCGGAGTAGTTGGCTTGTCCGGGATTGCCGATCAGGCCCGAGACGCTGGCCACGTTGATGATCCGGCCGTACCGCTGCTGCATCATCGGCCGGCTGGCGGCCCGCATGAAGAGGAAGGGGCCGCGGAGATTTGTGTCGAGAACGGTGTCCCACTCCTCGTCGCTCATTCTCGGGAGGAGCGTGTCGCGGGTGACGCCGGCGTTGTTGACGAGGATGTCGAGGCGGCCATATTTTTCCACCACCAGATCGATGACCCGCTGGGCCTCCTCGGTTTTCGAGACGTCGCAGGGAACTTCCTCGACCTTCCCGCCGGCCGCGCGGATGCTGGCCGCGACCTGGGCAAGCTTGTCGGCGGAGCGGGCGGCGATGGCGACCGTCGCGCCCGCGGCCGCGAGCGTCTCCGCGATCGCGCGGCCAAGGCCCTGCGAGGCGCCCGTGACGAGGGCCACCTGTTCGCTCAAGTCCACCTTCAACTGCTTGCGAACCGCCTGCGTCGTCTCGTCAGCCATGGTCATCTGCCTCCGGAAAAGTCGGTGAATGCGAGTCGGTGAAGGTCAGTCGGTGAAGGTCAGTCGAAGACACCGGAGCATGCCACGCTTCGGTCGATCCGCTTCATGAGGCCGCGAAGTACGCGTCCGGGACCAACTTCCCAGATCGACCGCGTACCCGTGGAAAGGATGTATGCCATGGAGGCGTTCCACTCGACAACACCGACCACCTGCCGCGCCAGGAGGGCCCGGATCTCGTCGGGATCGGTGTGGGGTCGGGCGTCGACGTTGCTGACGACGGGAATCCGCGGTGGGTGGAAGGCCACGTCCGCCAGCGCCGCCGTCAGCCGCTCCACGGCGGGCTGCATCAGGGAGGTGTGAAACGCCCCTGCAACTTCGAGGGGCACGCACTTCATCGCCCCGGCGGCCACCGCCGCGGCGTCGAGTCGGTGACAGGCCACGGCGGAACCCGAGACGACGATATTGCCGGGGCAGAGAACATTGGCCACCTCCAGCACGTCGCTAGCGCGGCATTCCTCGCACAGGGCCGTGAGCTTCTCACGGTCGACGCCGAGCACCGCCAGCATGGTGCCAGGACGCTGCTCGGCGCATTCCTGCATGGCGCGGCCGCGGATGTCGACGAGCCGCACGGCGTCGTCGAAGTCGAGGACGCCGGCGAAGACAAGCGCCGTGTATTCGCCGAGCGAGAGGCCAGCTGTGACCGTCGCGGCGTCGAGCGGATGGCCGTCGCGGGAGCGGAGCAGTTCGAGGGCAGCAAGACTCGCGACGAGGATCGCCGGCTGGCTCACGGCCGTCGTGTTGAGCCGGTCGGCGGGGCCGCTGCGGCACACAGCAAGCAGGTCGTAGCCAAGGATCGCGGAGGCCCGGGCAAAGAGGTCGGCGGCCTGGGGATGAGTCTCTACCCAGTCGCCGGCCATACCGACGGCCTGAGCGCCCTGCCCGGGAAAGAGAATCGCCGGTGCGGCTGCATCACCCGGCGTCGAATCCGGCTTCAAATCCGGAGCGGACGCGTTGCCCACGTGACTCGCCCCCACAGGGTCAGGCTTCGTCTGTCTTGACGACGATCTTGCCCATGTACGTGCCACAGACGCCGCACACGCGGTGGGTCGGCACCGCTTTGCCGCACGTGGAGCAGAACGTCAACTGCCGAGGCGTGAGGAAGTCGTGCGCCCGGCGGGACCGGGTCTTCTGATTGGATTGACGTCGCTTGGGAACGGCCATGAGTCACCTGAAACGTGGTCTGGGAAGCCCCAGAGCGTAGCCGGGGGGTGGGGATGTGGTCAATCCGCCGCAGAAAATAGCCGCGTGAGAGCCGTACCGCTCACGTGGTGATGCTTTCTGCGGGTGCTTCAGGAAGCCCCACGGCGTCAGCCGTGGGGGCCGCTTCAAAACAGCTTGCCCGGCCCGACCTTCGGCGAAGTGCCGAGGTGGTTTTCGCCCTTGGGGGTGATGCGGCGGCCCCGGGGCGTGCGGATCACCAGTTCGCATCGCAGCAAGAAGGGCTCGACGTCGTCCTCGAGTGTGTCAGACGCGGTGCTCATCGTGTGGGCAATCGCCTCGATGCCCACTGGGCCACCGGCAAACACCCGCTGGATCGTCTCGAGATACCGCCGGTCGAAGCCATCGAGCCCGAGTTCGTCGATCCCCTGCATCTCCAGGGCCGTCCGGGCAATGCCCACGTCCACGAGCCCCTCGGCCCGGCTCGTGGAAAAATCGCGGATCCACCGCAGTCGGTTGTTGGCCAGCCGGGGCGTGCCGCGGCTGCGATGAGCGATTTCGTTGGCGGTTTCGTCATCCATCGGCATCGAGAGCTTCCCGGACGAGCGGTGGACGATGGCGGCGAGTTCGGCGGGGGAGTAGTAGTCGAGGTGCTCGCGGATCACGAACCGGTCGCGGAGCGGGGCGGAGATCAGGCCGGCCCGCGTCGTGGCCCCCACGAGCGTGAATGGCCGCAGCGGCATATTGATGGTGCGGGCGGCCACGCCGTCGCCGAGCGTGATGTCGATCCGGAAATCCTCCATCGCCGGATAAAGAAACTCCTCGACCGCGATCGGCATTCGGTGGATCTCATCGATGAACAGCACGGAGCCCTCGGAGCAGTTCGTGAGATATGGCAGCAGGTCTTTCGGGGCTGAGAGGGCCGCGCCGCTGGCGATCTGGATCGTGGTGCCAAGCTCCCGGGGAATACAGGTGGCGAACGTGGTCTTACCGAGGCCGGGAGGTCCGTCGAGAAGGATGTGACCGAGCGGCTCGCCCCGCTTCCGGGACGCGTCGATCGCGATTGAGAGCCGCTCATGAACAGCCCGCTGCCCGATCATCTCCTCCATCCGCTGCGGCCGCAGCGCGCGGTCTTCCGGCGGAGCCTCCTCAGGGGCCTGGATGCTGGGCTGGCGAAATGATTCCATGCTGTTCACCGGTTCACATCGTAGACGATTCGAAGAGAACGGTGGGAGGCCGCCGCGGTTCGGCCTTGATCTGCGAACAAGTTCCCCGATCGGGAGCGTGTGCCGCTCTTCAGGAAGCCCCAAGCGCGAGCGCGGGGAATGCGGGTGGCATTGAGACGATGCCGGAATGGTTCGCCGGCGGTGACATGCTCGCCCCCGGGGGATTTTGCTCCAGGATGCCCGCTTGGCCGACGGGGCGGTGCTCGTGAGTCGCAAAGATTCCCCGGCGTCTGCGCGTGCCTCCGACCGGCTCCTCACGATCGGAGATCGTTTCGATTATCCGTGCGGCTTGCCGTCCGTCATTAACGCGGCCGCTGGATCTGGCGGTAGATCGACTCGAGGGCTTCTTGGACGTCCTTGGGCTTCTTCTTCTCGGCGCGGAGGGTGTCGACCAGCCTCCGCGCGTCGGAATCGGAGTGGCCGAGCGAGCGGAGCACTTCGAAGGTTTCACCGAACACGTCGCCACTGCCGGTGGCCGCTTCGCCGGGGGCCTCACGGGCAATCAGCAGCGCAAACTTCGGCATCCGCCGGCGGAGCTTGGCAATCATCCGCTCGGCCGTGGCCGCGCCGATGCCCGGCAGCGTTGAAAGGGCCTTGGCGTCCTGCTCGTCGATCGCGGTGGCGATTTCACCGACAGGGCGGATGATCGCGCGGAGGGCCTTGCGGACGCCCACGCCGTCGACCTCACAGATGAGATCGAAAAACTCTCGCTCGACCTCGGTCAGAAAGCCCACGATCCTGGGTACGAGATTGCCACGGCCCGGCGTGCCCTCCAGAAACTCCATCGTGTGGAGCGTGACGCTCTGGCCAATCTTTGTCTGCAGGCTGCGGCGAACGAGCTCGGTGACGAGCACCTCGTGCACCATCGGGCCGACGGCCAGTTCGATGCAGTTGCCCGTGTGATTGATGCTTTCGAGGGTGCCGGAGATCTTCGTGATCATGCGATGCGGTCAGCCGTCAGGCGCGGCTACTCCTGATTCGGACGACGCCCGTGCCAAAGAACAGCGGCCGCAGGCGCAGGTGGTAGTCGGTAAGGGCCACGGCCAGCGCGTCGGCCGCATCGGCTGGCTCCGGCTTCGCGGCCAGTCCAAGCTCCCGCTGCACGGCCGACTGCACCTGCTCCTTGCCAGCGTGGCCGCTTCCCGTGAGCGTGCTCTTCACACGGTTGGGCAGATAGTGGTGCACGGCGAGTCCGGCCTGCACGCCGGCGAGGCAGATCACGCCCCGGGCATGGCCGAGGAGGATCGCCGTCTTGGGGAACTTGACGTTGGAAAAGACCTGCTCGATCGCCATGGCGGTCGGCTTGCAGGCCTCGATCACCTCGCGGATGCCGGAGTGGATCGTGAGCAGCCGTTCCTCGAGCGTTTCGCCCTTGGATTTCACGGTGCCGGCCTCGATCAGCCGCACGGTGCCGCCGTGGCATTCGAGCACGCCGTATCCGGTGACGTTGAGCCCGGGGTCGAACCCAACCACGCGTTCGACGCCCTGGGGCGGAGGCGAGGCGGAGCCACTGTGCGGCGCGAGTCGGGAGGAACTCATGGGGGGAGCCTAGCGGCCCCGAGGCCAGACCAGGAAGCCCAATCGCGGGGGCGATGGGGACGGCTTCACCGGTGACGGCTCACCACACGTCGGCGAGCCGGACAGTGAAGGTGTCGAGGATCGAAAGGCGGATCTCGTCGCCTGGGGGCCGCTGCTCGTAGCGGCCGTCCGCGAGCACGAACTGGCACAGCGTGTGGTTATCGGGGTCGGCAATCCAATACTCGGCCACGCCGTTGATCTTCGTGGGCGCGATCATCTGCATTCGCGGGAAGAGCACGACCACGAGATCGGGCTGAACGATGTCGTGATCGGTGATTTGGACATCGACCGAGGCGTCGTAGACGATGCCTTTGCCAGTCAGTTCGATTCGCGTGTGGAGCTGGCACTGGAGCCGCCCGGAGACGGTTTGGTGATACGTGGACGGGGCCGGGTTGACGGAGTGGTCTCCATCGATGACCTGATGCCGCCGGCCATCGTCGGGAAAGCAGCAATACCCCTCGTATCCAAACTTTGCGCGATCCCCGTGCTTGGCGGGTGGGGCAGGGGACGCCAACGGAGCGTCGGGAGAAGCCTCGGAGCGACCTCAGAGCGACGGGCAGAACCAGCGCACGAGGGTGGAAAAATACACCCCGCTGGGCTCAAACCGGCAAGCTTCGGAGGATCTTCAAGCAAACCCTCGGCATCCTGCCTCGGATTGCTTGGCCGGCCTCCGCCGGCTTACCAGTCCGCCGTCCGGGCGGCCAAAAAATACACCCCGCTGGGCTCGAACCAGCAACCTTCGGTTCCGTAGACCGATGCTCTATCCAATTGAGCTAGGGGTGCATCCTTGTGCACTCTACCCCACGCGGTCGCGAACACCAAGGTTCAAAAAACCGCTCGGGGCTGCCTTTTTGTTGATCAATGTTCCGGGCAGCCCCGACCCACGCAAACGCCAGGGGATCGTGTGGGGTCGGATCACCCGCACCATCGTGTCGCAGGATCGCGATTTAGGAGGCCATCACGAGGAACCCGTCTTTGTCCACGCCGAAGGCCTCTCCCAACGTTGCCGCCCCAGGCTGGCCCTTCCCGGGCCGGACGGTCGCCGTGGCGGCGATGACGAGTGTGCCCTCGGCGGCGTCGGAAATGCCCTGAGAGGTGAGCGACGGCAGGCCGAGCGGACCGCGCATCGCCGCCCGCGGCCAGACCACCACGCCGTTGACCACGCGGCCGACCGTGTCGGGCTTCGCGGTCGTCTCGTGGTCCCACTCGATCCGCGCCGACGGCGTGTTCATCGCCACAAGGCCGCCCACCTCCGGCGGCGCGTAGGCCACGACCGGTTCGATGCCGCAGGCGTCCTTGAAGCGGTCAATCGCCTCGCGGGCCCGTGGCAGATCGCCCGCCGAGGCAATCGGCAACACGACGGCGGTGAGATGCAGCGCGAGACCCTTGGCCGAGGAAGGGTCCGCGGCGAGCGTCAGCACCTGCTCGATCCGCGCCAGCCAGATCGTGGCTTGCGCTCGGGCAAGCGACGCCACGATCGCGGCGGCCGGCGTCACCGCGTCGAGCACGGTGGCCCTGATGCCGAGCAACCGGCCCGCGTGCAGGCCGAGCGAGTCGTGGAGCGGATCGCCAGCGGCAAGCGACGCGACGAGCCGATCGGTCCGCTGGACGATGCAGCAGCCGTCAAAGGCCTCGGCAGTCGCGGCAAACGGATCGAGCCGGCGGGCCACGGCCGAGGCGGTAAGTTCCTGGAGCGCGAGCCGAGCCTCGTTGGGGTGCGTGCCCACGGGAAGCGGCGTGCCAAACGTGAGCGTGATCGACCGCCGCCAGAACCGCGGCCGTTTTGAGAAGTATCGGCCTTCCGAGAACGAGAGCAGGCTGCCCCACAGGCCGTCGATCGAGAGCGGCAGGATCGGGGCATCCACCTTTTCGAGCAGCCATTCGAGGCCGCGCTTGAAGCCCAGCAACTGGCCCGTCCGCGAGATGCCTCCTTCGCAGAAGATGCCGATCACGTCGCCGTCGGCGAGGCCCGCCTGGATCGTCTTGAGCGCCGTGCCGATCGACTTGGGCCGCGGGTCGAAGAGGATGAACCGCCACTGATCGGCGAGCATCCGCATGAACTTTCCCTGGATGTTGGGACCGTAGACCACCATCCGGATCGGCCGCGGACAGGTGAGTGGCAGTAGAAAACCGTCGAGCCACGAGAGGTGGTTGGCGACCACGACCATTGGCCCCGTCTCGGGCACGTTGGCTTCGTTGACCACGCGAAACCGCCAGCCGGCATTCACGATCGTCCCGATGACCATCCGGAGCGTCGCCCGCGGCGCGCAATAGACCGCGGCCACCGTGGCCGCCAGCGAGCAGAAGCCGAAGAGCGCGAAGAGTCCGCGGGCCGACACGAGCGGCTGGGCCGACTCGCCGCTGCCGAGCGGCGTCCGCAGGCCACCGTAGACGAGCGAGGCTGCGAACATGCCGGCAAACACGAGGAGGTTCACCGAAGCCAGGATTGACCCGCGCCGGGCCGGCGGACTCTGCTCCTGGAGGTAGGCCTCGAGCGGCACGTCGAACATGCCGGCGCCGATCCCGAGCACCGCCAGCCAAAACGCCGGCAACGCGAGCCGCCACCCAGAGCCTTGGACGACTTCGGCGGCGAAGATCTCAGTTCGCGACATCGCCAGCGCGAAGCAACCGACCGCCATCACGATCCCGCCGAGTGGCACGAACCCGAGATCGACTCTCGAGCCGTCCTCGATGCCCCGCGTGGAGAGTTTTCCGGCAATCATGCTGCCGAGGCCGATGCCGCCCACGAGGGCCACGAGCAGCGGCACGATCTGTCCCTGCGATTTCGCCCCCGACTCGAAGGCAAACTGGTCGACGTTGAGTTGGGCGATCGCCGCGAGTGCCCAAAAAAAGACGATGCCGGCGGCGGTGGCGAGCAGTTTGGTCGAGCCGAAGAGTTCGGCGAGGTCGCGGTACGTGGTGGCCAACGCATTGACCGGGGCGGGGGTGTCGGGGGCGGCGGCGGGTGTGCGCTTCAATCGCAGCGACGCCAGCCAGCCGGCGACGGCCACGCCGACGAGCGCCACCGCGGCCGGAATCGCATGGTCAGAGGGCGTGGCGGCGGCCACATCGGACGACAGCGGCGTGACGTCAGCGAGCCAGTTGCCGCCGGCCATCCCCGCCAGCGTGGCGGCAAGCGTGACCAGCGCGAAGATGCCGTTGGCGTTGGAGAGACTCGCCAGGGGTACCGTTTCCGGAATCGCGCCCAGGATGCTTGGGGCCATCAGGGCGGCCTGAACCCCGATCACTGTCACCGTGCCGAGCAGAAGCCAGAGCCCCAACGGTAGCCCGAGCCATGCGGTCCCCGTCCCCGCGCCCCAGCCCACGACGATGGCCGCGGCGGCGGCGATCAGGATCTCGGCGAACTTCGCCCACACGATCACGGAGCGCTTCGGGAACCGGTCGGCGAGCCAGCCCGCCAGCCAGGCCAGCACCACGAACGGCAGCACGAAGCCGGCGGTGCCGATCGTGAGCACCAGCGCCGTGCCCGCGGTGCCGGCCGCCCGCTTGCCGAGGCCAATCACGAGCCAGCGGAGGAGGTTGTCGTTGAGGACGGTGAGCACCCGCAGCGCGAGCAGCGGCACGAAGCCGCCCGCGCCCGAGCTGGCTGCGGCTCGCGAGGGATCGGAAGTCGGTGGGAGGTCCAAAGTGTCGCCTTCAGCGTGCGGTGGAGAGGCTTACCAAACGGCCTGGTTTGCATCCCCGAATCGGGTCCGGCTTGCCCAGGTTCACCCGTCAAATGTCAGAGTTTGACGGCAGTTTGCAAGCCCATCCCCGTCGAACGTATCCTCAATAAGCCGCGTAAGGGACGAAGTGATCGCCTCGGGACGGGTTCTCCGTCGCCGTCGCCCTCCGCTGGCCCACTGAAAGGATGAGTTGACCATGTCGCTGCGTCGTCTTTCCCCGTCGGTCGTCGTGCGCGGGTGCGGCCGCATGAAGGCCATGAAGATCACGACGGTCATGATCTTCATGACCCTCACTTCGGCCGCTCATGCCCAGGTCGTCTACTACGGAGCGATGCGGCCGGTGATCGCGGCTCCCGTCGTTGCCTCGCCAGTGTACGCGGCTCCGGTGTATGCAGCTCCGTACGTTGCCAACTACACGCCCGCCGGCAACTACGCTGCGGTCACGGCCTTCTCGCCGCCCGTCTACTCCCAGCCCGCGGCCATCGCCGTGACCTCCAACTTCGCGCCGGCCTACAGCGCCGGTTACGCGCCCGCTTACGGCGTTCCCTACGCGCCGGCCTACACCGCAGGCTATGCCCCCGTCATGGCGGCTGCTCCGGTCGCGGTCACGTCGTACTACGCCCCCACGGCGATGACCGCCTACTCACCGGTCACAGGGGTCGTCGCCACGCCCGTCACTGCCTATTACGCACCCGCCGCCGTCGCGGTGCCGCTCTACCGCCGTGGCCTGTTCGGCGGACTGCGGCCGGTCCGTTCGGCTTACTACATCCCGTACTAAAGCGCATCTGCTTGCGTGAGAGCGGCGAGATGACGCCCTGGATGAGGGAGGGAAGGGGGTCGGCGAACGCTCGAGGAGCGCCTGAGCCGCCGCGGCGAGAGAGCGACGAGACTTTTGCCGCCCCGGAGCCGCTGTTCCACGTAAGTCGAATGCGTTCTCAACCCGCGATACGGGCCTGCGGAGCGAATCCCGCGGCGAATCGGCGGTAGCTCGGGCGGCCCGCACCGCTCGCAAATGCCTGCGGTTTCTTGACCCCTCGCGCTCGCCCTCTATGATACGACTCGAATCGACTCGGCAGGGACGTCCGTTCCGGCCCAGCGTGGAAAAAGGGCCAGGATGTCGCGGACGGTCAACATCATCGGAGCCGGGCCAGGTGGATTGGCGACGGCCATGCTGCTGGCTCAGGCCGGAGTGCGGGTGCGGGTGCTCGAGCGGCTTCCTGTTCCCGGCGGCCGGACCAGCACGATCTCCACTCCCGAGGGCTTCAAGTTCGATCTGGGACCCACGTTCTTTCTCTATCCGCGGGTGCTCGACGAGATCTTCGCAAGCTGCGGCCGCGACCTCCGGCAGGAGGTTGAGATGGTCCGGCTCGACCCGCAATACCGCCTGATCTTCGGGTCTGGAGGCGAAATCTTCGCCACGCCGAACGTGGCCCGGATGGAGGCGGAGGTGTCACGGCTTTCGCCAGCCGACCGTGGCTCCTTCACGCGATTCATGGAGAGCACGCGGGCGAAGTTCGAGCGGTTCGCACCGTTTCTCGAGCAGCCGTTCCAGAGTTGGCGGGATCTCGCCAAACCCGACCTGCTCAAGCTCATGCCGATGCTCAAGCCGTGGCGGAGTCTCGACAGAGAGCTCGGCACCTTCTTCTCCGACGAGCGGATTCGGCTGGCATTCACGTTTCAGTCAAAGTATCTGGGCATGTCGCCGTTCAAATGTCCGAGCCTGTTCTCGATCCTCTCCTTCCTCGAATACGAGCACGGCGTCTTCCACCCAATCGGCGGCTGCGGCGCCGTCTCGACCGCGATGGCGAGGATCGCCACCGACATGGGCGTCGACATCCGCTACGAGGAACCGGTCGAGTCGCTCGAGTTCGCGGGCAAGCGGATCACGGCGTTGAAGACGTCACGGGGCACGTACGAGGCCGATGCCACGGTGGTCAACGCCGACTTCGCCCGGACGATGACGCGGCTCGTGCCCGACCGCATCCGCCGCAACTGGAACGATCGGAAGATTGCCTCGCGGCGGTTTTCGTGCTCGACGTTCATGCTCTACCTCGGCATCGAGGGCTGCTATGACGACGTCGCCCACCACAACATCTATCTCTCTGAAGACTACCGCAACAATCTCGCCGACATCGAGCATCGGCATCGGCTCAGCCGCGACCCGTCGATGTACGTCCAAAATGCCTGCGTGACCGATCCCACGCTCGCACCCCGCGGGATGAGCACGCTGTATCTGCTCATCCCGGTCACCCATCGGCACCCCAACGTCGACTGGCGGCGGGAGGCGGCGGGCTACCGCGAGGTAGCGCTCGACCAGATGGAGCGGATCGGGATCCGCGGCGTCCGCGACCGCATTCGCTACGAGAAGATGCTCACGCCCGACGACTGGCAGGACGACTACGAGATTTACAGGGGCGCGACCTTCAACCTAGCGCACGACCTCGGCCAAATGCTGCACATGCGGCCGCACAACCGGTTCGAGGATGTCGACGGGATGTACCTCGTGGGGGGCGGCACGCACCCAGGGAGCGGCTTGCCTGTGATCTATTCCTCGGCGCGGATCACCTCCAGGCTGCTGCTCGGGGATTTGGGGCTCGACGGCTTGGCCGCGCGTCCGGGCCGGTCGAAGAAGGGCTCCGGCGGAGTGAAGGAGAAGGCGGGCGCCTTCTGACGAAGCCGCGCCGAGGATTTCACCTTATGACCAAGCACACGACGAACAACGACCGAGTGGTGGTGATCGGGGCCGGCCTCGGCGGCCTCGCGGCGGCCTGCACGCTCGCGGCCCGCGGCTACGCCGTCACGCTCTGCGACAAGAATCCGTGGGTGGGTGGGAAGGCCGCCGTGCTCAGCGAGGGCGGCTTCCGCTTCGACATGGGGCCCACGATCCTGACGATCCCCCGAGTGCTCAAGCGGATCTACGCCGAGGCGGGCCGCGACATGGAGCAGTATCTGGATCTGGTGCCGCTTGATCCGCAGTGGCGAAGCTTCTTCGAAGACGGCACCACGCTCGATCTCTTCGCCGACGTCGGGAAGATGCGGGCGACGCTCGACGACTATGCTCCCGGCTCGGGTTCCGGCGACGGCTACGCGCGGTTCATGGACCTCGCCCAGCGGCTCCACCGTCTCTCCAATGAGTTCTTCTTCTGGCGCAGCGTCGGCGGCATGAAGGACATGATTAACGTTCGCAAGAGCCTGTCTGTCTCTTTCATCAAGGAGCTGATCGGCATGCGACCGGGGCACAGCGTCGCCGGCACGGTGCGGTCATACGTGCCCGACGAGCGGGCAGCGCAGATGCTCGACCACTTCACGCAGTACGTGGGCAGCGCTCCCGACGAGTCGCCCGCCGTGCTCTGCAGCATCGCCCACATGCAGTCGAACGACGGCGTCTGGTATCCGCGGGGTGGCACGGGGGCGGTGCCGCGGGCCCTCGCCAGCCTGGCCGTCGACCTCGGCGTGGAAATTCGCACCAACACTCCCATCCGCCGGATCATCGTCGAGGGGGGCCGCGTCCGCGGCGTCGAGACGGCGGCTGGCGAGACGATTACCGCCGGTGTGGTCGTGAGCAACTCCGACAGCGTGCGGACCCACCGCGAACTCGTCGATGGGCAGCCACAGCGGAAGTTTCTCGGCCGCCGTAAGTACGAGCCGGCCTGCTCGGGAGTAGTGCTCTACCTCGGCCTTGACAGACGGTATGAGCAACTCATCCACCACAACTTCGTGTTCTCGCAGGACCCGCACGAGGAGTTTGAGACGATCTACCGCCGCGGTGAACCGGCCCCTGATCCCACCTGCTACGTCTGCGCTCCGGCCGTCACCGAGCCGGAGGTGGCGATCCCCGGAGGCGAGGCGCTCTACGTGCTCGTCCACACGCCCTACCTACGGCCGCACCACGACTGGAAGAAGATGTTTCCGGAGTATCGCAACACGATCATCCGGAAACTGGAGCGGACGGCCGGCCTGAAGGATCTCGAGCGGCACATCGTGATGGAGCGGGCGCTGACGCCCCAGGACATCAACGACCGCTATCACGTGCTCGACGGGGCGATCTACGGCCTCGCGAGCCATGGCAAGTATCTTGGTGCCTTCAAGCCGGCGAATCGGTCGCCCGACATCGACGGGCTCTATCTCGCCGGTGGCTCCGCTCATCCCGGGCCCGGGATGCCCATGGTGTTGATGTCGGGCTGGATCGCGGCCGACTGCGTTGACCAAGACAAGCTCGTCGCGCAGACGGGGCCCGCTGTGTGCGCTGTCTGACCGCCGGCTCCGAGAAGCCCGCAGCGGGACGGGGTGGGGGACATATTCCCCGCGCTTGCGATTGGGGCTTCCTGACACGGCGGGATGGTATTGCCCGCGTGCAGTAGGATTCCTGGCATGAGCACCACCAGCCGGCATCATGATGCGGGAAGAAAAGAGGATGAACTCCCGCCGTTCTCGCGGTGGTTGTATGACTGGTTCATGTGGTATGTGCAGCGTTACTTCCGCCGCAGCTTTCATGCGGTTCGACTGCTGAAAGGGATCGCAGCCGTCGCAGACCGCCCGGAGATAGCCGGCGAGCCCGTGATCTTCTATTCCAACCATCCGAGTTGGTGGGATCCGCTCACGTTTCTGTTCGTCGGCCAGTCGCTCTTTCCCGACCGGATGGTCTACGGACCGATTGACGCCGCGGCACTTGGGAAATACAGGTTTCTGGAACGGATCGGATTTATCGGGATCGATCCCCATGCGTGGCGTGGCGCCGCGCGGTTTTTGCGGATGCTCCGCGCGGCAGGGAAGCGGACCGACGTCATCTACTGGATCACGGCGCAGGGCGAGTTCACCGATCCTCGAGAGCGACCAGTACACCTGCGGCCGGGCGTCGGTCACGGTGTCGCTGCGGCGACAGAGGGCGTGATCGTGCCGCTTGCCGTCGAGTATCCGTTTTGGAATGAGCGATTACCCGAGGTGGTCGTAGCCTTCGGCCCAGCGCTACGGATCGCAGATGCAGCCGAACGATCGGCCGACGAATGGAACATGCTCCTGGCCCGAGAACTCGAAGCGGTGCAGGACAGGCTGGCTGCAGGGGCCCAGAGCCGCGATCCCGCACGGTTCACGACGCTGCTCACCGGCCGTGTGGGCGTGGGGTTTTTCTACGACGCGTTTCGCCGCCTGAAAGCCTGGTTGCGGGGTGAGCGGTTCGACGCATCGCACGACGACCACGGCACGGGAGCGGTTGCATGAGCTCGGGCTGGATCGGGCTGCTCGCCATCGTGGGGCTCGCGCTCGCAGCCTTGCCCGCGGGTCTGACGATCGCGAACCTCCGCGCGTTTCTGCCAGCGCCGCCACTCCCGCCGCAGGGCGACCGCGTGCCGGAGGTGTCGGTGCTCGTGCCGGCACGCAACGAGGCCGCCGCGATCGGCCGGCTCTGCCGCGACGTGCTTGCCAGTGAAGGCGTCGATCTCGAACTCGTAATCCTCGACGACGACAGCCGCGACGCCACGGCGGAGATCGTCATGGGCATCGCGGCAGTCGACCCGCGGGTTCGCCTCATCCACGGCAGAGCCCTGCCGTCCGGCTGGTGCGGCAAGCAGCACGCGTGCTGGCAGCTCGCCCAAGCCGCGCGGCACGACGCCTGGGTCTTCCTCGATGTCGATGTCTCGCCGTCACCCGCCGCGATCGCCCGGGCAGTGGCGTTTCTTGAGGCGTCGGGGGGGGCACTCGTGAGCGGATTTCCTCGGCAGGTTACGACCTCGTTTCTCGACTGGCTGCTCCTGCCGCTCATCCACTTCATCCTGCTCGGCTTCCTGCCGCTCGCGCGGAGCCGGCAGGACAATACCCCCGGCATGGCGGCTGGCTGCGGCCAGTTCTTCGTGACGCGGCGGAGCGGCTACGAAAGGGCAGGGGGCCACAAGGCGATCCGAGCCTCACTCCACGATGGCGTGAAACTGCCGCGGGCCTATCGTCGCGCCGGCCTCCGCACCGACATCTTTGATGCCACCGATGTCGCCTCGTGCCGGATGTACGAACGAACCGCGGATGTGTGGCGCGGCCTGTCGAAAAACGCGACCGAGGGCATCGGCAGTCCGGCCACGATCGTGCCGTTCACGATCCTGCTCGCAGGCGGCCAGATTCTCCCCGTCGCGCTCGTGGCATGGGGCCTCGCCACCGGCTGGCACGGCTGGCCGCGCTGGGCGATCCCCATCGCGGTCGCGGCGGCAGTGCTGGCCTACGTGCCCCGGTTTCTCGAAGCGGCGCGGTTCCAGCAGAGCGTCACCAGCGCAGTCGCCCATCCGTGTGGGGTCGCGGTGTTCCTCGGGATCCAGTGGATCGCGCTGGCCAGAAAAGTCTTCGGGATCAAGACGAGTTGGCGGGGCCGCAGTCTCCCGGCCCAGTGATCGCGGCGAGCCCGCGAACCACCTTCGGAGGCTCCCGCATGATCCGCAGGCGGGATTGCTCCTGCCGGGTCGCAGACGTTCGCTTTGGGTGTCCAGCCAAATCTTTTCGGCACGGCGGTTGCTGGGCAGGTGAATCGGCGTCTTGCGTGGGTCGGGGTTGCCGGTGCCCCGTCGCGGGCTACCGTCGTGATGTGATGAAGGCCTCGAGTTCTTTGAGGCTGGCAAGGCCGATGAACTCGTACCAGACCATCTGCTCCATCGCCCGGTCGGGGAGCGTGCGGTGCCGCGATTTCGAGCCCAGGTCGAAGATCACCACCGACTCACGACAGTGACCCCAGGGACACGGGGTTCACGCCGGACTGAAGAGTGCCATCAGGATCAGTTCGCAGGAGTGATCCATGAACAGCCGGCGATTGCTAGCTCTGTCGCGAGCGTTCACCAGCAGGGTGCTGGGAGGGTTGCCCGTGCCCTCGAGCGGGCTGTGGAAGCAAGCGCAGCAAGGATTGCGAAGCGCCGCTTCCACCGCAGTGAGCGGCGGCCTGGAGGGCCGACGCGAACGTCCGACGAGAGGGCACGGGCAACCCCTCCGACTGTCGCTTGCGAACCTTGGCAAGCCGTGCTGACCCATGGAAGCCGGCGATATCATTCCGGATCAGGAGGGGCGAAGCCGCGCGAGAGTCATCAGGTCGCGGGACCGGGTCACCCGAAGAAGTGCCTCGTCGGCCGTATCAGCCAGCGCCGTGAGGTGGCCCATCTTGCGACCGGGACGCGGCTCGCTCTTTCCATAGAGATGCAGGCTCACCCCTGGCACGCCGAGGGCTGCGGCCCAATCGGGCTCGCCTTTCGCCCAGACATCGCCAAGCACGTTGGCCATCGCGGCAGGGAGCCGTTGCCGCGTCGATCCGAGCGGGAGGCCACAGACGGCGCGAACCTGCTGCTCGAACTGCGAGGTGTCGCAGGCCTCGATCGTGAGGTGGCCGGAGTTGTGCGTTCGGGGCGCGATCTCGTTGACGAGCACAGCCCCGTCCTTCGTCACGAAGAACTCGACGCAGGCGACGCCCACCACGCCGAGGACCGCGAGGATTTTCCCGGCGACGTCGGTCGCCGCGGACAGCGTTGGCTGCGAGAGGCCGGCCGGCGCGATTGACACGTCGAGGATGTGGTCCGCGTGGGCATTCCGCGATGGCGCGAAGGTGGCAATATTGCCATCGAGCCCACGGGCCGAGACCACCGAGATCTCGCAGTCAAAATCGATCCAGCCCTCGAGGACCAGTTCTCGAGGACCGTCCGCCCCGGCGCCGAGCGTGGCCCAGGCGGTGTCGATGTCTTCCGTTCGCGTGAGCTTCATCTGTCCCTTGCCGTCGTAACCGAAGGCGGCCGTCTTGAGAACGGCGGGTAGGCCGAGATCGGCCACGGCCGCATGCAGTTGTTCGCGTGAGCGGACGAGGCGGTGTGGCGCACAGGCGAAGCCGTGCTGCGTGAGGAAGGCCTTCTCGCGGGCCCGGTCCTGCGTGGTGAACAAGACGTCCGGTGAGGGCCGGACCGGCACCACCGCAGCGAGCGATCGACCGGCCTCCGCCGGGATGTTCTCAAACTCGAAGGTCACCACGTCGAGGCCCGCGGCCGCCCGCGTCAGGAACGCCGTGTCGCCGTAGTCACCCACGTGGAGCCGGTCGCAGTGCCGTGCTGCCGGGCAGTCGGCGATATCGGAGATCGCCTCGACGCGGTAGCCCATGCGGCGGGCCGCCATCGCAAACATCGCGCCGAGTTGGCCACCGCCGAGGATGCCGAGCGTGCCGCCGGGGAGGATCGGAGTGGGGTCAGCCGCGGCCACGCGTCACCGTTCGGAGGCCCGCTCGGACCAGGCTGCCGACTCGCCGTTCATGTCCTCGTGCAGCACCCGCTCGGTCTGTTCCGTTCGGTAGGCGATGAGTTTCTCACGGAGGCCCGCGTCGTCGATCGCGAGGATCGCGACGGCGAGGAGCGCGGCGTTGGTCGCCCCCGCGGGGCCGATCGCGAGCGTGCCGACCGGAATTCCGGCTGGCATCTGCACGATCGAGAGCAGTGAGTCGACGCCGCGGAGCATCGATGACTCCACCGGCACGCCGAGAACGGGAAGGTGTGTCTGGGCCGCGAGCATGCCCGGGAGGTGGGCCGCGCCACCGGCCCCGGCGATGATCACCTTCAGGCCACGGGACGCGGCCGACCTGGCGTATTCGGCGAGCTTTTCGGGCGTGCGGTGGGCAGACACGATGTCGCACGAGTGGGGCACGCCCAACTGCTCAAGGATCGTCGCGGCCCGCTGCAGCGTCGGCCAGTCGGACCGGCTGCCCATCGCGATGCCGATGACAGGGGAGCCGGAGAGGGCCATGAAGAGGAGTCCTCGCGAGAAGACACCGGGGTGGCCTCGTGCCGCCGCGGTGGGAAGCCATCATCTTGCTCTGGAGCGTGGGGCGTTGCAAGGTAGGCTGCATGGGCCGCCCGCTCCCCGACATCCTCCGCATCGAATGGCCCGCGACCGCGCCGGAGCCGCCGCCTCTCACCGAGGAGGCGCTCGACCGCGGCGTCGCGGTCCTCCGCAGAGGCGGGCTTCTCGCGATCCCGACCGAGACGGTCTACGGTCTGGCCGCCGACGCGCTCGATGAGGAGGCGGTGGCGGGCATTTTTCGCGCGAAGGGCCGCCCAGCCTCGAATCCGCTCATCGTCCATGTGGCCGATGAGGCGATGGCCCTGTCGCTCGCGGCCAACTGGCCCGCGGCGGCGGCGGCGATCGCGGCGCGGCTCTGGCCTGGGCCGGTCACCGTGATCGTGCCGCGGAGTTCGCGCGTGCCCGACATCGTCACCGCGGGCGGGTCGACCGTGGCGCTGCGATGCCCCGCTCACCCGCTCACCCGTCGGCTGATCGCCAAGGCCGGCACGCCACTGGCCGCGCCGAGCGCGAATCGCTCGGAAGCGCTTTCGCCGACAACGGCGCACCACGTCCTCGAGAGCCTTGGCAACCGAATCGACCTGATCCTCGACGGCGGGCCATGCCTCCGTGGGATCGAGTCGACCGTTATCGACTGCACCGTCGTGCCGCCGCGGATCCTGCGGCCGGGTCCGGTGTCTCACGCTGATCTCGAGGAAGCCGTGGGCGGTCCCGTTGCCTGGCCGGCCGCCACTCCGTCGGCGGTCACCGCCCCAGCGCGATCCCCCGGTCAGCAGGTCCGCCACTATGCCCCAAAGACCCCGCTCGAGACGCCGGCCGACCCTGCAGGCCGGGTCGAGGAGCTCATCGCGGCCGGCACCCGCGTCGGCTGGCTCACGACGCGGACCGACGACAGCGTCGTCCGCGGGCTGGCGACGTCACGCGATCTGGTGATCGTGCCGATGCCCGCCGACCCCGAGGCCTTCGCTGCCCGCCTCTATGCGACGCTGCACGCGCTCGACCAGCGGGGGCTCGATCGGATCGTCGTCGATCCGCCGCCCGATGACGAGGCATGGCGGGCGGTCAAAGACCGCCTCGTCCGAGCGGCGTCGTGATCGCCGTGAATCCCGGCTCTGGCGGTCGATGCCTCACGCCGCAGCCGGGGCGAGGATTTCCTTGAGCGCCACGGCAATGTCGGGATATTGAAAAATGAAGCCCGTGTCGAGTGCCACTTTTGGGATCACCCGCTGCGAAGCAAACAGCACCTTGGCGAACTCGCCGAACAGAATCCGGAGGCCGATGTAGGGAGCCGGCATGAAGGCGGGCCGGTGCAACTGCCTGCCCAGCGCCTTGGTGAACTCGCTGTTGCGCACCGGGTGGGGCGACACAGCATTCATCGGGCCATGGATCGACTGAGTGTCGGCCGCATGCACGTAAAGCCGGGCGATGTCGGCGACGTGCACCCACGGCATCCATTGCCTGCCGCTGCCGAGTGGGCCGCCGGCGCCGAGTTGGAAGGGGGTGAGCATCTTGGCGAGGGCCCCGCCTCCCGAGCCGAGGACGATTCCAGTCCGGGCCGTGACGACGCGAACACCCACGCCTTCAGCGGCCATGGCCTCCTTCTCCCAGTCGATGCAGACGTGGGCGAGAAAGTCATCGGCCGGCGAAGCCGTCTCGGTGAGTTCCTCATCGCCCCGGTCGCCGTAATAGCCGACGGCCGATGCCGACACGAGCACTGCGGGCTTCGTGTGGGCCTGAACGATGCCCTGCACGAGGTGCCTCGTGCCGACGACACGACTGTCGCGGATTCTGGCTTTCTGAGCCGCCGTCCACCGTCCCTCAGCAACAGATTCGCCAGCGAGATGAAAGACGGCGTCGATCCCTTCGAAGGCCTCCTGGGGTGGCGGCCCCTCGAGCGGATCCCAGCGGACGATCCGGCCGGCAAGGTGGCCGATCGACTGCCGGGCGCGGTCGGGATTCCGGGAGACGATGGTCGGTCGGTCGAGCATCCGCAACAGCCGCGGTCCGACGAACCCCGTGCCACCGGTGACCAAGGCCCTCATGTCGATCCTCCTCGCCCTTGTTTGCCGCGGGGGCGGAAGGCCCTGCGGGCCCGCCTGTACCAAACCGCGCGGGAAGTATAGACAAGAGTTTGTGTTTCGGCGCCCGGAGTAGCATTCCCTCCCTTGTTCCAACCCTTCCTCCCGCCTCGCGGCAGCCGGCGTCGCGATCTGCTCGTCTCGACGATCGACGCGATGGCCTTCAGTGTCATGGTCGGTTGCGGTGAGACGTATCTGCCGGCGTTCGCGCTGGCCCTCGGGATGGGGCCGATCGCCTCGGGGATGGTGGCGAGCGTGCCGATTCTCGCCGGTGCGGTGATCCAGTTGGCCGCGCCTCTGGCCGTGGCCCGCGTGGGCAGCAACCGCCGCTGGGTGATCGCGTGCACCACGGTGCAGGCAGCCTGCTTCGTGCCGTTTGTGTGGTGGGCGGTGCGGGGCCACGCGGAACTCTGGCAGATCCTGGTGGCGGCCGCCGCCTACTGGTCGGCCGGCATGGCCTCCGCTCCGGCGTGGACTGCCTGGATGGCAACGCTGGTTCCCGATCAGATCCGCACGCCCTACTTCGCGCAGCGGAACCGGCTCGGACAACTCGGCGTGTTCCTGGGCTTTGTGGTGGGAGGTCTCGTGCTGCAGTGGGGCGAGCAGCGGTCTGCCCTGCTCCCTGCCTTCGCGGTGCTGTTTGCCATCGCGGGCGCTTTTCGCCTGGGCTCGACCGCCTGCCTCTGGTCCTGCCGCGAGCCGCCCCGGCAGGACCCGGCGGATGATCATCGCGGTACCGAACAACCGCTGGCGTCGCGGGTGGCTACCGCCCTTCGCAGCATGGCGGAGCGGCCCTCGGGTTCGCTGGTCGCCTACCTCTGCTGCTTCGTCTTCGGAGCCCAGTTCGCCGCTCCCTACTTCACACCCTTCATGCTTCGGCAACTGGGCTTTTCATACCACGCGTTCATGCTCGTGTTCGCCACGAGTTTTCTCACCAAGGCCTTGCTGCTCCCCGCGATCGGAAGGCTCGCCTCCCGGATCGGTTCACTCTCACTTCTTTGGGTGGCGAGCCTGGCCATCGGGCCTTTGGCGCTGCTCTGGCTGCCGTCGGGGAACGTCGCCTATCTGTCGGTCGTGCAGGTCGTGGCGGGGGCCTGTTGGGCGGCCTACGAACTCGCCGTGATGCTGCTCTTCTTCGAGATGCTCAGCGAGCGCGAGCGGGCCGGCGTGGTCACGGTCTACAACCTCGGGATCGCTGTGGCGACGGTGGCCGGGGCTGCGTGCGGCGGCCTGCTGTTGCGAGCGCTCGGCGAAACCTGGGAGGCGTATGCCTGCCTCTTTGTCGTTTCGAGCCTCGCGAGGCTCGCGGCGATCCCGCTGCTCCGCCGCGTGCGGGCGAGCTTGTGATCAGCCCGCCGGCATCGAGGCTTCGTGGGCGAGGCTGTCGAGAAAGGTGCGGGCCTTCCCGTAATCGCCGGCGGCATATTGCTTGACGCGCGTTTTGAGCGCATCGACGAACTTTGAAACGGTCGTCTGGATGGCCTGATAGTCGGAATACTGAATGCTGCCACCGGAAGCCGCGCGGTGGGCGAAGAGCGTGTCGAGGTCCTCGCGGTAGGGCGTGAAGACCTTGTCGGTGAGAATCAGCGGGTATGCGATGTGGCCGGTGACGGGGTCGAGTTGTGTTGAGCCGAGGCGGGGCGGGGCAGCCATCTTGGCCATCCGGATCGCTTGTTCTTGGGTCACCCGCGGACCGGCCTCGTCAGCCCGCCGGTCCTTGTTCTCTTTCCGCATCTCGAAGTAGGTCTCGGTCCAACGAAGGCGGTTTTGGATCTCGAGCGTCTTGGCGTCTTCCCAGTTCTTCGCAGCTTCGGAGTTTTGCATGTTCTCGTAGCCCTTCGCCCGCATCATCTCCGACATGCCGTAGGCGGCACCTTGGCCCGCCGTAGAGGCGTAGCCGCCGCGGTTGAAGCCCATGCCCCATTGGGCCGAGGCCCCGACGGCCAAGAGACCGCAGGCAAGCGCGGGGATGGAGAGCCGAACAAGATGCCAGGAGCGGAGAAGCATGGGCGGCCTCGAAGGACTTTGGTTTGGGCAACGCATTCCGGATGACAAGGAAAACTCATCGTGCCGAAAAACCGCCCACTAGTATACTCGGTAGCCTCGGAGCGGGCGACGGCGATTTGACCGACTCGTGAAGGCCGAATGCTCCGTCCGAATGGCAGACTTTCGTTTTTAAGAAAAGTGGTTCTGGGAGGAGCACGCAGATGATCCGGCAGCCGCATTCTATGACCATGGCCTTGATGATGGCCGCCAGTTTTCTGATTGCTGCACCCGGTTGCAGCGGCAGGCAGGCTCCGCCAAAGCCGGTGCCGGTGCCGGTCGCCGCCGCTCCCGCGGCAGCAGAGTCAACCGAATCACCCGCCGTGGTTTCCGGGCCCGCGGCCGCGGCGACGATCCAGGATCTGATCGAGCGCTTGGCGGCGACGACCGACAGTAGGTCGCGGGTTTTGGTGATCGATGAAATCGGCGCGGTGGGGCAAAATGCGAAGCCCGCGCTCGCGGCGCTTCTGGGCGTGCTGGCCGACGAGGAACCGCGGGTCCGCTGGCACGCAGTTCGGGCGATCGGCCTGATCGGCGAAGATGCCCGTTCTGCGATTCCCGCAATCCTCAAACTTCTCAAGGATCAGGATCCGATCGTGGTGACGCAGGCCGCAGCCGCCATCGCCCTGATCCGCGAGGATGATGGCCGCGATCCGATCCCCGCGGCCGATGCCGCCCTCTACGCATTAGCCATCGATCCCCTGGCCAACACGCTGGTGCATCCCGACGCCCGTGCCCGCCGCGCGGCGCTGCGAAGCCTCCGCCGGTTGAGCACATCGCTCGAAGACATGGCACCGATCGTGTCAAAGCAACTGGCCGACGCCGACCACTCCGTCGTGCTCGCCGCACTGCAGACACTCGCCGACATGGACGATGACGCCGTGCCGTTTCTGATCGAGGCGCTCAAAGACCCCAAGTCGCGGTATTGGGCCGAGGTAGCGATCACGGAAGTCGGCCCGAGGGCCGCCGCCGCGACCGAGGAACTGGCCAAGGTCGTCGGCGAGGCCGGCAACGAGGAACGGCTTCAGGCGATCCTCGCGCTGGCTGCCATCGGTGAAAAAGCGTCGGCTGCCGCGCCGGAGATCGCCAAGGTGCTCGCGTCCGACGACGAATCGTCGCGGTTGGCGGCGGCGTTTGCGTTGGGCCGGATCAAGGCCGCAGGGTGCGATGAATGCCTCACGAAGGCCGCAGGCTCGGACGATCGCTTTCTCGCGGCAACGGCCGCCTGGGCGCGGGCGCGGATTCATCCCGACGATGCGTCGCTGGTGAAAGAAGCGATCGATCGCCTGACCAAGGGGCTGACGGACGCCGACCCTGATGTGCGGTCCGGCTGTGTCTCGGGCCTCTCGGATCTCGCAGACAACTTCGACGATTCAGCCCGCCAGCGACTGGCCGACACTTTCGTGGGCCTCTTGTCAGACGCGGATCCGGACGTGGGGAGGGCCGCGGGGGGGGCGCTGATTCGGCTTGGATCCGCGGCGGTTGGGGCGTTGCAGTCGAAGATGAACGATCCCGCTATCCGGCTCAACATCATGGAGATCCTCGCGGCCGTGGGTCCGGCTGCGAAGCCGGCGCTCGCCGAACTGGTGAAGGGCCTAGCCGAGTCCGATCCGCAGGTTCGTGGAGACGCGGCCGTGGCCATCGGGGCTATCGGGGCCGAGGCGACTGCCGCGGTGCCCGAACTGCAAAAACTGGTGGCGGACGAAACGGTGGCCGCGGGGGTGCGGTATGCCGCGGCCTATGCCCTCGGCAGCATTGGCCCGTCGGCCTTGGCGGCTGAGCCGGTGCTCCGCGAACTGACGCAGTCAAAGGACGAAATGATGGCGACCGTGGCTGTCTGGGCCACGCTGAAGATCAAGCCGGACGACAAGTCGTTGTTCGCAGCCGCCGTGCCCTTGCTGCGGCGGGCCCTGCGTGGCGACAGAGAGAACGTCAGGCTCGAGGCGGCCGTGGCGCTCGGCGATATTGGCTCTCCCGCGGCCTCGGCGGTCCCGCTGCTCGAGCTTGTCGCCGAAGAAGATCCCGCGAAGCCCGTGCGGGCGGCGGCCGCGGCAGCGCTCGCGAAGATCAAGGAACGATAGAGCTTTCGGGTCAGACGTACGTGAATCGCTGGTTCGGGGGCGGCAAAAGTCTCATCGCCGGGGCGAGGATACGCCCAAGGCTCCTCGAGCGTTCGCCGACCCCCTCGCCTCCCTCACTCGGTTCGCCAGCTCGTCGCTTCATACGCCAGACCCGCTCGAGTCTTCGGATAGCTTCAGCCGGCCCGCTGCAGCACCGTCCGCGCGGCCAGTTCATCGATCTTCGCCTTCGGCAGCGTGGTCCAGATCTGTTGGGCCGATTCCACGAACACAGTCGACTGCGCGGTGGTGAGTCGCTGGAGGAAGAACCACGATCGCGACAGGTGCCGGTCATCGTTGATGGCCGAGATCACCACCATGTCGAACACACCGAGGTGGTTGCAGACCCGCGCCAGCGCTGAATCGATGTTGCCGGGCACGAGTTGCACCCGGGCCTTCGCGTGGAGCCGTTGGTGTGCCTGCTTCAGCGAGACTCCCGGCGTGTCGGTTGGCTGGCGGCCTTCGAAGCGGTCGAGCCCGACGTAGTGAATGTCGGCCGTGGCGAGTGATGCGGCGGCGGCTTCCAGCAGCCGCTCCGTGCGGCCAAGCGTGCCCAACCCGAGTTCGAGGATTCGCCGTGGGGGCGACGTGAGCGCGTGGCGAAGGAGGACCCGCTCGCCCGCCGGCTTCGAGAATCTGGTGAGCCAGAGTTTCCGCAGCATCCCCATCTGAGCCATGGCAATCCTCGCCCTACGATGACACGGAGGGCCTCCCACGACCGACCGCATCATGGGGGATCGGCCGGGCGACTCAGCCGGCTAAAGTGACCGCCCCGAAAGCGGCACACTTTGCCGGAGCGGCATTCCATGAACAACGGGAACCGGTCGCCGACGGGCTTGCTGCGCCGCCGTTCTATGAGGGGTCGCGGCATCGGCCCTCGCGTTTGGTACATTTCAACCTGCGGTCGTCTTGTTTTTTCCTCACCGGCCCATCTCCTACCATGCCCTCAGCACCCCGCACGCTGCTCGACAAGATCTGGGACGACCACGTCGTCTGTACGCCCCCCGGCGAACTGCCCCTGCTCTACATCGACCGTCACCTCGTGCACGAGGTGACGAGTCCTCAGGCCTTCGAGGGGCTGCGGCTCGCCGGTCGCCGGCTGCGCCGGCCCGAGGCCACGTTTGCTACCCCCGATCACAACGTGCCGACGACCGACCGTCGGCTGCCCATCGCCGATCCGATTTCGAAGCAACAGATCGACACGCTGCGGGCCAACTGCCGGGAGTTCGGCGTCCGCCTCTTCGATCTCGACGACGTGGATCAGGGCATCGTCCACGTGATCGGTCCCGAGTTGGGGATCACGCAACCCGGCATGACGATCGTCTGCGGCGACAGCCACACGGCCACGCACGGGGCGATGGGCGCCCTCGCCTTCGGCATCGGCACGAGCGAGGTGGAGCACGTGCTCGCCACACAGACACTCCGCCAAGCGAAGCCGAAATCGCTCGAGGTGCGCGTCGAAGGCAGCCTGCCGGCGGGAGTGACCGCGAAAGACATCGTGCTCTATCTCATCGGCCGGCTCTCCACCGAGGGTGGCGTAGGGCACGTCATCGAATACACGGGCGAGTGCATCCGCAGCCTGGGGATGGAGCAGCGGATGACCGTCTGCAACATGTCGATCGAGGCCGGGGCCCGCGCTGGCATGATCGCCCCCGACGCCGTCACATTCGACTACCTCCGCGGTCGCGATCACGCCCCGAAGGATTACGATGCCGCGGTCGCCCACTGGGAGAAACTCCCGAGCGATCCGGGCGCAGTCTACGATCGCGTGGAAATCTTCAGGGCAGCCGACGTCGTTCCGCAGGTGACCTGGGGCACGAATCCGGCCCAGGTTACCGGCATCGACGCGGCGGTCCCTGATCCTGCCGCGTTCGCCGATCCCAACGATCGTTCGAGTGCCGCCCGGGCGCTCGACTACATGGGGCTCTCGGGGGGTACGAGAATCGTCGATATCCCGCTCGATCGCGTGTTTATCGGCTCGTGCACCAACAGTCGCATCGAGGATCTGCGGGCTGCCGCCAGCGTGCTCCGGGGCTACCGCGTGGCGCCGTCGGTGCGGGCGATGGTGGTGCCGGGCAGTGGCCGGGTGAAGCGACAGGCGGAACAGGAGGGGCTCGACCGCATATTTCGCGAGGCTGGCTTCGATTGGCGCGAGGCGGGCTGCAGCATGTGTCTGGGGATGAACCCCGACACGCTTGCCCCGCAGGAGCGGTGCGCGTCGACGAGCAACCGCAACTTCGAGGGCCGTCAGGGCAAGGGGGGCCGCACGCACCTCGTCTCGCCGGCCATGGCCGCCGCCGCCGCGGTCACGGGGCACTTCGTCGACGTCCGCGAATGGCACTATAAGTAGGAGATTCCAAGCGCCATGCAGTCGTTCACCACCCATACCGGCATCGTCGCCGCGATCAACCGGGCCAATGTCGACACTGACCAGATCATCCCCAAGCAGTTCCTCAAGCGGATCGAGCGGACCGGCTTCGGTCAGTTTCTGTTCTTCGACTGGCGTTTTCTGCCAGACGGCTCGTTGAATCCCGACTTTGAGCTCAATCAGCCGCCGGCTGCTGGGGCGAGCATCCTGCTGGCCCGCCGCAACTTCGGCTGTGGCTCCAGCCGTGAGCACGCGCCCTGGTCGCTGGCCGATTACGGCTTCCGTGCCGTGGTCGCCCCGACGTTCGCCGACATCTTCTTCAACAACTGCGTCCAGAACGGGATCGTGCCGATCCGTCTCGACGAGTCTGACGTCGATGAACTCTTTCGACGCGCCGGCGCTGCCGCTGCAAAGGGGGGGCAGTATCACCTCCATGTCGATCTGAAGGCATGCACCGTCTCCGATGACGCGGGCTTTCAGCGATCGTTTGCGGTCGATCCGTTTCGCCGCCAGTGCCTCCTCGAGGGGCTCGACGACATCGCTCTCTCCCTGCGCCACACCGACGAGATCGCTGTCTGGGAGACGGCCCACGGTCTTCCCGCCGCGGCGCACTGATGGCGATGGCTGCTGCCGCCGCTTTGACCGTGCCGGCGAGGACGCTGGCCTGGAGTATGGCCTTTGCAGCCTGCGGCACGCTGGTCGCATGCCTGACTCTGGTGAGGGCGGATGAGCTGGTCTCGGCGACCGAAGAGGTCAGGATCACGACGATCGTCGATGACGTGCCTGGTGCAGGAGCGCTCACCGTGTCCCCGAATGGGCAGACGGTCTATTGCCTCGACGAGGTCCGCCGGGCCGTGTTCGCGTTCGATCCGTTCGCTCCGGGTCGCCGTCGTGACGTGGTCGCGGCCGCCGCGGAGGGGCAGCCGGTACCCGTCGCAATTGGCTGCCTGCCGGGCGATCTGCTGGCCATCGTCGGCCGGTCGGGAGACGACTGGACGCTGCAGACGTTTCGCATCCGCCCGGGCGAGGTCGCAGACCCAGCGGCTCCTCTCCAATCCATCCGGCTGGGGACCGCGGCGACCGCCTCGCCGGTGGTCAAACTGGTGGTGAGCCACATGCGTGACTGGCTGGCCGTGGTTGGGTTGCCCGAGCCGCTGGCCCCCGTTCTAAGAATCGTGTTTGCCGGCGTGGGGATGCGGCCGCTCGCCAATGACAGCTGGCCCGGGGTCGCGGCCGACCGCCGGCCAGCCGCTACGGCCGTCAGCCCCGCGGACGAGTTGGTGCTGCTGGAACAGCCGCGGGATGCGGTGACGGCGGCCACGGTGGCCTTCCACGGCGTGACGGGAGTTGAGTTGTTGCGGCTCGATACGGGTCTTCCCCAGGTTCGTGATGCCGCCTTCGGCCGCGGCGACGGCGCGCTGTGGGTGCTTGCCGGTGACGCCGCTTCGGCATCGCGTCCCGAGGGACTGTGGCGACTCCACGCCGTCATGCGAGACGGCCAGCAGGCGGTGAATCCCGCGCATGTTGCCCGGCTGATTGCACCACGGTCGATCGCCGCCGTATCGGAACGGTCGGTGGTGGTGACGCTCGCCGGCTCGATCGTGCGGATCGACCCGGTGGCCGGACGGGGGCGGACGAGGACCGACGAGAAACAGGACACTCCATGAGCACAACGCGTCGCGAGAAGATCGAGGCCATGCTGAAGGACGACCCGCAGGATGTGTTTCTGCGGTACAGCCTGGCGCTCGAGATGGAGTCGGCCGGCGAATGGGAGGCCGGGCTCGAGATTCTCGAGGATCTGGCCCGCAGTGGGCCGCCGTACGTGCCCGCCTTCCACATGGCAGCCCAACACCTGATCAAGCGGGAGCGGATCGACGACGCCCGCCGTGCGCTGCGGGAGGGCATCGAGGCGGCGCGGCAGCAGGGCCACACGCATGCCGCCGGGGAGATGGCGGAACTCCTGATGAGCCTCGGGGTGATCGGCGAGGAGCCGTGACGGGCCCGATCAGGCCATCGTGGGGAGCGGCTCTGCTGATTCGGCGCCGCGGGTGATCACGAAGCCCATTTCCTCGATCATCTTGTAGTCGGCCTCGGGAAGTTGCCCCTTGGTGGTGAGGTAGTCGCCCACGAACATCGAGTTGGCGGCGTAGAGGCCCAGCGGCTGCAGGCTGCCGAGGTGGATCTCGCGGCCGCCAGCGATGCGAATCTCCGCCGTCGGATTAACGAGTCGCAGCATGACAAGTCCGCGGAGGCAGTCGCGGGGATTGATCCGGTTGACATGCTCCAGCGGGGTGCCGTCGATCGCGTTCAAGAAGTTGAGTGGGATCGACTCGACCCCGAGGGCCCGCAGTTCCAACGCCATGTCGACGAGGTCGTCGTGGGTCTCACCCATGCCCATGATGCCGCCGCTGCAGAGTTCCAAGCCGGCGGAGCGGCAGGCCGCGAGCGTGGCCACGCGGTCGGCGTAGGTGTGGGTCGTGCAGACCTCGCCGTAATGCCGTTCGCTCGTGTTGAGGTTGTGATTGACCTTGTCGACGCCCGCCGCCGCGAGCTGCTTGGCCTGCTCGGGTGTGAGCAGCCCCAGGCAGGCGCAGATGTTGAGGCTGTATTGCTGCTTGATCTGCGGCGTGATCTGGCAGACGAAATCGATTTCCCGCTGGGTGGGGCCTCGGGCTGAGATCACGATGCAAAAGGTCTTCGACTGCTGCTCGGCCGCCAGCTTCGCGGCCTCGAGGAGTCTGGGAGCGGAGAGGAGGTTGTACCGCGGGATCTCGGCCTCCGAGACCTTCGACTGGGAGCAATAGCCGCAGTCCTCCGGGCAGAGGCCGCTCTTGGCGTTCATCAGGAAGAAGAGCTGGACGCTGTTGCCGAAGTGCCGGTGACGCACCCGCCAGGCAGCCGCAAGGATATCGAGCAACTCCGCGTCAGAGGATTCGAGGATGCCGCGGGCCTCGACGCGGTCGATCGTGCCACCCGCAAGCACGCGGTCGGCGAGGGCCTGCCAGCGGCCAGGGGCGGTGTCGCGGGGAGCCTCGGCGAGGGACATGCGGTGATTCCTGGAGAACAGATGTCGGGGCGGCGTCGGGCCGC